>CAXMND010000170.1:0-8768 GCA_964194675.1 uncultured Coxiellaceae bacterium | reverse complement strand
GCATGGCTGGAATCGCGCAAAGGCAGCGCGGGCCCTCGGCATGGCCCGGCGCACTTTCTACCGCCGCCTCAAAGAGCACAACATCGAGCTCGGTGACAGTGCGGGGGCGGTGGGGCGGGACCAATTGCCGGACCGAAGGTCCGACCGGGATCAGTAAAGCGTCAGCACGGATAGCCCCACACTGTCACCGAGGCGATACCGCGGTGGGGACTCCGGCGTCGTACTGTTCGGGGGTCTCTCCGGGAGGCAGATAGAGGGGCGGTTCCCCGGGGCGGGACCAATCCACCCAATAGGCGGCCTCGGGACGGACATCGATGTGGATGAAGCTGCTCCTCGGGTAATAGCCAACACCCACCCTGGTCAGTGTGAGGCAGTAGTCGCGCAGCACTTCGTTCGGGACGCCCGCGATACGGATATCGATGGCTTGGCCCGTCGCGTGCCGACTGGATTCGCTTCCGCCGTTGGCCGGTGAGCGGTAGGCGCTGACCACGAGGATGGTGCGTCCGTTGAAGTGGTCCGCCAAGTCCGCGAGCACTCGCATGATCCGAACGCTCGGGCGTTTCGCGTCGCCACTCTCCCGATCTCGCAGAAACCGGGCGAGGCGCGTGCGAGCCTTCGGATCGATCTTGCCGGTCTTGCCGAACAAGCGGACGCGGAGGCTCTCTTTGCTGGCCGGACGCTCCAGCGTGACCAGTCCACTGAGTTTGGCGTTTCGCACCTTGGTGGCCTTGGCTCCTGCGCTGTAGCCCGGCAGCTCGAGTCGCTGCCCGATACGTAGGGCTGAATCGGGTTTGAGACGGTTCGCCTTCGCTAGCGCCTTGATGCTCACCTTGTTCGCCTTCGCGATGCCGCTCAGGGTTTGTCCTGGATAGACGAAGATCACGCCCTTGGGCGGGATTCGCAGAACCTGCCCTACGCGAAGGTTGGACGTCTTCTTGAGTCGATTCGCAGCCGCGAGATTCGTGACCGAGACCCGATAACGCTTGGCGATGGCCCCGAGCGTCTGGCCCTGCTGCACGGTGTGCTTCCTCTGCGCCTGGGCCGATACGGTGAGCAGGAGGACCAAGAACACCACGGCAACGCCACGCCACACCCCAACCAAGCTCGTCACGACCCGGCGAGTATTGATGAGTCGCGGGGTGGGGCAAACTAACGGTCGTGGTCGACGGGCGTTTTTTTGCCATTGCCGTTCAGCGTTGACACCATGAATTTCGACGTCTTCGTTCGTTGACAACCGGTAGGTTCGCGCGTCTAGCACAAGCAGTGCGAGACGATCGCGGACGTCTGCGTTCCGCTGCCAAGGTTCATATGATTTATATATAATTATCACTTAACTTAATACTAAATTTTTCAAACTTGCTTGACCCTAAGGTGGTTCGGTCATAACGTTGTTAGGGACTGGCAGGGTGCCTTTCCGACCTCTGACGAGCCGAGCGATGAGTTACGACCCTGAGGCACACGAAGCGATGCCGAAACCGGAAACGGTGGTCGGAGCTGTCTCTTCGCAGAGCGATGACGATGGGGCGACCAAGCCCAAAGCGAGCAAGAAGAGTGGCAACAAGCCCAACAATGTTCGCAAGATTCGCATCGAACGCATGATGTCCAAGGCTGAGTTGGCTCGTCGCGCGAACCTATCGGTGTTGACGATCGATCGCGTCGAGAAGGGTTTTGGATGTCGAATGGACACAAAACGAAAAATTCTCGAAGCTTTGGGTCTCAGGCTCGCCGACCGGGTACGCGTGTTCGGTGAGGAGGAGTAATGCACCTACATGTCGTCGGAGGGGAAGAACTTAATCGGCGTCGATATCGGTTCGAGCTCGATTAAGGTCTGCGAAATCAAAGAGGGGCGTAAGGGGGCGAGGACCATCATGCGGTTCGGCTTCCACCCATTGCCTGCCGAGACCATCGTCGACGGGCATATCATCAACTCTGGCGCGGTCGTCGAGGGGCTCGAGAAGCTTTTCGCCCGGTCGAAACACCGTAACGTTGCTCTCCGCGCGAGCGGGCACAGCGTCATCATCAAGAAGATCACCATGCCGTTGATGACGGCAGGCGAGCTTCAGGAGCAGATCAACTGGGAAGCTGAGCAGCACATCCCGTTTGATCTCGACGAGGTGCACGTGGACTACGAGGTGCTGCACGAGCGTACCGACCACGGCCAAATGGATGTTCTTCTGGTGGCTGCGAAGAAGGAAGAGATCACGGATCTCACCAACCTAGCAATGGAAGCTCGACTTCGTCCGATGGTTGTCGACCTCGATGCATTCACGGTGCAAAATGTGTACGAAGTGGGCTACGGCGTCGTGAAGGCCGACGAGACGGTCGTCCTCGTTCACGTTGGCGCCTCGACGACCACAGTCAACATTCTCTCGGACGGAACCACCGCATTCACTCGCGATATCGCGAACGGGGGCAACTCGATCACCGAGGAAATCCAGCGACAACTGGGGATCGGTCGAGACGAGGCCGAGTCGTACAAATGTGGAGGCGAGGGCCGCGGCATCGTGCCACGCGAGGTGCCGGAGATCGTCAATCAGGCGGTCGAGCAGCTCGCCGGCGAGATTCAGCGGTCGCTCGATTTCTACCTCGCCACCAGCGGAGACCGCGACCTGACGCGAGTCTGCGTTTCCGGGGGCACCGCGAATATCCAAGCGTTGCTCGACATCATGGAAACACGCTCGCAGGTGCCGGTCGAGGTGCTCGACCCGACGCGTGTCGCCGAGGTCGATGAGCAAGCGGTTGCGGACTTGCAAGGCCGAGCTTCGCAGGCGGTGGTCTGCATTGGTCTAGCGTTGCGCAAAGAGCGGGAGCGACACTGATGATTCGCATTAATCTGCTGCCCAGCGACAAAAGAAAGCGTGCCCGACGTATCGCGCCGGCGGCGCTTCCTTCTGCCGACTTCAGCCTGGGGACTTGGGGGGCCGTGTACGGGGGCGCCATCGCGGTTTGGCTCGCAGTTCTAGGGGTGTTGTACTTCGTTCAAAGCGCTGAGCTCGAGACGGTGGCCGAAGAGAACAAGACGCTTCAGGCCCGTCGGGACGAGCTACAGGGCAAGACCAGTGGCTTGGCCGAGGTGGAAGGGCGCCTCGAGAAGAGCCGTCGTTTGGAGCAGGTGATCCAGGAGCTCGAACGGGCTCGCCGAGGGCCAACCCGCGCCGTGATGGAGCTTTCGAAGGTGCTCAGCAATCCGGGTGGGCCGACGATCAATCCGGAAGAGCTCGAGCGCATGCGTCAGGACAACCCCCTCGCGGGCTACAACGAATCCTGGGATGTACGCCGCCTATGGCTCACTCGCTTCGAGGAGGTCGAGCGTGAGTGCACCATGGCGGGCATGGGGCGTAGCAACGAGGACGTTGCAGAGTTCTTGAGACGGCTGACCCTGAGTGAAATCTACGAAGACGTGACATTGCAGCGAACGCGCGCATCCGTCGATCCAGGAACTGGCCTTCAGACGGTGGGCTTCGATATTACCTGCAGGGTGAAGTACTGATGGCGAGTCTCGAAGACACATTCGTTGGATTACCCGTCTGGGCGAAGGCGCTTGCGCTGGTCGGCGTGCTGGCACTTCTCAGCGCCGGGTACTACGCCGTCGTCTATAGCAGCATCTCGACCGAGCTGATGGCGTCCCGTCAGCAGAAGCAACAGCTCCAGGATCAGATTCGGGATGCCGAGCGCCGGGAGAAGCAGTACCTCGAGTTGACGCAGGAGCTCGCGAATCGGGAGGCATCGGATCGGCAGAACCGTCGTATCCTTCCTGAGGACGCCGAGATCGCCGGTTTCCTTCAGGACCTCAACCGAGTGGCGGAGCTGAGCGGCCTCACCATCCGGCTCGTCGAGCCCCGCCCCGAACAACGCCAAGAGCTGTACTCGAAGATACCGGTCGTTCTTGCGTTGACGGGTCGGTACCACCAGCTCGGGAAGTTCTTTTACAACGTGAGCAAGTTGGATCGCGCGATCAGTATGGAGAACATCCGCATGACACAGCCGCGGCAATTGCCGTCGGGGGAGGTGGTGGTCAACGTCGACGTGCGCGCGACGACGTATCGGCGGCCGCCGAACTAAGGGGAGTGACGGTGAAAGTTTCGTTCATTGGATTTTGGTCCTCGACTTTGCTGGTCGCGACGATGGTGGTCGCGGGTTGCGGCGGCGGAGGAGACGATGATGGGTCGCGTCAGGGTTTGCTAGGCGATGGCACGAACGAAAAGCAGCCACCACCCTCCGAGGCAGAAGTTGCTGCGACGAAAGCGGCCGCCGTGGCCGAAGCCCAAGCGCACGTTTTCGTCGACGAAGACTTCATCGAGCTCGACATTCAAAATCGCGATCCCTTTCGGTCGTACGCTAAGGCCTTCAAGGCTCAAGCCGCTGCGCCCGCACAGCGTCGCGTGTTGATGCCGAGCACGAGTCTCGACGAGATGAAGTTGATCGCGATCGTGACCGGCATCGCGACACCGCGTGCGATGCTTACAGATACGGCGGCAGTAGGACATGTCGTGCGGCGTGGGGACTACGTCGGTCGTCCCGAGGTCGTTCAGACCGGTGGCTCAGAGGGAATGCCAGTCACACTGAACTGGCGTGTGGATAGGATCCGTCCTGGCTCGGTCGTTTTGACGCGGGAGGACCCGTCTTCGCCCGACAAACCGCCGCTAACGCGTGTGATGCCGCTGCACGAGGGCGGCGTGACAGCGCCGATCGTGACACCCTAAAGAATCCGGTCGATTTCTTGCCCCGGTCGTCGCCGCCGTTCGATGATTAACGTAGCTGGCAAGGAGTCAGGAATGCGTATTCATTGGGGTCTCGCTTTCGCCGTAGCGGCAACTTTCGCTTGGGTCAATCTTGCTCAAGCGGCCGGACCCAAAATCGACCGAGTTCAAATCAACGGGGAACGCGACGAAGCGCAGGTTTTGATCGTGGGTACCTTTAGTGATCCGCAATACGCGGTCCGCGCTGAGGAGGGGGGTCGCCTCATCGTCATCGACGTCGATAAGGCCTCGTTGCCTCCGGGCGGCATCGAGACGAGCGGAAGCAGTTCGCTGGTGGCGCGAAGCGTTGCGAGTACGACGGCGCGCGGCGCTCGCATCGTACTGAGCCTGACCAGCCAAGCGACTTACCATGCGCGCGGTGGCGACGATCGAATCATCGTCAAGCTCCGACGGGGCGAGGGTAAGACGCGTTCCGATCACAAGAGCAGGCCAATCAAGTCCACCAAAGCTCGGATTGAATCCGTGCAACTCGAGAAGAGGGGCGGGCGTGACCGAGTGGTGATTAAGGTTCAGGGTGACCTAGACTTCCGCGTGTCGACACGGGATGGTTCGCCGCCGCGTCTCGAAGTGCTCGGTGCGCGAATCGGCTCCGACGTCAAGCGTCGTCTCGAGGCGCCGCGCGGCGCGAGTTTCGCATCGGTCGAGCTCAAGCAAAAGGGCGACCGGGCGGTGGTCGAGGTCTTCGGGTCCGAGGGTAACGGAGGCACGGCGGTGCGTTCTGGCGACCGCATCGTTTGGATGTTCTCACCAGCCGCCAAAGAAAGACGCCCATCGTCTCGGACAATCGCCCGAGAGAAGGATTATGCGGCAGAAGTGGACGGTCCGGAGGTGGCGGGCTTCTTGAGTAAGCTCCCGATGCAGGTCGGGGGCAAGTCCGGCCGACGTTATTCGGGTCGCCGAATCGACCTCGACTTCAAGGACGCCGACATCCACAACATTCTTCGGCTCCTGTCCGAGGTGGGCGGCGTGAATGTCGTTACGGCGGACAACGTCGGCGGTACCGTCACGATCCGCATGCGCGATGTGCCGTGGGACCAAGCCCTCGACGTCGTGTTGCAGGCAAAGTCCCTAGGAATGGTCCGGCAGGGCAACCTCATTCGAGTGGCGCCCCTCGCCCAACTCGAACAAGAGCGTGAAGCGGCCATCGCACGACAGAAGCAACAAGAACAGCTTGCGCCGCTCGAGACGAGGCTCATCCCCGTGAGCTACGCGAATGCACAGCAGCTGCAGCCGCGCGTACGTGAGCTCCTGACCGAGCGTGGGAGCGTGTCGGTCGACGATCGAACCAACATGCTCATCGTTCGAGACATCGTTGGACAACTCGACAACGTCGAGGACCTCGTCCGCAACCTCGATACCCAGACGCCGCAGGTGTTGATCGAGTCGCGCATCGTCGAAGCAAGCAGCACGTATTCGCGAGACATCGGCATTCAATGGGGTGGATCCGCCGTGATGAGCAGCGCCACGGGTAACCCGACGGGTCTGCGCTTCCCATCGGACCTCGGCATTGCGGGTGGTGTACCCGTCGACAACGCCCCGACCAACGGCCTCTCGCCGTTCAATCCTAACGTCACCAACCCGAACTTCGCGGTGAACCTGCCGGCGGTCACCGGTAACGGCGCGGGTGGCGCACTAGGCCTGACGATGGGCAGCTTGAGTGGAGCGGTGAATCTGAACGTGCGGTTGAGTGCCGCGGAGGCTGCCGGCTCTGTACGGATCATCAGCTCGCCGCGGATACTCACATTGGACAACCAAGAAGCGTCGATCTCACAGGGTACGTTGATTCCGTTCTCACAGGTCAGCGCGCAGGGTGTCAATACGGCCTTCCAGGAAGCGAAGCTCGAGCTGAACGTCACGCCGCACGTGACCGCCGACGGATCCGTCGCGATGAGCGTGAAGATCACCCGCAATGAGCCGGACTTCGGTCGTGTTGGCGCGAACGGAGACCCCACGATTCTCGAGCGTGAAGCGGTAACGCAGCTGCTCGTCGACGATGGCGACACGGCGGTCATCGGCGGCATCTACACACGCAACACCGGTCGTAACGTGGACCAGGTGCCGTTCTTCGGCGACATCCCAGTCCTCGGCGTCTTCTTCAAGCGCCGTCGCTTCCGCGAAGACCGTAACGAGCTCCTGATCTTCCTCACGCCACGAATCGTGAACCGCGCGCTGGCGCTTCCGGAATAAGGGACCGGATCAACTGAGACCGACCTCGTGGAGACGCGGACGCCCAACAACGCGTCGAGTCAGCTTTGAACGTGTGAAGGAATCGATCGTCACACCTTGCGACGCCTAGTGTTAGCCTGAATCGGGTCCCTGCCGGCCGCGCAACCTTTGCTCTAAGCTCTCCATGAGCTGCGTGCGCGCTGTCTTCGAGAGCCAGGAGACAGAGATAGCTTCATCACCCTGCTTGCTGCCGATCGTCCCTGCACATAAAGGGCGAAGCATGCCGCGACCTGGGTCCACGACCTACCCGGTAACACCAGCGGCATCAGTGAGAAGCCGAGCGCAGCGAACATTAACTTCGCCATCGAGGGTCTATAGAGCGTGACTTCTGGCATGGTTCTCTCTCGGAGAGTGTAGAGCAGCCGACCAGCCGTAGCCACGTGGTCACGACTTGGTTCGCGTCGGTGGTCGAAGCTTAAGAGAGGAGGAAGGAGGGAAAGCCTCTCGGCCAGCAGGCGAAGCCCCGGAAGAGAGAGAAGGACCTTCGGTCGGCGTGCGCGGACACCTGGTTCCTGCGGGTCAGCCTCCCGGCACCTCATCGGTTCGCACGAGCCCGTAGCGCTTCCAGCCCGTGCTCGCGAGCCAAGTACGGGGCTCCGCACAGGGCGGCGGGCCGGTCGCCCGAAAGACGTGGCCCACCGGTCCACCCGAGCCAAACGGATCGACCCAGGTTGGAACCGGCTGCGCCCGACCGAGCTTTCGAAGATGGCGTCGGCGGTTGTTGAGCACATAGGCCATCGCGTTTCGAACCTGCCGTGGCGTCCGGAGCGGTTCGGCGTGGTACCGATCGGTAAAAACGGTGCCCCGCCGACGCTCAAGCGCCTTATTGAGCGCCTTGCTCATCCGAATCGAAAGCCCCTGCATTCCCCGCGAGAGCGAGCGCCGATGCGTCGCCTCGACGATCAGGTGCATGTGGCCGTGTTGGACCGACCAGTGCAGCACCCGCATCCCGAACCGGCCCTGCGCCCGCCCGATCGAGCGGACGACGGCCCGATAGAGCCGCGCACTCCGAAGCCGAAGCCTTCGATCGACCCGAAGCGTCACATGCACCGGCACATAGTGCGGTAGCGCCGACCGCGTATCATGACCAACACGCGTACTGCTCTTGGGCCGACCCGCGCCCTCGCGCCGCCCCCCGTGCCGCAACCGGTCGAGGTGAAGCTGCGCCTCCATTTTTCGTCGTCTTAGACGTCGCTTGGGAAGGCGTTGCAGTGGAGCGCGTTCATCCATGAACCTGAATACCGCAGATATTGATCTAAGTCAAGGGAAATCTCCCAAGAACCGTGTGTATGTACCCGTTAGATGACTGACAGTTCAGACTCACTAAGGGGCTGACACTGACTCACTACATGGTTGACAGGCATAACGGAGCCCATGCCGTGGAAAGAAACGTGTGCAGTGAAAGAGCGAGTACGCTTTATCGATGAGTGGGAGCGAGGCGACCTGTCGATGGTCGCCTTGTGCCGCAAATACGGAATCAGTCGACAGACCGGATACAAATGGGTGCACCGTTATCAGCAGCTCGGTTGCTGCGCCCATGCGCTCACGGACCTGTCACGGATGCCGCACAATCACCCTTGGGCCACCGACCAAGAGCTCGTGGACCTGGTGATTCGGGCCCGAAAACGCTGGCCCAACTGGGGACCAGTGACCCTTCATCAGTGGCTAAAGCGGGTCAATCCGCGCGTGCCGATTCCTGCGCCGAGCATGTATGAACCGGCTCCATCGCTGAAAGTGCGCGCACCCAAGCGCCTTCAGCGACCAGGTTCACGACCGCCGACC
>CAXMND010000169.1:0-9348 GCA_964194675.1 uncultured Coxiellaceae bacterium | reverse complement strand
TCTCTTCACGCAAAGTTGGTGTGCTACCGAACGCGATATTCGGGCGACCACCTAAGTGCTTTGCCATGACGGAAAGGTTATGGCGCAGCACTCTCGCAACTCGAGACCAGGATTCGAAAGAAGAGCCTGGTCACAGTCGCGGCTAGAAAGAGAATTTTCTACGTATTCAGTTGTCAAAGAGCTGCGAGAATCGAGCGCTGAGCTTGATCACTCGGGTCGATGGCGCCGGATTGGCGCGGCCGACCGGAAGGATCAAGAAGGTTGTGTCTTCAAGGTGTTTTTGGCAAGTGGCTTAGTGGAGCTGATCGGGCTCGAACCGACGACTTCCGGCTTGCAAAGCCGGCGCTCTCCCAACTGAGCTACAGCCCCCGGATTTCGTCCCTTATAAAGGACTCTTGTCTTGCCCGAACGCCTTCCTGTTCTGACACCAGCGCAGGATTTTTGTGTCAGGTCCGAGCGCCCCCGCAGGCCCGGAGTGAGAGCTACACCCGTAGCTCGCAGCGGAGGGTCGAGGAGGTAAGCCGGAGCTGGCGCAAAAAGACAAGCTGGTGGGGCACGCTAGACTCGAACTAGCGACCTCACCCTTATCAGGGGTGCGCTCTAACCACCTGAGCTAGTGCCCCGTGTGAATCTCGCAATCTGTCAAAGAGCGTCAGAGAGCCGTTTCCGGGAACCGTTTTCGAAGCCTGTTTGAGCCTAAGCCCTGAAAACTACTTCGTTTTGTGGGTTCCCGTCCCAACTTCCTCCGCAAAGGGACGCCTTCTTTAGCGGCTCCCCCCAAAATGGTCAAGCCGTTTTCCGATAAAGGGGATCGTCCCCTTATTGACTGGGAATCGCTGGTCCGGGAGGCTTTGAATTAACCCCCGAAGAACGGGATTATCCCCTTCTAATCGGCTATGTAGAAAGCGCCGAGGACGCCAAACATCTCTTCCTCGGTGGTGACGCCGCCCCAAACCGGGCAGGCGTCACACAAGCCACCTTCGCCGCAGACACTGTCGTCTTCGCCGCAGATCACCCCCTGATCGGGACCGCCAAGGCAGGCCCGGAACTCCGGCTTGCAGCCGCAAGGCCCGACAAACTGCGGTGCGAACTCTCCGAAGGCACAAGTGACGGCGTCGGGACGCTCCGAATGACGCCTAACCTTCGCCGGGTCGGTCGCACCGTTGTCCCAAATCGCACAATAACGGAAGGTGCGGTCCCGGACGTCCGGGCTGTCGAGGATCTCGAGGTTGTTGCTGTCG
Source organism: uncultured Coxiellaceae bacterium (assembly GCA_964194675.1). Taxonomy (GTDB): domain Bacteria; phylum Myxococcota_A; class Polyangia; order Polyangiales; family Houyiibacteriaceae; genus SG8-38. Next base: position 8,107 of record CAXMND010000169.1, on the reverse strand, counting down.
TCGAAGCGCTGATACAGCGGGTCTTGGTAGAAGAAGCTTCGGTAGTCGGGCTCCCTCTCCGGAACGTCGCAGCCCGTGATCGGTCCACCGAGGAAGCCACCGCCCATGCACTGATCGTTCGGCGGGTACCAGATTCGGAAGTCCCGGCCGCGTTGGTGTGTGTGAGACGAAAGCGTCAGAAGGCGTGAGCCGACCGGCATCGTAAACGAGGCGCAGGCCTCCTTGGTAGTGAACGGGTCAACCGTGCCCATCGCGAAGATGTCGTTGAGAATCGTGAGGTCCTCCCGCCGGTACTGCCGATCCTCCGGATCGATGTACAGGAAGTTGATGTACTGCACGACGGTCGTGTCGAACTGCGTGAGGTTGAAGGCGTGGCTGTTCCAAATCGTGAAACCCTTGACGGGCATCACGCCGTACACCCCCTCGGGGTAGCCCTCGAGGAAGGTCGCCTCCTGAGCGACGGCGATGTTCTGACGCGTGCTCTCCTGTCCAAAAAAGCCCAAGAGCGATCCGAGGTCCTCGGGGCCGTTCGGGTAAACCGTGCAGCCGAGCGAGGTGGTGGGCGCCGTTGCGCAAACACTCAGCTCACCGCACTCGCCAGCATCCGTCGGGTCACAAGCCTGCCCGTCTTTGGGACCGTTCAAACACTGCCAGTTCTTCCAGACTTCATTTTTCGGGTCCCACTCGTGGTCATTGCCAGGAGCTGGGATGTACGACTCGACGATGCTGTGGTGTGACTGCGGATCCTGCGCGAGGAGTATAGACTCGTACGCGAAGCACTCTCGACTCGGCCCGCCGAAGGCGTCGGGGCATGGGAGCTTCACTCTGTCGGGAACGCGGTCGCTATAGTCGTGGTAGGTGACGAAACACACTTCGTTTTCGGACTCTGCCGGAAGCGACCAACCGCCAGAAAAGAACTGGATGCCCTTGTCCGCATCGGGTGCCGGAGGCGGCGGAATCTTGTTCGGCTGAACCTCGCCGAGATCTTCGCAACTAAGGGCTTTCGGCGTTCCATCGACGACCCCGGTCTTCGGTGCGCCAGCGCGAATCCAAACGCGAATCAGCTCCACCTCATCCTCGGTGAGTTCGTCTGCACTCGAGGGCATCGGGGCACCCGAGATGCCAAGCACGGCGATGTCCGTTCCGAGGGTCTTCGCCGCAACCTTGAGGTAAAGGACGCTGAGCTCTTCGTCCGCGGGAAACACCCGCGGCAGCTCGGCGGAGCTTGCTACTATATTGACCAGATTTTGATAGGCGGCGTCGGGACGCAGATCCAAACCGCCTGCGACATCGGATCCCTCCGCTCCATGGCAGGTCGACGCAGTGCAGCCCCGGGTTTCGAAAACCTGCTGAACGAGGGCGAAGGTGCCATCAATATCTTCACAATTAATTCCGGAAGACTGACTACCGCTACAGGCGGTCAATGATAGGACTAGCGTTGCGTAAGCAAATGCGGGCGGGCGGGGCACTAGTCGCCTCCTCCAACTCCACGAACGGGGATGGATGGATGATTCGGGGATAGCCTTCTCAGCTCTGGCGGTCAATGTAGGTAAACAGTGAGTAAATTGGCGTGCGCCGCGGAGTACCTCGACGGAACGGGGCGTATGGTCTACGGCACCGAGCTGAAAAGACTCGCCTTTCGATCAAACCATGACTTCGTTTGCTCCCCCTGAACCCTCGGTGCGCTTCGAGCTCCCTCACGGAATCTCGATCGCGGCCGATAGATACGGAGACCCCTCGGCGCAGCCTGTGCTGTTCCTTCATGGTGGCGGGCAGACCCGCCATGCCTGGGGAGGGACAGCCGGGGAGCTTGGACGCGCGGGCTTCTATGCGATCTCGATGGATCATCGCGGTCATGGTGACAGCAGTTGGTCCGATGAGGGCGAGTACCACGTCGATTACTTCGTCCGAGACCTGCGAGGTGTACTCGATCAACTCGATCGAAAGCCTGTCTTGGTCGGCGCCTCACTCGGCGGGATGACCGCCCTGCTCGCGGAAACCAACGCCGGTGGATCGATCGCAAAGGGATTGATCCTCGTCGACATCACGCCGCGCATGGAACGGAGCGGCGTCGAACGGATCATCGGGTTCATGAAGGATGGTGCCGACGGTTTTGACTCGCTCGAGGAAGCAGCCGACGCGATCGCGAGCTACATTCCGCACCGCAAGCGCCCGAAGAACCTGGCGGGGCTCGCAAAGAACCTCCGACGCGACGAAGAGGGGCGCTATCGGTGGCACTGGGACCCGAAGGTGCTGACTGCGTGGGACCCTGCGAAGCACAGCAAGGAGGACGGGTTCGTCCTTAGCGAGCGGCTGGCTGCGTTGCATCGCCTCAACATTCCGACGCTTCTGATCCGGGGTCGGTTGAGCGATCTGGTGTCGGTCGATACCGCGAAGGAGTTCCTCGATCTCGTCCCGCATGCCGAATACGTCGACCTCGCGGATGCACACCACATGGTGGCGGGCGATCAGAACGACACCTTCACCGAAACGGTCAAGGAATTCCTCCTGAGACGGTTCCCGCCCTAGCGCGCGGGAGGCGGAGCACAACTGGAGGCCAAGCACGGAGAAGCGACATGACAGAGCCTCATTTCCTCTACGAAAAACGCGGCCATCTCGCGATTTGCACCTTCAACCGACCCCAGAAGAAGAACGCTTTCAGCATCGAGATGCTCGTTCGCATGGCCGATGCGTGGGACGAAGCAGACTCCGACGATGACGTCCGCGCGATCATCCTCACTGGTGCGGGAGGTGTCTTCTGCACGGGTAGCGACCTCGGCTCGATGAAGTCCGGCAAGTGGGACGCCGGAGACCAATGGCTGAACCGGATGAAGGATAGCCCGGACCTCCATTGGAAGGGGCTCTTGCGCCACCATCTCACCAAGAAGCCCTTGATTGCCGCGGTCGAAGGGTACGCGCTGGCTGGCGGCACCGAGGTCCTTCAAGGAACCGACATTCGCGTGGCGGGCGAAAGCGCAGTGTTTGGGGTGACCGAAGTGCAGCTCGGCTTGTTCCCGTTGGGCGGTTCGAGCGTGCGACTTCGGAGGCAGATCCCTTACACTATTGCGGCGGAGATGTTGCTCGCCGGGCGCCGTTTGACCGCCGCAGAAGCGTTGCACTACGGGCTCATCGGTCACGTCGTGCCTGATGGGCAAGCGCTTGCCAAAGCGATCGAGATCGGGGAGCAGGTCGCTGCAAATGGACCCATTGCTGTGCAAGCGGTCAAGCAGTCCCTGATCGAGAACGACGGCATGCCGGCCAAGGAAGCACTCGCGCGCTCACTCGAGATCGGCCAACCTGTCTTCAAGACCAAGGACGCCATCGAAGGACCTACGGCGTTCATGGAGAAGCGAAAGCCGGTCTTTCAAGGCACCTGATCGATGAGGACCTCGCTATGACGAACGAACGACTTTTCGACATGCCCCTGCTGCCCCATCTGGTCATCGATGGGCTCAAGCGCTACGACGACCAGCCCTTCTTGTTTCTCGGGGATGAGACGATCACGTACGCGGAGCTTCGCGCACACGCGAGCCGTTTTGCGCAAGCGCTCGAATCGAAGGGGATCGAGAAAGGGTCGCGCACGGCGGTCCTGTCGGCGAACCGTCCGGAAGTGCTGTACAACCTCTGCGCAAACATGCTGGTTGGATCGTGCAACACCCCGCTCCACCCGCTTGGGTCGGCGGACGACCAGGCGTACGTGCTCGAGGATGCGCAGATCGAAACCCTGGTCTACGACCCAACGGTCTTCGAACCACGGGCGGCGGAGCTCGAGGAGCGCGTTTCAGGGCTGAAACACCTTCTCGCCTTCGGACCCAGCCAAGTCGGCGAAGATCTGAACGCGCTTGCGGCAACCTTCGACCCGAAGCCCTTGGTTGCGCCCGACATCGGGCCTGAGGACCTCAACACCATCATCTACACCGGCGGCACGACCGGCCGGCCGAAGGGTGTGCGTCAACCCTACCGCTCGGCCGCGTACATGACGATGGTGCAGATGGCCGAGTGGGAATGGCCGGAGGAGATGCGGTTCTTGATCGCGACGCCTCTATCGCATGCCGCCGCAGCCTTCGTCGTGCCGACGCTCCAACGTGGTGGGGCGTTCGTGGCGTTGCAGGGCTTCACACCGGATCTCTTCTTCGACGCTATCGAGAAGCACAAGATCACTTCGACCTTCCTGGTTCCCGTCATGATCTATCCGCTCCTCGACCATCCACGCGCAACGACGGCGGACCTTTCGAGCTTGGAGACCCTGTTCTACGGCGCCTCGCCGATGAGCCCGTCACGGCTGAAGGAAGGCGTCGAAAAATGGGGTCAGATCTTCTTCCAATGCTTTGGCCAGTCCGAAGCGCCTATGGCGATCACGCACTTGAAGAAGAAGGAGCACGATCTCTCGAAGCCCGAGCGGTTTGCATCCTGCGGAAGGCCGAGCCCCTGGGTGCACATCGCCCTTCTCGACCCGGACAACGAGCCGGTGCCCGAGGGCGAAGCGGGCGAAATCTGCGTCCGCGCGCCTTTCGTCATGCACGGGTACAACGGCCTGCCCGATCAGACCGCCGAGGCGTTCGCGGGGGGCTGGCTCCACACCGGTGACGTAGGCCGGTACGATGACGAGGGCTACCTCTACATCGTCGATCGCAAGAAAGACATGATCGTCACCGGTGGGTTCAACGTGTTCCCACGCGAGATTGAAGATGTGATCTCCGCGCACCCCGCTGTCGCACAAGTCGCCGTCGTTGGTGTGCCCGACGAGCGTTGGGGGGAGGCCGTGAAGGCCGTCGTCATCTTGCGGCCGGACCACGAAGCGAGCGACGCCCTTGCCGCAGAGCTCCAGGCGGCCGTCAAAGAAGCAAAGGGCTCGGTGCAGTCACCCAAGTCGATCGACTTCGTGACGTCGATTCCACTTTCGCCCTTGGGCAAGCCCGACAAGAAAGCGCTCCGAAAGCAGTACTGGGGCAACCAAACACGCGGCGTAAATTAGGGGCGTAAATTAGGGGACACGCTGCCCCCCTACGAACGCCCTGTTTTCAGGCACTTACGGTGCACACCGCGCAAACCCAGCTTCCCTCTAGTCTCGCGGCGTTTGTCGTCGCATACCGTGAACCTCGGGATTTTGGGTTCTCGCGGTGTGCCTCGTAACAGGCCGGAAACATGCGGGTTTTCGGGCGCTAGCGTGTCCCCTTGCATCGGCTCACTGTTGAAGCGACGGGGAGTGCATGACTAAAAGAACAGCATTGATTACTGGCGCTGGTGGGGGTCTTGGCCATGCGGTCGTCGAGCGGCTGGTCATGGACGGGTGGACCGTGTTCGCAGCCGACATCAACGAAGACATGTTGAGAGCGTCGACGCACGATCCCGATGTGGTGCCGGTGCTGATGGACGTGACGAACCAGGAGAGCATCCGGAGCGCATTTGACGCGGTGTCCAGCCACAGCGATCACTTGGATGGGATCGTGAACTTCGCGGGGGTCATGGGCGTCGGCTCGTTGACTGACATCCCCGAAGAACGTTTGGCAAGGATTCTCGACATCAACGTGATGGGGACGTATCGGGTCAACAAGAAGTTCTTCCCGCTCGTAGAGGCCTGCAAGGGCCGAATCGTGAACGTGAGCTCGGAAACCGGATGGCAAAGCGCCGCACCGTTCAACGGACCGTACGCGATGAGCAAACACGCCATCGAGGCATATTCCGATGCGCTCCGCCGCGAGTTGGCGCTACTGGGCGTAAAGGTGATCAAGATTCAGCCCGGGCCCTTCAAGACCGACATGGTCGAGGGGATCGAACGCGCTTTCGACCAGGCCGAGAGCGAGACGACGAACTTCGCAAGGGTCATCAGCAAGCTCAAAAAGCTGGCTGGCAAGACCGTCAACTCCGCTCACGACCCCGACATTCTAGCTCAGGTGGTCGAAATCGCGCTGACGGCACGGCGACCCAAGCCTGTCTACTCGGTGAAACCAGATCGGATACGCTCGTCCCTCGAGAGGTTGCCTCTGCGCACCGCCGACAGGATCTGGCTCACAATCCTACAACGGGCGAACAAAACCCGACCCGAGGAAGGCACCCAATGACCTCCGACACCATGAAAACCAAGAACAAGCCCGAGGGTCTCGATAAACCTTTCGTCGTCAAGATCATCAGAACCATGTCCAAGGTGAACGTCGCCCTGTACCGCTGGACCGGTGGGTTGCTGGGTTCGAAGTGGCGAGTGGGAAGCGCGTTTCCCTGGGGCGTCCCGGTGCTCCTGCTGACCACAATCGGACGCAAGAGCGGACAACCGCGAACCGCGCCGCTCCTGTTCATCGAAGAAGACGACAACATCGTCATCGTCGCTTCGCAGGCCGGGCTTCCGAAAGATCCTCTTTGGTACAAGAACATCCGAGCGAACCCGGACGTCGAAATCCAGATCAAGCGCCGCAAGATGAAAATGAAAGCGCGCACCGCCTCGCCTGAGGAGCGAGAGCGCCTGTGGCCGAGGCTGGTCGCACACTACCCGGACATCGCTAGCTATGAGACTTGGACGGAACGAGTGATCCCGATCGTGGTCCTCGAACCCCCCGCTTGAAGCCAAACAGTCAGGGGATCCTCCATGGCAGACGATAAAGCGTTAGTACTGGGCGCCAGCGGTTTCTTGGGGAGCCACGTGGTCAAGGCGCTCGTGGCGGCCGGACGACCCGTGCGCATCCTCACGCGCCCTTCGAGCAACACCGCGATGACGGATCACCTCGACCTGGAGCGCCAGATCGGAGACGTGTTTGACAAGGACACGTCGCGCAAGGCCATGACCGGCTGCAGCAGCGTGTTCTATTGCATCGTGGACACGCGCTCCTGGCTCCGCGACAGCACCCCACTCTACCGAACCAATGTGGAGGGCTCCCGCTTGGTCATGGAGGTGGCGCTCGAGATGGGTATCGGCCGATTCGTCTTTACCAGCTCCATCGTGACGATTGGCCTGAATCCCACGGGCATCTCGTCGGAGGCCGATGAGTTCAATTGGGAGGCCCAGGCGCCGCCCTACGTGAAAACCCGAGTCGAGGCCGAAAGGCAACTGCTGGACCTCTGTCGCAAGGGTCTGCCGGGGATCGTGTGCAACGTGGCGACCACGTTCGGCGGCCACGACCATCAACCCACCCCGCAAGGTAAGCTCGTGAAGCTTACCGTCGAACGACGAATGCCCGTTTACTGGAACGCCAAGATGAGCGTGGTGGGCATCAAGGACGCGGCCGATGCTCTGCTGTTGGCCGAGCACCAAGGAAAAGCGGGACAGCGCTATATCATCGCGAACAGGATGATAGACATGGCAGAGGCCACCTCCAAGGCTGCGGCATTTGCTGACGTCGAACCGCCACGGTTCGAAATGCCGATGTGGGCCATCACCGGAAGCACATGGATCATCGAAAAATGCATGCACCTTCTAGGCAAGGACACCGTCGCGTCCATGAGTAGCATCGTGTTGCAGCGCATCATGGGCGACTACGACAATAGCAAAGCGAGAAACGAGCTCGGGTGGCAACCCCGACCCATGGATGAGTCGCTGAGAGAAGCGGCCATCTGGTTCAAGGAAAACCAATAGGCACGCTCTTTTGCGCTCGTGCACGAGGTTTTGAGGCTACTATCCGCGCGATGCTGGGTCGATCCTGGATCGCATTGCTTGCGCCCCTGCTGATTTCGAGCCTCGCCGAGGCGCAGAACAGCGAGGACGTGATCGCGGGAAGCGATGTTGCGCTCACGGGAGGGGCCGTCGTTGCGAACGTGCACACCGGCGGGGCGATGTGGTTCAACCCTGCGGGGGTTGCGCGGCTCGATAGCCGGTCAGTTGATCTGACAGGTGCGGTGCTCTCGTACAGCATCGTCAGCGCGCCGGGCACGCTCAGTCTCGAAACCGGAGAACAGAGCGCCGGAGAGTTCTCTGCCATTCAGGCCATTCCGCGCGCCCTCACGTTCGTCGCCTCACCACGACCGGACTTGCGTTGGGGTATCGGATTCTTCTTCTCGAGGGTGCTCGATCGATTCGTCCAAGATACGGTTTCGTCCAGCGAGGGGACCAGCCCCGCGGCTGAGTTCTTTGCGACCGCGAGCCAGACCAAATCGATCTATCACATGAGCTCCGCGGTGG
>CAXMND010000168.1:0-25742 GCA_964194675.1 uncultured Coxiellaceae bacterium | reverse complement strand
GGCGTGGGCTTCCGCAGTGTTCAAGCGCGAGTCGACGGTGACGACCATGTCGACGGTAGTGGAGCTGCCCGTCGAACGCGATCGAACACTATCCACTCCTCGAACACCCGGAACCGCGCGTGCGATATCGGCAATGATCTCCGGTTCTACAGCGATGCGATCGACCAGCACGGGCACGGCCCGCCGGAAGAGCCCAAAGGCAAGCCCGAGGACGAGCGCTGCGACGGCCAACGCACAAATGCTATCGAGCCATGGATAGCCAAGCGCCGAAACTTGCCAACCGACGATCACGACGATGGTCGTCAGCACATCGGCAAACGTGTGACGCACGTCCGCGCTCAAGATGTCGGAGCTCAGCCGGCGAGCCCATACGCCCTCCCACGATGCGAGCGCCACGTTGATGACGAGAACACACAGCATCAGGGGCAACGTCCAGGGGTCGCCGGCGGTCGGTTGAGCCTCCCGACGCAGCGCGCCCAGGGCGAGCTCAACACCCAGCACCGTGAGAAGCGTGGCGAGCACGAAGACGGCCAAGGTTTCGAACTTCCGGTGGCCGTATGGATGATGGTAGTCCGGCGGTTGCGTCGAGATCCGGACGACGAACCACGCCACCGCGTTGTTGGCCGCGTCGGCCAGCGAATGAAGGGCGTCACCGAGAACAGCGAGCGAGCCCGTCGAAACACCAACGACGAGCTTCAGGACCAGCACCGCGACGTTTGCGAGCCCCTCTATGACGATGACCCGACGAACTTGCCGGTCCCGGCCAGGATCGATCTTACTGTGGCCCACGGATCACACCCCGCGTCATCGCCTCTACTCTAGCGTGAACCGTAGGCCTCTTTGCAGATTGGCGTCCGATCGGTCATCTTGTTAATGACGTGACTGGATAGTCGCGGTCTTCCCGAGGCGACCACGTGATCGGATTCCCACTAGGCCTTCTCTACTCGAATGCGAGCGAATGGATCATTCATCGCTACGTGCTGCATGGACGGGGTCGCAACAAGCAAAGCCTTTGGAGCTTTCATTGGCACGACCACCACCGGCTTTCACGTCGTCATGGTTTTCGGGATCCTCACTACGAGCGCTCCGTTTGGGGCTGGCATGCCCAAGGCAAAGAGGCGTTGGGTCTCACCATGCTTGCCGCCGCTCATCTGCCACTCTTGCCCATTGCGCCTTTCTTCACCGCCGCCGTCTGGTACAGCGCGATCCGCTACCATCGCGTACACAAACGCGGACACCTCGATCCCAATTGGGCACGAGAGCATCTGTCTTGGCACTACGACCACCACATGGGACCGAATCAGGAAGCCAACTGGTGTGTCACGCGACCTTGGTTCGATTTCGTTATGGGCACGCGCGAACCGTACGTGGGTACGCTGCGTGAGTCCCGCGATCGCGCCCGCCACGCCATGCCGGCTTAGGCCCTTTTTTTCCAGCCAGACGGATCGCGATCGCACTGGTCCCGAATTGACTTGCGAATCCGCACTCGTTGCGTGCAGAACTGCTAAACGAAGAAACTGCGCCCATTGTTTGTGGGAATCACGTGCTAAGTCCGCGAAGCACGCTGGCACGCCGCCTGCATCAGTAGCCTCCTGACTGATGGCGAGGGCGCGTCCCTCGGACCGCCCTCGCGTGACCGGGAGAGATGCGGTCCTTAGGCTCACCGTGACTAACACGCTCATCATTCTCAATGACCCGCCCTATGGAACCGAGCGGAGCTTCAACGGTCTACGATTGGCGGGACTGGGGTAGGGATTGCGTTCACTAAGCTGCCGGCCCTAAACCTGGCGGTCTTCGTGCTGAGCGCGGGGGTCCTTGTGCCTTCCTTCGCACTGTCGGAGTCGAGCTCTTCATTCTTTGCGTCCGAGTTGAGCGATTCGGAGCTCGTCCATGAGCTACTGACTGCGGAGCCGCGGCAGTTCAAACCTGTGGGTCACACGTCGGTGGTCTTTCGCATGCGTTTAGAGAGTCCGGCAACAGCAGCCTACAAGGTCGCGAGCAACAGCTTCCCAAGAGTGCACCTCGCCGAGGTTGCGGCGTACAGGGTCGCCTCGCTGCTTGGGCTCGACAACGTTCCGCCGGCCGCCCTTCGGCGGGTCGCACGCGACAAGATCGACGCGCGCATGCATCCCGACTACAGCCAAAGGTGGCGCGCGCTTCAGGGCGAAGTTCGCTGGCTGGAGGGCGGCATCGCAGAGGGCGCTGCGAGCGTCTGGGTGTTCGGATTGCGTTCGTTGCGCCTGGAGCGAGAACAAACGCGGTGGCGTGCGTGGCTTCGGGGGAACATGGAGATACCCAAAGAGCGTCTAGCCTTAGCCCGTGACTTGTCCAACATGGTGGTCTTCGATTATCTGATTGGAAACCGGGACCGGTTCAGCGGAAGCAACATGAAAGTGATCCCCGGTGCTGGAAGGCTGGTGTTACTGGATAACGACCAGGCCTTTCCCACTGCACCGAGCGACGCATCCCATTCCGATTTCCTTCTGGAAAGTTTGAAGCTAACCGAACGGTTCTCGCGAAGCGCTGTGAAACACCTGCTCGCGCTGGAAGAGAGCGATTTGCGTGCCGAGCTCGGCGCCTCGCCGAGGCCCCTGCTCACACACAATCAAATCAACGGGCTGATGGAGCGGCGCGCCATCTTGCTTTCTTACGTGGCAAGGCTCATCGAAGAGCGCGGGCGGGATGCGGTACTGTATTTCGATTGAGCCCAGCGCCATTTGGGAGTCACGCAAAGAATGCGCGGCACTAGCTTCTACCCGGCCTCTTCCTGACGAAGATTGCGAATCTGTCGGCGCCCCGATAGGCTCTCGTTGGGTTGGTGATCGGTGAAGGTCGATGACGCGCTTGTTTGATCGACGGCGAGTTTTGAACTGGTTTCTCGGCGGCAGCACGTTCGCCTGGATGGGGTCGGTCATCTATCCGGTGCTTCGTTTTCTCAGCCCACCGCCGGAGCAGGAAGCTTCGGTCTCAACGGTAAAGGCGACGACGCTCAGCGAGATGGCGCCGAACTCGGGACAGAACTTCAAGTTCGGCCGCAAGCCGGCGCTCATCGTGCGTCGCCCGGATGGCAGCTTCGGAGCGTTCCTCGCCAAGTGCACGCACCTCGACTGCGTCGTGCAGTACCGCTCCGACAAAGAGCGGATTTGGTGCGCTTGCCACGACGGGTTCTACGACCTCAACGGGACCAATGTGGCGGGTCCACCACCAAGGCCGTTGGACGCCTTAGAGGTGCACGTTAAGGGGGACGATGTCTACGTCACCCGAAAATCGTGAATCCAGGGTGCGGACCTGGCTTGGGGACCGCTATCCCGTCTCGCAGTTTGTCGAATGGGCGAAGCACAAGACCGTTCCGATCGGCCCCGGCGCGTTTTGGTACTACTTCGGGGGAATCACCCTCTTCCTGTTTCTCATTCAGGTAGGAACCGGAATCCTCCTGATGTTCTATTACAAGGGGAGCTCCGATACCGCGTTTGAAAGCGTCCGATTCATTTCCGCCAAGGTGCCGTTTGGGTGGCTCATTCGCTCGGTCCACGCCTGGGCAGCGAACCTGATGATCCTTTCGGCGTTCATCCACATGTTCAGTGTCTTTTTCATGCGTGCCTATCGCAAACCGCGTGAGCTCACCTGGCTCTCGGGAATAGCGCTCCTCGGGCTTCTGTTCGGCTTCGGATTTAGCGGCTACCTCTTGCCGTGGAACGAGCTCGCCTTCTTCGCCACGAAGGTGGGCACCAACATCATCGGTGTCATCCCGTACGTCGGGGATCCCATCATGCATGTCCTGCGAGGTGGCGAGGAGGTGACCGGGTCGACGCTTCCGCGTTTCTTCGCACTTCACGTCGCGCTTTTCCCGGCGTTGCTGACCACTTTCATCGTCGTCCATCTCTTCTTCATCCAACTGCAAGGGATCCACGAGCCCGACGCATGGAAAACGCATCCAGAGCAGCGGAAGACGATGCCGTTCTTCCCACACTTCTTCATGCGTGAGCTCTTGTTGTGGTTGATCACGCTCAACATCTTGGCTGTGCTGGCGGTCTTCTTCCCTGCGGAGCTGGGCATCGAGGCCGATCCGTTCGCTCCGGCTCCTGCGGGAATCAAGCCGGAGTGGTACTTCCTCGCCACCTTCGAGTTTCTCAAGTACATGCCTCCCCACGTAGGTCCGCTCGAAGGAGAAGAGCTCGGGCTGCTGCTCATTTCGTTTGGGGCCCTTCTGTGGTGCTTGGTTCCATGGATCGACCGTGGGCGGAGTCGCCGAATCACAACCATCGTCATGGTCGCCGGTGTCGTGGTCATCGCGTTCCTCACGATCATGACCTATCTGGGGCACGTCGCGTGATGAAGGTCTTCGGACCAGCTCTCATCTTGGTGTGTGTGGCACTGACCTCCAGAGCCAGGGCCGATGATCTCCCGGGAGGAAAGTGCTTGGAGTGTCACCTCACGACCGAAGACGGGGTCAGCGAGCTGTGGCAGGACGATGTTCACGCGCGCGCCGGGGTTACATGCGATGCGTGTCACGGCGGAGATGCTACGGAGGACGATAGCGATCTCGCCAAACGCCCGGAATCCGGTTACCAGGGGAAACTTTCTGCTCGCGAGATCATTCTGTCGTGTGGCGGCTGCCACAGCGACGTCGAGTACATGAAGGTTCGCAAGCCGCTCTTGCCTGTCGATCAGCTCCAAAAATACCGGACTAGTGTGCACGGAAAGCTCCTAGCCAAGGGCGAGACACGAGTGGCTCAATGCGCGAGCTGCCACGGCGCACATGGAGTGCGCGAAGTCAACGATGCCAAGTCGCCGGTTTACGCAGTCAACGTTCCCACGACGTGCGGTCGGTGTCACGCCGATGCTGACTACATGAGCGACTTCGACATCGAGACGAATCAATATGACGAGTATGTGCAGAGCGTGCACGGGAAGGCGCTTCTCGAGAAGAACGACGTGCGCGGGGCCCCGGCGTGCAACGACTGCCACGGCAACCACGGGGCTGCGCCGCCATCGCTGGACGCGATCACCAACATCTGCGGAACCTGTCATAGTTACAATGCAGAGCTCTTTCTCGGGAGCCCGCTAGCCCCGGCTTTTAAGGAGAAGTCGCTCGCCGACTGCGTTGCTTGCCATGGCAAACACCTCATCACGCATGTGTCCGACGAATGGGTAGGCGACGAGCCTGGCGCCATTTGTCGGAAGTGCCACGAAGAGGGGGACGAGGGATCGGATCTTGCGCTCTACTACGCCGATACGCTCGGTTCGATTCGGCAATCATTCGAAGAAATCGAGCAGTTGCTCGCGAAAGCCGAAGTGAAGGGCATGGATGTGACCGAAGGAGAGGACTACGCGCAGGCAGCCCGACAGGGTCTCCTCCAGGCGCGCACCTTGATTCACTCGTTCTCGAAGTCCGTGATGGAAGAAAAAGTCATGGACATCGCAGAAAATCAAGCAGCTGCTTTGACAGCGGGATACGCGGCGCTCCGAGGTTTCGAGAACCGCCGCCGCGGGCTCGCGATTAGCACGCTGCTACTTCTGCTTCTAACCTTGGCCGTGGCGATCAAGATCCGCACGCTGCCCCCCTTGGAATAGCGGACCGTCACCGTCCACTGATAAACGTGTGGCAGCCGGTGCAGCGCTTGGCGTCGGGTTCGTGGGTGGCGATGTCTTCGTGGCAGGCCATGCACGCTGCGCGGTCTGCGCGAGCCCGAGGGATGTGGACGTTGTGACACGCCGTACAATCGCTGTGACCTTCGCCCTGCGGGTCGTCGGGGATGCGGTGCAAGCCTGGTAACTCGGCGACTTGGTGGCAGCCCCTGCAGGTCGTCTGCGCCGAGACCGCTCCGCGGTGCGGCTCGTGGCACGACATGCACTCGCGGTGACCTTCGGGGCTGTTTGACCACTGCTCTTCGTGACAGCTCGCGCATGCGAGGGGAGCAGACAAGTGATGTACAGCCCCTCCATGACAGGACTCGCAGCTAGAATGGCCCTCATTTCGGCTAGTTAGGCGTACCTGGGTCGCATGACAACGAACGCATAGTGCCCGCTCTTCGAGACCGCTCAAATCAAAGGCGTGCGGTTGGTGGCAATCGGCGCATTCGGTCCTGGGCGAGTGGAATGCCCTTTCGGAGTGCGCCTCGTCGTGACAGTCGGTGCATCGGTGCGCGAGCTGGGCGATGCGTTTGGGGTGAGGTTCATGACAGGAAACGCAGTCGGATTTCGCACCGACGGAGGGATGCGTCGAGGAGACGTCCGAGTGACAGCCTGCGCAGGAGGCATCCGCCGCAGCTCGTACGGCATGCGGTCTGTGACAGCTTGCGCAATCGCGATGCGCGGACGCTTTGTTTTGTGCGAGGACTTGGGTGTGCTCATGGCATGTGGCGCACCGCAAAGCGCTGGACGCTGAGAACGAGTGTGCTTGATGGCAGGTCGCACACGAGTCGTGACCACCGGCAAAGGTCGCTGTCGGCGAAACCATCGGTTCGCGTGATTCGTGACACTCCAAGCAAGACGCAGCATCGGACGCAATCTTGTGGCCCCCATGGCAGTCCGTACAGCTGCCGCTCAACTGAGGCCGCCCGTGCTGAACCCTCATCTTTTGGTGGCACTCGTCGCATTGCAAAACGGTTTCTGAAGTTGGTTTGTGGGGGTTGTGACACGTTTCGCAGGGCACCGATGTATGGATCGCCAGCCCAGGATTGCCCTCCGTTTCGAAGGGCCCATGGCATCGCGTGCAGTGCCACCTTCCAAAGACGTCAGGCTCTGACTTGAAGACGTGGCACGTGTAGCAATCCATTGGCTTGCCCTCGAGATCGACGTGGGCGAGCGCCGCCTGTTCCTCGTGGCACGGTGTGCAGACCCCCGTGTCGGGAGCGTCGAAAGTGGGCTCATTCGGATCGTGACATTCGTTGCATTCCACATCTTGATTGATCACGTGTGCGGAGTGCCCCGGTGAAAGACGGACGTGAGGCCAACTATCCGGCACCGTTCGTGGCGGCGGTGCATTTCGCGTTGCCTTGATCTCTTGAACGTTGCTTCTGAACTGCCTGGTCAGGAACCCGGCGACGAATCCGAGCACCGCGACGACCAAGAGCGAGATCAAGGTGCGTTTCATGGGCCACCCAAGTGACACAAGCGACACGGCAGGTCGTTGATGATGTCCAAACGACTCGTGAAGTTGGCCGGATGTGGATTCCCACCTGGACCACCGACCCGGTGGCAACCCACGCAGAGCATCTCGCCCGCACCCCCGTGGCAGCTCGCGCATCCAACCGGGTCCAGTCTTGCTGCTGTGCCGTGGTCATTGGAGGTCCCAGGCGGCCCCGACCAGCCTGGCGGGTGGGGGTTGCCGCGCGCCGCGTCGACTCCCGCAACTCCTTGACGCGTGTGGCAGTCGACACAGAACAACTCGCTGTGGCAGACGACGCACATGCCCGGATCAGCCGCCGCTTGCATGTCGTGTACCGAAAAGAAGTTCGCGCGGTGCATCGATTGCTGCATGGGCGAATCGAAGGCGAGCCTCGACGGAATGGCTGGCACGGTGATCCCATGGCAGGCCGCGCATTGACGTTGTGTGTGACAGGTTGTGCACAAGTCCGCCTGGGCGGCGGCCTGCAGGCCGTGCTCGCGCAGAAAGTCCCCGTCGTGCACCACGTGGCTCTTCGGTGGGACTCCCTCGGAAGCGAGCTCGACATGGCAGCTGTCACAATCGCGCACGTCCCACTGTCCCGCGTGCTCGTGACAACTGAAGCAGGTGGCCATACTGGGTCGAAGGGCCGTGTCCTCGTGTTTCACATCGACGTGGCAACGCACGCAATCCCCGGCGCCGGCTTCGGAGTGAGCTTCATGGGAGAAGACCAGGTGTTTGCGCGCCATCTCGGCTGCATGACGAGTTCTCGCTCGCCCATGACAGTCCGAACACGTGTTCGGATCGTGCGGCTCCTGATGGCAGTCGACGCATTGCTGTGTGGTTGGCAGGTGAAGCGGACCGGTCTCGCCGGCACCTTGAATCCCAGCGTGGCATTCGAGGCAATTGATCCCCTCGAGTACGTGGGCTCGATGTTCGAACTGCCCCTCCTGAGGGTCTTTCTCGATTCCGAGCATTTTGGCGCACGCTCCCGAAAAGCCGGCAAGGGCTACGAATGCGACGACGACGACGACGATCTTGCTGGTCATTTCTTCGGCCATTCCGCTTGATAGGAGACACGGGCAAGCCCGCGAACTTCGTACCTCTGAACCTGGTTGGCGCTCACCTCGCACGCTGCCGCAACGGCCCAGCCGCGGCCCGGCGCCCACCGGAGGGCAAGGCGACCCCAGGGCCAGACAGTACCTTGGTCTGGCTCCGGGTCGTCAGGGAAGACGATCTCGAACTCGGGCATCAAGCCGACGGTGGTATCGATATCCTCGTAGAGCGGAATCACCGCTGCGAACCGTAAGCCGGTCCACTGCGAGATCGAAACCGATTGGCGTCGGAGCTCACCGAGGATGCTGCCCTTGCCCTCGTCGTCGGTGCGGAGGACGCCGCGCAGGTAACCGCTCCAACCGTACTTCTCTTCTGCGTTCTGCATTGCGCCGTTCACCCACAAGTCGAGTCGTGGCGCTGCCCTCCATCGCAGATTTGCTCCGGTCGCCAAGGTTCCCGGGTCCCCGAGGACGGTGAAGAGAGAGGTCGCCTGCAGAAGCCTGGTAGGAGAACGTTTGGTGACGTACAGCTCGCCCCGGATGACTCGATTCTTGGTCTGTGCCGAAATCGTACCGAGCACTTCTGCGAGGCCCGGGTTGACCAGCTCCCATGAAACCTTGGCTGCCATATCGAGCCAGCTCGCCACACGCAACGAGAAGTCCCCACCGACCTCTTCGTCGGACCGTTGCCCCGCGTTGAAGCGATTGTAGTAAGAGGCGCCGAGCACGCCGCGCTTTCCGAGCCCCTGCGACAATCGGCCCCCGACCATCCAATCGTACTTGCGCCCCTCGATGTTCCCGTCGACCGGCACGCCGCCAAATACCTCGAAATGCGTCTTGGAGTGCGCGCGCAGAGTGATGTGCCCTCCGTCGATGTGCATCGCGCGGACCGAGCCGGTTGCCAAAATGAAACGGCCTAGGCGCGTATCGCTGATGCCCTTCGGATCCCGCAGTTTGATCGCGATCACGAGCGCCTGGATTTCAGCGCCGTCGTCGAAGCCCAGCTGCGACGCGCCGATTCCGCCCCAGATCATCGCCTCCGCGTCAACGTAGGGATACTTGCGCGTTGAGCCCTCCAAGATGATCAGCCCGTAGTTCGGGTTCGCTTGACCCCAGAGCTCCGCCCCTACCCGATGCGGCTGCGCCAGGGCGGTCGTGGCGGGAAAGCACAACGACGCAAAAGTTGCAGCGAGCGCCAGAGCTACACGGCCGCCGATCGAGCGGATCTTCTTGCTTGCATTCGTCCATGATCTTGGCCCATGGTCTGTTTGCTTCGACCGCTTCGGTGGCGGCGAGCCCAGTGTCCCATGCATGTATCGCCACTGTCTTGGATCGCTCTCGCCTGCGCCGTCGTCGCTGCCGTCATCATGTTGTTGTACCTGGTGTACCGGCCACCGCTCGACACGAAAACAAAGGGATTTCTCGCGCTCGGTCTCGGGGTCCTGCCGATCATGACCGCGCTGATCGGCAACGTCGAAGGGCTTCGCGCTACCGAGAGTCAGGCCTTTTGCGGGAGCTGCCACACCATGGACCTTCACATCGCCGACGCGAACGACCCCGACAGCATGGGGCTCGCGGCGATCCATTCGCGCACCAAGATGTTCGGGGACCGTAGCTGCTACGTCTGTCACAAGGACTACGGGATGTACGGCTACGCGCTGACCAAGCTTGGCGGCATGGGGCACGTCTACTATTTCCTGACCGACTACGCATGGGAGGACGTCCATGACTCTGTCCCCAGGATCCATATCGCCAGGCCGTTTCGAAACGATAACTGCATGCAGTGCCACAGCACCAGCGGTCGGCTTTGGAACGAGGTGGCTGACCATCAGGGGCTCCTCGAGGACCTTCGGGCGGGCCAGACGAGTTGTGCCAGCGCCGGCTGTCATGGGTACGCACACCCCTTCAGCAAGGCGGCCGAGGAAGAGGGCATATGAATCGACGGCTCGAAAACCTCCTCAACACGGCGTCCCGCGCGCGCCTGCTCGTTGCGGCATGCGTGCTTGGGCTCATCGCGCTTACACTCATGAGCTGGTCTCTTTTCGACCAGGGGTGGATACCCGTCATGATGGCGATGTCGATCGGCCAAGGTATCGGAACGCTATCATTCGTGCTGTTCCTGCTGGTAGTGGTTATCGACCTCCGGAAAGCAACTTTCCGCCCCTCGATGCCCCACGACGCACCCACGAACAAAGACAAGTAGTCGCTGCGCGCAAAATGTGCATGATAGTGCCTTAGTAGGGGTCGTCTACGACGCAAAGCGCTGGTAATCTCCGCGTCTCTATGCAGAAAACCAAGATCACCCTCGAAGAAAAAGAGATCCCGGAGCGTTGGTACAACATCGTTGCGGACATGCCGAACAAGCCGTTGCCGCCGCTCAATCCGGGAACGCAGGAGCCCATCGGGCCGGAGGCGCTCGCACCGCTTTTTCCGATGGCTTTGATCGAACAGGAGGTCAGCGAGGAGCGTTGGATTCCAATTCCAGAGCAGGTGCGGGACATCTACACGCAATGGCGACCGACGCCGCTCTATCGTGCACACGGCCTCGAGAAGGTGCTCGATACGCCCGCACACATCTACTACAAGTACGAGGGCGTCAGCCCGGCCGGGTCGCACAAGCCCAACACTGCCGTTGCGCAGGCCTTCTACAACAAAGAGGAAGGGGTCAAGAAGATCTCCAGTGAGACAGGCGCCGGCCAGTGGGGGAGCGCGCTCAGCTTCGCGTGCCAGCTCTTCGGCATAGAGTGCGAGGTCTTCATGGTCCGCATCAGCTATGACCAAAAGCCGTACCGCAAGCTGATGATGAATACGTGGGGCGCCGAGGTGATCCCGTCTCCGAGCAAGCTCACCGAAGCGGGTCGAAAGATCCTGGCCGGAGATCCAGAGTCCCCCGGAAGCCTCGGGATTGCTATTTCCGAAGCCGTGGAGCGCGCGGCGAACGATCCTGATACGAAGTACTCACTCGGTAGCGTGCTCAATCACGTGTTGCTCCACCAAACCGTCGTCGGGCAGGAGGCGGTCCTACAAATGGAGAAGGCGGGCGAGCTTCCGGATGTCGTGATCGCGCCTTTTGGTGGCGGATCGAACTTCGCCGGGCTGAGCTTTCCGTTCCTTCGGCTGAATTTTGTCGAGGGGCAGAACATCCGATGCCTCGCAAGCGAGCCGACATCGTGCCCGAAGCTCACGCGGGGCGTCTTCCGCTACGACTTCGGCGACACCGTGGGCATGACTCCGCTCCTCCCGATGTACACGCTCGGCCACAACTTCGTTCCGGCGAAGATCCACGCGGGCGGGTTGCGGTATCACGGCGCGGGCGCGTTAGTAAGTCAGCTCCTTCACGACGATTTGATCGCTGCTGAGGCGGTCGATCAGATCCAGAGCTTCGAGGCTGGCGTGATGTTTGCGCGCGTCGAGGGCATCATCCCTGCTCCCGAGGCCAACCACGCGATCGCGTCGGCGATTCGCGAGGCGAACGAGGCCAAAGAAGAGGGCAGCAAGCGCGTGATCCTCTTCAACCTCTGTGGGCATGGGCACTTCGACATGTCTGCCTACGAAGCATACTTCTCGGGTCAGCTCGAACGCCACGAGCTCAGCCAGCAAGAGGTCGACGCAGCGATTGCAAAGATCGACACCCCAGAGATCCCCGCGGCCGTGCAATAGCGCTCAAGCCTGGCGGTCGAGTGGCGCGCTATCACCTAAGGAGCTTTGGGAGAATTTCCAGGATGCCTCGCTCGGCATCTTCCTGGTCGCTTCCGATCGAGATCACATCGAACTTCCCGTGCCCGTCTAGTGGCCCGAGGTTGTAGAAGATGAAGCGGCCTCGGCCGGTTTCGGTCTCGAGCAGGTCATCCCCGATCAGCTCGAACAGATCCGAAAGTCTCGCCCCTACCATCTCCGGAAAGACGACGTCCTGCGCGCGGTAGGGAGGCCTCGGGCCTGGGAGCAGGCGGTCGAGTAGGCTCATCGGAGTGCTTGTTCCGCCCCAACGTCCGTTGCACTCGGTGAACACGACCGCGAAGTCGCTTTCGGGATCGCCGGTCACGAGGTGGTCGAACGAGCACCGGCCTACGTATCCGAGCTCCTGCAGTGCCGCCGCGACTCGAATTGCGCCGTCGGCCAGCTCTCGATTGACCGCATCGGGGAGAGATGAGGGGCGACTTCCGACGAAGACCTTTTCCTCGCCGATCAGGATCTGTTCATAGATTCCGTCGAGTCGCGGATCCCCAAACCCGAGAGGTGGGATCCAGAACTGCGTCGACGGCGAGAGGTCGGTATCGAGCCACGCCACGGTGAGGACATCTTCATCTCCCGACCATTCGGTGCGTTCGAGGAACTCGTCGAC
Organism: uncultured Coxiellaceae bacterium; assembly: GCA_964194675.1. GTDB lineage: Bacteria > Myxococcota_A > Polyangia > Polyangiales > Houyiibacteriaceae > SG8-38. The sequence goes on along the minus strand of CAXMND010000168.1, from coordinate 13,237 downwards.
TGCGCATGCCACCGACTCGGGGGTTTGCACGTCTTCCGAAACGAAGACCGCGTTGCCCATGGCTGACGCGCAGCGTGTTCGCTTTAGCCCCACACGCCTGTGGTGCTCTGCCATCGCGCGTAGGTTTGCTTTGATGTTGTCGGCGTCTCTCGAGATTCGCGTTTCGACCAGCGCATCGCGACCGAGGACCCTGGCGACGAGCTCATCGAACATCGCTTTGTCGTTCGCGATCCAGGTCACCGGGGGCGGCGGACTCAGGACGCGCACCTCTGCCTGACTGTCGACCGAGAGCATGGCGGCCAGCTCCCAGACGTCTTCGATTCCCATGTAAGGATGAATCGTCATCCCGCGTGCACTTCTTGCGATCTCTACGAGCCGCGCATGTGTCTTTCCCGACGCGCACGCCTTGGCCACGGCGATCGGTGGTCCGACTGGGTCCGCGACGAGATGTTCGGGTGCGCCCATCCGAAGCGCATCGCGACAATATGCCTCGTACCCCGCCATTTCCGGCGTGACCGTTACATAGACATCGTGGTCGCCTGCGCGAAGCCGACCGCGGTGTTGGTATTCTTCGACGCCTGCGATGTCGGCGACGAAAGGAATCCCCGACACGTCGTCGAGCTGCAGGGTGGGGTGTTCCGAATCGCCCTGTCGCCATCTCACCGGATCGTAGGGTTGGGTCTTCGAATGAAGGTCGAGATCCGCCGCGAGCGCACGCCCGACCAGACGCGCTGCCTCCAGGTCCGGGACGGGTGGGAAGCTCACACTTCCGTGTAGCGCACTTCCGACCACCTCTCCCAGTTTTGCTATCAGTTGCCGGGAGCGGGCGGCGCGTATTCTTCTAGGAACGCGTTGACGGCCGCCCAGTACACGTCGTTGTCGGTCGACTTTTCCCAGAGTGCGCGGGAGCCGTGCTGACCAAGCGAGGCGGGGGTGAAAAGGATCTTCTTTTCGACGGGGACCGCATCGAAGATCGGCTTGGCTTTGTCGCGTTCGGCTTTGGAGGACGTGACGAAAACAGGGCCCTTCACCCTCTTGGCGAACGCTTGGACGTACTCCGTGCCGTGCCCCTTCTGAAAATACTCACCCGGCGAGAATGCGAGTAGCGCTGTCACCTCGGCAGGGTGCTCAGCCGCCAACTTGAAGACCAACGCGGCCGAATAGGAGCTTCCCCAGACGATGATACGCTTTGATTTGAGCTTCTCGGTCGCGTACTTCAACGCGGCCTGCAGGTCGGCGTACGCATCGAGGTAGTCGGTACTGGCCTTTTTCTTGGTGGCCCGGCGATGGGTCTCGTTCCGGACGCCGTTCACAGCCCTTCCCGACCGCAGGTCCACCGCCATCACTTGGTAACCTAGCTCGACGAGCTTCGGTGCGATCTCTCGATACTCCCCTCGACTCCATCCCGCTTGGTGGAAGAGAATGATCAGGGTCGAGGCCTTTTTCTTGGGCGAGTAGATATCTGCATGGGCCTGGATGCCTCCCGCAGTCGGAAAGTCGACCTCTTTGAAAGCGCGCTCGGAGGCTGACCCGACCCCGGACCCAACCCAAAGAACTACGGCAACGATGAGACCCCAGCCGACCCTTCGCATCTCTTCCTCCTCAGTCGACTTCTAGCACGACTTTCCCGCGGGCTCGCTTGGTTTCCATGTAGCGATGCGCCTCTGCGGCGTCGCTCAGGGGGAAAGAGCGGTCGACCACGACTCGGAGGTGACCGCCGTCGATCTGCTGCCGGAGCCAGTCGAGTTGCGAGCGACGCGACCGGACGAGGACCAGCTTGGCGCGCTGTTTGCGGACGAAGGTACGTGCGATGTCTTTGAAGATGCGCGAGCTCGGAATGGTCTGGATGTAGGTGCCGCCCGACGTGAGCAGATGCTTGACCTTGTCGAAGCTGTAGTTGCCGAAGACGTCGAAGAACGCATCAAAACGCTCACTCGAGGTGACGAGCTCGGTCTCGGTGTAGTCGAGGATATGGTCGGAACCTAGCTCGCGGACGAGGCCGACGTTCCGGTGGCTGCACACGGCCGTGACGTTAGCCCCCAGAATCTTCGCGATCTGTACTGCGAAGACGCCGACCCCTCCTGACGCCCCATTGATGAGCACGTTTTGGCCTGAGGTGATCTGCGCATCATCGCGCAACGCTTGCAGTGCGGTCTGCGCGGCGAGTGGAACCGCGGCGGCGGCCCGCAGATCAATCGAGCTCGGTGCCCGCCCGAGCTGATCGGCATCGACGGCCGCATACTCTGCATACGCGCGTCCAGCGAAGTCGTTGATCATCCCGAAGACGTGCTCGCCGAGCGCGAGATCCGCACCGAGCCCCACTTCGACGACCTCGCCCGCGATGTCGTGGCCGACGATCATCGGGAAACGCTTCCCAGTGACGATTTGAAACTTCCCTTTTCGGACGATGACGTCCTTCGGGTTCACCCCGATGAACTTGGTTCGCACGAGGACCTGACCTCGCCTGGGAACGGGCCTTGGAACGGAGGCCGCGCGCAGGACGTCCGGAGCGCCGTACTCGTTCATGACCACGGCCCGCATCTTTTCCTGCGGGTGAAGGTGCTTTCCGTACTGTGGAAGTGCGCTCATCAGGCTCACGCGTTGGCGTAACGATAAAGGAACAACCCGGAGAGGATCTTTGGAGCAAAGAAGGTGCTCTTTTCGGGCATGACGATGTCAGAATCTTCGAGGCCGGCGTCGGCTACGGCCATCAGTTGATCGAGGCTCACGGGGTTCAGGGCGACGGCAATGTCGTAGTCGCCCCGATCGACGACCGCCTTCATCTCATCGAGGGCGGATTCGGAATAGTAGTCGAAGTGATCCAGATCGACGACCATGTCGTGCGTCAACCCGAGCTTTGGGTAGAGCTCACGCTCTAGGATCGCGCAATCGAGTTGCCCGACGACGTCGTCCGGGACGTGCTGCGCCGCGAGCTCGTAGCAGCCGTCTTTCGTGTAGATGCAGAAACGGTGCCTGTCCGGTGTCTGGAATGTCTCGACTGGTCCGAGCGGGAGGTCGCTCTTGATCTCAGAGAAGGGGCGAACCCCGTTGATGACGCGGTTGTAGGCCTGAATCACCGCGCCTTCGGTCACGTACGATAAAAAATGCGTCTGGCCGTTGAGTAGGCTTGCGTGATATCGGTGATGGCCGTCGGCGATGTAGAGCGGCTCACGGCCCAGCGCTGCTTGAATTGCTTGGCCGACTTCGCTGTGTTCCGGCACGCGCCAAACCCTATTCAGGATGCCCTCGAGCTCGCTGAACCCGCCAAAACCACTCGTGAACTCGTAGAGGGGCGCCGACTCTTTGGCGCCATTTAGGGCCTGTGCGATGGGGGCCTTGGTCAGCGCAAAGACAGGGCCGATGTGAAGGCCCGTAGCCTGCCGCATTGCGACGCGCCCCTTGACCTTGTCGTCGAACGTCTTCTCGTGACGAATGATCTGCATGTCTTCGTAAGGGGACACCTCGGCAGCAGCGAACACGCCGGTGCGTTGCCCTCCAGACCACGTCTGCTCGTAGACGTAGTAAGACGGCTCGTCGTCTTCGACTAGCATCCCCTCGGCAGTGAGGCGTTCGGTCGCTTCATTGGGGTTATCACCGAGAATGATGTGGAACAGTGACTTCGGTTCCTCGCTCAGCAGTTTTTCGAGCGGCGTCCCCGGCTTGATCACGTCATATGGCGGGGATGTGATCTTCGACGCGCGCGCGGGGTCGGGGCGGAGTCCGGTGAGTCCGATCGTAGCGACCATAGTGAGACTCCTCGTAGCGCACTATTCGGACTCTGCCAGTGCCAGCGTACCTCGATTGCCATCGAGAACGACTTCGTCGCCCGTTCGAAAGCGAGACGTGGCGACCCTGAGATTCACGACTGCCGGAAGGCCATACTCTCGTGCCACCACCGCCCCATGGGAGACCGCGCTCCCGACGTCGGTGGCTAAGCCGGCTATGAGGCTGAAGTACGGGGTCCAACCCACGTCGGTGATCGACGCGATGAGGATTTCGCCTGCTTCGAGTGCGGCGGCTTCCTCGAGGGTTTCGACTATGCGAGCCCGTCCGGTCACGACACCGCGACTCACTGGCTTGCCGACTAGAGCGCCATCCTCGCTCGTGATGTGCTCGAGCTTCACCGGCTCAGGGACCCCGCTAAACACTTGCGGAAAGCGAAGCGTCATTTGGTAGTCGGTCACCTTTCTTCGCGCGACCGCCACCTTCGCCAGCGTGTGCTGACCGTTCACGAGATCCCCGAGCTCTTCGTGCGTCAAGAAGAAGACGGCATCTTCATCAGGGAGCAAGCCCTCACGAGCCATTCGTGCTCCAAGGGCGCGATAGGCGTGCTTGAAGTGAGTCGTGACTGCGACCAAACCGGACTTCGTATGCTCGCGGCAACGAACCGCGCCATGAGCCAACGGCATCAAGCGCTCGAGGATCGGATGGGCAGCGTTGCGGTCGTCGGGCGGTTCGGTTACGTCACGAGCCGGGGTCGTTTGACTGAGCCTCGCCCGAAGTCCTGACTGCAATGAGGCGATCACGGGCATCGGGTCGAGGGCCCACTCCTTTTGTCGAAGCTCGAGCTCGCGCACGGCTCGATGGCCGTGTCGCTCTAGATATCGTGCGAGCTCCGCACCTGCGTCTTCCGAATCCGGCGATTGCAACCATGCGCGGGCGCTCTCGGGATCGGCCAAGGCGAATTGGCTCTCTGCGTGCGGGTCGAGAACGAGGCGATCGAGAATGCGCTCAGCGCCTGCGGCGATATCTGCACTCTCGACGTTGGTGGCGCCGGCAAGCATCTGCGCGACTTCGGCGTGGTGTGCGGTCGCCGGCTCCTCGCCGTTGGCAACGATACCGAGAAGAATCGGACTGAGCGCTCCCGAGGAAGCGGAGGACATGAGGTGTAGCTCGTATGCCTCCCAGACCGTCGGAAGCGTTGCGTCGATTGCGCGATAGTACGCTCGTGCGCTTTCCGCCGTAGGAAGCGATAAACTCGTCTTCAATCTATCGAGCGCTCTCCCGTACTTCCGGGTCGAGAGCAGGAGGGCGAAGTATCGTGCACCGTTGAGCGCGCGCTTGAACGCCGATGCCGGCTCGGGTTCATGCAGCTCTTCGATGTCACGGCCGCACAGGGCGAGACACATCTGGGTCTTGGTCGATCCCGCGACGTCTGCCGCCAGCGCCGCCAGCGTGGTGAGGTTGAGAAACAGATGACCGAAGAACATGGCTACGTAGCGCATGTCCTCGCCCTCGGGCACCTCCGAACCGATGCGGCGGTACCAGCGCTGCATTCCAATGTCGATGCCTCGACCCGTGACGGAATATGTCAGGGGAGTGACTGCGCCAGGCATCATCTCCCCGATGTTGGCCCATGTGTACACCGCGTCGGCGGGTGGTGCGGTGTCGAGCTCGTTCGGATCCGCAGGAAGCTGGGTGATGGGCCGCGCTTGGAGCCAGTGGAGCTCGCCGCCGTGATCGATCGCCCACTCCATGTCGAGCGGCGCACCGTGTTGGGTCTCCGCCCGGATCGCCCCCTCTAGCAGCGCCGAGACCTCGTCATCGGTCAAGATCGGCGCCAGGCCCTGAAGCTCCCGAGTGAGCACCCGCCCGTCCCTCGAAAGCAACCAATGGTCGGGTGTTGCATGTCCACTAACCAACGCGTCGCCGAGCCCCGACACCGCATCGATCACAAGCTGGTCACGACGAGCGTTGACCGGGTTGACGGTGAAGAGCACACCGGCCGCCCGGGCATCGACCATTTGTTGCACGACGATGCTCATCGAGATGTGAGCCTGGCTCGTCTTCTCATCCCGATATGCCACGGCCCTAGCGGCTTCCACCGACCGAAGACAGTCCTCGATGGCGGTTCGGAGCGCTTTAGGGCCCTCGACGTTCAGCACCGTTTCGTACTGACCTGCAAACGAAGCCTCACTCGAGTCTTCTCCCATTGCCGAAGATCGGACGGCGACCTTGCCTGCACCGATGCGCTCGTAGTGCGCATCGAGATCCTCCGGAAGCGACTCGGATGACGCCCCGACGATTACGAAGCCTTCCGGTACGTCGAATCCATACCGAAGTAGCCGTGCGAGTCCTTCCGCCTTTCCGCCAACCGCCTGGCCTGCGATCGTCCCAAGCGGGATGCACACCGGAGAAGTCATGGGTCGATCGGGCCTGCGCGAAGCGTGCTTATGATCTCCGCCGCACACTCGGGTGCGATTGGGAACGGCGACGCGAACGCCAGTCGCGAAGCGAGGCTACCGTAACGGCGATGCAAGACCTTGGCGACCTCTTTCGGGGTGCCTACCGCTGCAATCTTGCCCAGCAAGTCGTCGTCGATCTTGGCCGCCATCTCGTGCCAACGACCTTCTTTGGTCATCTGCCTCAGCTCGGGCTGAAGCTCGGGGCGGCCTGCGGATTCCAACACGCTGCGGTAAGCGGGGGTGGATGCGTAAAACGCGATTTGATTTCGTGCCATGACGAGCGCGTTTTGATGCTCGGCTTCGTTTGTTCCCGTGACGATGATGACTTGCGCGCAAAGTGCGAAGTCGGCTAGGGTTCGTCCGGACGTCCCGAGCCCGCGCTGGAGTGAAGGCATCATCACTTCCTTCAGCGAGAGCTCCGTATGAAACGGATGGAGCAGCATGCCGTCAGCTACCTCACCCGCTGCTTCCGTCATCTTGGGCCCGACGCCCCCCACATAGATCGGTGGCCGACCTCCTTTGGAAGGCCCCGGGTTGAAGATCGGCGGCATCAGGGTGTGGGTATAGAACTCGCCCCTGAAGTCGAGCTTCTCGTTTTCGTTCCAACACGCCCAAATCGCGTGCAAGGCCCGAACGAACTCCTTCATGCGCGTGGCCGGCTTCGACCAGGGCATGCTGTAACGCGCTTCGATGTGCGGCTTGATCTGAGAGCCGAGCCCGAGCCAGAATCGCCCACCCGAAAAATGCTGAAGATCTTGTGCGAGGTGGGCCACGGTCATCGGCGTTCGCGCGAAGGCAACCGCGAGTCCGGTTCCGATCTCGAGATTGGAATGCTCCGCTGCGAGCAGGAGTCTCATGAACGGCTCGTGCGGCCCCTCGAAGGTGAAGCACCCGTCGAAGCCGGCGTCCTCGAGCTCGCGGACTCTAGCGGCCACCTGCCCCATGTCACTTGCGAGCAGTCCAGCGTCGATCTTCATTGGGTTTGCTCCCCGAAAGACAGGCTCCTGTCACGGATCGCGGCGGACTGTCAAGCATGCCCGGGCTTTGCTGCAGCACTCCGAGCCTTGAGCGCAGCCTCTGATCGGTCTACCTCATCCTCCGGAGGTTTCGATGACCGAACGCACGGGGCTCATTGCCTTTTGGAAGAACTATGACCGTCAACTCTACCTCAAGGCGGCCATTCTTGCCGATGAGCTCGGGTACGACTCGTTTTGGATCCCCGAAGCGTGGGGATACGAGATCTTCTCGCTCCTGACCGAAATGGCCGTGCACACCAAGCGGATCAAGCTCGGCACTGGCATCGTGAACGTGTTTAGTCGCACACCGGGGCTTGTCGCCATGAACGCCGCCACGGTGGACGAGATCAGTGAGGGGCGACTGATGCTGGGTATCGGCACGAGCGGCAAGCGCGTCATCGAAGGGTTTCATGGCCGTGCCTTCGCGAAACCTCTCACCCAAGTGCGGGACGTCATTAGAGTGACCCGGACGCTCCTGAGCGGGAAGCGGTTGACCGAGAGCGACGCCAAGTTGTACGACTACCGGCCCTTCGATCTTGCGATGAAACCCGTCCGAGCGGATGTCCCGATCTACGTCGCTGCGCTCAAGCAGAAGTCGATCACGTCGATCGGCGAGATGGCGGACGGTTGGATCCCGACCTTCTGGCCGTATGCGGAGCTGAAGCAAGGCCACGCTTGGATCGCCGAAGGCGCCGCCAAGTCTGGGCGCAACCCGAGCGCGATCGCTACCGCGCCCTTCACGATCGTGATCCCCCTCGGCGAGGCAGGTACCAAAGAGGCGCGTCAGATCATCTCGTTCTACATCGGCGGGATGGGCGACTACTACAAGGAGCTTCTCAGCGGCTTCGGGTACGCTGACGAGTGCAAGCGCGTCGAAGAGCTCTATCGCGAGAAGTCCACCCGGTCGCAGGCGGCCGATGCGGTCAGCGACGCCATGATCGAAGCACTGACGATCGCGGGGGAGCCCCAGTACTGCATCGAAGAGCTGCGCCGTCGACGCGAGTACGGAATCACTCTTCCGATCCTGAACCTGCCGTCGAATCTCCCCTGGGAAATGCTCGAAATGTTCATCCGTACAATGGCGCCCTCGCGGTAGGGGCATTTTGGGGCCCATTGCATGGTCTGTTACCTTGTGAAGGGGGAATGGATACATGCGCTTGCTTCGTTGGAACTGCTGCATCGGCGCGTTCGCGTGGATTGCGGTGTCGAGCTGCAGTGTCTACGACGAAGGGCTCATCGGCAGTGGCACTATTGGTGCGCCGCCGAGGCCGCCCGCCGCAACGAGCTCTCCCGATGATGTCGAGGTGTTGGTCTTCGCGCTCAAGGATATCTACATCGAGCAATCCGCTGAGAACGCAGCGCGCATCGGGATCGACCTCGACTCCGCGGTGACCACCGACGCGGACAGCGTGACTTGCCAACCGCGCACAGTAGAAGGGGAAGTCGTCGGACAGGCGATCGTCGACGGAAAAGACGGAATCGACAACTCGCTGGGTACGAGCCTCCTTCCAACAGTCGGTGCGGTCCTCCCTTGTCTCCAGGACAACCTCGCCCTTACGCAGGGTCGCGGAATCGGGACCGTTATTCTGTGGGTCCGTGGGTGGAACGGCCTGCGCAGCGACGCGAGCGTTTCAGCGATCCTGACCACAGCGGTCGACGGAACCCGTGAAGACCCTTCTCTGGTCGGCTTCGGGCGGTTTGGCGATGTGGATTTGGTCTATACGCAGGGCGCGCAGATCGAGGATGCACCCGATCCCGCATGGGATGCCGAAGACTGGTGGTATCTCGACCCCGAAGACTTCGGAGACGACGAAGCCGGCCTGCCGAGCGTCGAGCTTCCAAACCTCGTTGAAATTGACGCCTACGTAGCGTTTGGACGTCTCGTTCTGCCGCTGCCTCCGGGTACCGCGTTCAAGTTGATCGCTGGTGATGGAAGTCTACCGAGCGACGGAGCGATGGACGTAGTCGTCAATGGTGGATTGATGATGGGGGACATCACCGAAGATCGAGCCGGCTTGGAGCACGGGCTATTCACTGGGCGGTTCAGCATCGAGAAGCTCGGCGAGGCGACACCCCGCATCGGAATCTGCGCCATCAACGCCACTGTTGTCGAGACTCTCTTCGGCCAGTACGCCGATATCCAGTCCCTGCCGGAAATGGACGGGACCGGTGCGGAGTGTGATGCATTCAGCCTGGGTGTGACGTTTGCAGGAGTGGCGGGACGCATCGCCGGCCTGGCGCCTGCGTCGCGTCCGAAGCTAGACCCGTGCGCCGAGGGATTCGACGTGCCGGAAGATCGATGCTGTCCGAGTCAGTGGCTCGACGGAAAGACGCGGGTAGACACCTGCGATACGGCTCCAAAGGCGCTCAAAGCCGCCGCTTTCGACCGTCTGCCGGATGCGGTGCGGGTACCGGTCCCCGCGCCTGACTTCATCTAAGCCCCGGCGCTACGCCGTGAGCGAACGGAAGTCGCGAGCTCTTCGATCACCGGTACGGTTGCGTCCCAGCTCATGCACGCGTCAGTGATGCTCTGTCCATAGGTGAGCTCCTCGTCGTCTTTCTTGTCCTGCCGTCCACCGATGAGGAAGCTTTCGAGCATCACCCCGAACACGCTCGTTCCGCCTTTGGCGACTTGCCGTGCGACCGAGCTCGCCACTCCCGGTTGTTTCTCGTGGTCTTTGCCACTGTTGGCATGGCTGCAGTCGACCATCACACGCGCCTCTAGGCCGGCTCTCGCGAGCGTCTCTGTGGTTTCCGCAATCGCTTCGGGATGGTAGTTGGGTTTCCCTGCACCCCCACGGAGGATGACGTGGCAATCTAGGTTGCCCTTCGTCGCCACGATCGCGGTCAGGCCTTGCTTCGTCACCGATAGGAAGTGGTGCGGGTTGCGTGAGGCTTTGACCGCCTCGACCGCAATCGTGATGGTGCCTCGCGTGCCGTTCTTGAACCCTACCGGCATCGATAGACCGCTAGCAAGCTCGCGATGGACTTGGCTCTCGGTAGTGCGGGCCCCTATGGCGCCCCAAGACACGAGGTCTGCGACGAACTGTGGCGAGATAGGATCGAGGAACTCGGTCCCAGCCGGCAGGTCGAGCTCCGCCAGAGTGCTCAACAGCCCCCTCGCAATTCGGAGGCCTTGGTTGATGTCGAAGCTTCCGTCGAGATTGGGATCGTTGATGAGGCCCTTCCAACCGACCGTGGTACGCGGTTTTTCGAAGTACGTCCGCATCACGATGAAGAGCTCGTCTCCGTGCTGGTCGGCGAGCAACTTGAGCCGCTTCGCGTAGTCGACCGCCGCTTCTGGGTCGTGAATCGAGCAAGGCCCGACGACGAGCACGAGCCTGTCGTCTTTTCCGTGGACGATGTCGCCAATCCGTTGGCGAGCCTCCGAAATGCGTGCGATCGCCCCGTCTCCCGGATGGATCTCCTCCATCAGGATGGCGGGCGGGATCAAGGGGCGGAGGCCGTCGATCCGGACGTCGTCTGTAGCTGGGCGGAACATGAGCTGCGATTCGTAGCATGGATGCGTATCAGCGTCCCGCAGGGGCCCGCGGCTGTGCTACATGGCGGCGACGTGAGCGCTATCGTCCGCCTCTTTCCTCTGTGGGTCACCGTTGCGGGTGTCGCGGCGCTCGCCTATCCGCCCGCCTTTACGTGGTTTCTCGACTACGGGCTGGTGACGCCGGGGTTGCAGATCATCATGCTCGGAATGGGGCTAACACTGGAGTTCTCGGATTTCGCCCGCGTCGCCCGAACCCCCGCGCCGATCCTATGGGGTGTGCTCCTTCAGTACACGGTCATGCCCCTGGTCGGGTGGGGTTCTGGCTCCCTCTTCGATTTGCCCACGCCGTTCGCCGTCGGCCTGATCTTGGTGTGTTGTTGTCCCGGTGGGACGGCGTCCAACGTCATTGCGTATCTCGCCAAGGCCGACGTCGCCCTCTCGGTTTCGATGACTGCCTTTTCGACCATGCTTGCCGCGGCCTGTACACCGCTGTTGACCACATGGCTCGTCGGGAGCCGGGTTGACGTAGATCCGTGGGGCTTGCTGGTCACGACGGCCGAGGTGGTGCTTCTGCCGGTCGTGATCGGGCTCGTTCTGCGTCGCTATCTGCCCAAGGTCACCGAGAAGATCGTGCCCTTCGCGCCCGCGGCTGCGGTCGTCATGATCGTGTTGATCGTCGCTGCGATCCTTGGCGCGCAGAAAGATGCGGTGCTCGACAGTGGCTGGCGGCTGCTGGCCGCCGTCGTGACAGCGCATGCGGTCGGCTTCTTCCTCGGGTACGTTCTCGGTGGCCTGGCGGGGGGCTCCGGCAACGTGGCCCGCACCATTTCGATCGAGGTTGGCATGCAGAACTCCGGGCTAGGAGCGGTGTTGGCGCAGGCGCACTTCGCGAACCCGTTGACAGCGATTCCGAGCGCACTCTCCGCCATGACCCATTGCATCATCGGAAGTGCGGTGGCTGCCTGGTGGTCACGCCGACCGCCGGTTTCGTGAGCTAGCTTACAATCAGTGGCATCTGTTGTGACGGTATTGTTATAGTAATGCAGGATTCCGTCACTTGCCTTGTGAGCTCGTCATCCAATGAAAACCGCGCTTGCCTTGTTGCTTACAGTTCTCGTCCCGAGCGTCTCGGGTTGCAATGTCTACGACTCGACCTTGGTTGACGAAGGCTTAGCGGGTATTCCCGAACGACCGCCTCAGAGCACCAGCTCCCCAGAGGACAGTGTCGAAGTGATCTTCGCCTTGCGCAACGTGTCCCTAGACCAATCCGGGGATCGCTGGCGCAGGTTCGGTTTGGACCTCGACGGAATGAACACGAGGTCGATCCAGGATGCCGCAGAGTGTGTGGCGGCCAATGGCAATCCTCCGCTCGATGGTGACAACGGGATCGACAACGCGTTCGGCCGGCACGTTCTGCCCACCGTTGTAAGCCTGATCGCGTGTCTCGAAGACAACATCGCGCTCAACCAAGGCCTCGGCTTTGGCACGGTGCTCGTGCGCCTGAAGGAATGGAACGGAACATCGAATGACGCCAAGGTCGACGTCTCGATCATCTCCGCCGTCGACGGTACGTCGCTCGACGACGTCTCAGGCCTAGAATGGGGTGGCCCCAGCGGTGCCACACTGATGGAGCAGGGAGGCTCGGTCGAGGCCCCACCTCCTGACTGGGACGGCGAGGACTTTTTCTTTGCCGACCCTGCAAGTCTCGTGGCTGGCAGCCTGGATCGCCCGAACGTATGGAGGAGCGATGCATACGTCTCCAAAGGACGCATCGTCTTTCCGGTCGGCACCGACGCGACTTTCGCGTTTCTAACCGGCCCCGGAAGCTTCTCGATTTCGATCGATGGCTATTTCATCGGGGACATCAGCGAAGACGGCCAAACGTTGACCAGAGGCCTTCTCGCCGGGCGCTTTTCCGCGGGTCAGCTCCTTGCCACACTTCGCCCATTGGGAATCTGCGATGAAAGTTTGCGCGAGAGCGTCGAAGGGCTACTCACGGACAACCTCGATCTTCGCGTCGACAAGAGCCTCGGTAGCCCTGATGAGCCGTGCACTGCCACCGGCCTATCCTTCGCTTTTCAGGGGATTCAGGCGAAGCTCGCCAGCACGGTTGCGCCCGTCCCGCTCCCGGTTCCAGATCCATGCGCCGAGGGAGGTACGTCCGGGGTACAGCCGGCCTTCGATCGCTGTTGCCGATCGGTCGAGCTCAACACGCCCGAGTTGCTCCCCAAGGACTGCAACCCGTCCGACCTCATGCCGTACGCGGCCTTGCCCAATCCGATTCCGGTACCGCCGGCGGATGAATTCTAGACGGCCTTCGGGTTTAATTTGTCCCGCCCCACCGCCCCCACACTATCGCCTACGTCGAACGACTCTCCGCATCCGCAGTCGCCGCTCGCATTGGGGTTCTTCCACTTGAAGCCGTAGCTCATCAGGCTTTGCTCCCAATCAAGGACGGCGCCCTTGAGAAACTCGATGCTTCGGTTGTCGACGACCACCTTGAGCCCATCAAAGTCGAAGACGAGGTCTTTCTG
>CAXMND010000167.1:0-4827 GCA_964194675.1 uncultured Coxiellaceae bacterium | reverse complement strand
AACTCTCGCCGATGCGCGCGCCCATCTCTTCGAAGTAGATGCGAATCATCAATCGCGCAACATGGGCGCCAATACAGAAATGCGGGCCTTGCGCAAATGAGAGATGCTTGTCAATCTCGCGATGGATGTCGAGCTCGTCGGCGTTGTCCCCCCAGTGTCGGGGGTCGCGATTGCCTGAGGCGTAGAGATTGTGGACCTTGCTGCCGGCGGGAAGCGTGGTCCCGTAGTACTCGATTTCCTGAGTCGTGGTGCGCGACAGCCCCTGGACGACCGACTCGATGCGGAGAAGCTCCTCGGTAGCGTTCGGAATGCACGCAGGATTCTCGATCATCTCGCGGCGCTGATCGGGATACTTGTCGAGCTGCTCGGTCGAGTTGCCGATGAAGTTGCTGGTGGTGTCGTTCCCGCCAGCGATCATGACGAAGAAGAACCCTACGATATCCCAATCGGTGAGCGTGTCGCCGTCGACTTCGGCCTGGGTGAGCTTGGTGATCATGTCCCCGGTGGGATTCGCACGACGCGCCTGGCACATGCCGTTGAAGTACGTGACCAGGCCCTGAACGGCATCGATCGCCTTCTGGACATCGAGAGTGAAGTCGGCCGAGGCCGAAGTGATGGCATCGGACCATGGGTCGAACTTCTCCCGATCCTCGGGCGGAACGCCCAAGAGATCGGCGACAACCATCGTCGGAAGCGGGGAGGCGATCTCTGGAATCAGGTCCACTACCTGACCGTCGGCGGCCTTGGTCTTCATCGCCTCGATGCGTTCAACCACGAACGATCGGATCTTGGGCTCCATCGCTTTCACGGTATCGGGGGTGAAGGCTTTGGTGATCAGACGCCGCAGCCGCGTGTGATCGGGCGGGTCCATCATGATGAAGGTCGGCGGAAGCCCGAGCGTGCCGATCTCGTCCTTCTCGGGGGTGAGGCCCTGAGCCGACGAGAAGATCTGCGGCTTGCGGAGCGCGCGATAGATATCCTCGTACCGCGAGAGCACGTAGCAGTCCAAGCGCTCGTTGTAGTAAATCGGATGCTCTTCGCGCAGACGCTCGTAGTACGGATACGGGTCGGCCATCAACTCCGGGCTGTACGGATCGTAAATGGGATCGTACTCAATCTTCTCTTGCTCTGTCGCTGTCGCTTCCATGTCAGCGCTCCTCTGGTCGACCCGACGTGGTCGAGACAGTATGATCGTTTCTGACTCAATGTAAAGACAAAAAATATTTTTTGTCTCAGTCGGCAACGAGGGCCGGAATCAGCATTTTTCCTAAGTATTTCCGGAGGGCAGGTCCGGAGCGCGCCTCGACCGGCACGGTCGCAAGCGAGAATATCGCGCGGGTCACCCACTCCGCGGCTTCCGCTGGGGAGACGTCTACCCGAAGCTGACCTTGGATCTTCGGCGACCACGATTCCTGTTCGAGTTGCTTTGCGAGCTGGTCGCGCATCGCGGCTGCGTTCGCTGTCAACTGCGCCGTCAAACCCAGGCCCTCCTCCGAGAAAAACGGGGCGACGTCCTCTCGTGTTTGAATCAGCTCGGCGGACACCGCGACGGCCTCGACGATGCGTTTCCCGAACGAGCGCATCCCTCGCAGCCTGTCGCGGAGGATCGTCCCGAAGTCTTGCGCGACCCGCACCATGAAGGCGTGAAGGAGAGCTTCCTTGTTGGGGAAGTACCGATAGAGCGTGGCTCTAGAGCATCCTGCCGCGTCCGCGATCTTGCCCATCCGCGCGCTACGAATCCCGTCGCGTGAGAATACGACGCTCGCCGCTTTCAAAATGCGGTCGACCGCCAGCTCTTGCTTCTCATCATTGAGCCAGTCGGTCGCGGTGCTCACGGTCGAATCCTCCGAAGACCTAAAAGCGCCCCGTAAGTACGTTTCATAGGCGAGGCAATTCGCACGCTTTGTCTCGTGCGTCAAACGCCCGCCGGGGCGTGACGGCCTACTCTGCAGCTTCGCCGGTGCGGAAGTGTGAGGTCTCCTGGGAGAGCTCGTCGGCACACGGCATGATGCCGTCAACTTCCTTGGCGCGTACGAAAAGCACGTCTTCGGTCTCGCGACGGTCGGGATCAGGGAGGCAGCAATCGACGGGGCAAGCCATCGCGCACTGTTGTGTGTCGTGGAAGCCGACGCACTCGGTGCAGGTATCCGGATTGATGACGAAGATCTCCTCACCGAGCGAGATCGCGTTGGTCGGACATTCGTCCTCACAGGCGCCGCAGGACGTACAATCTTCTGTGATAACCGTAGCCATTCCCTGTTCTCCTTTGGGCGTTAGCCCAGCGAGCCTTCAAAGAGGTAGATGAGCTGAAGCACGCCGGCGATCGTGCCGAGGACGGCGCCCGTCACGAAAAGTTTCCACTCGTCTGCTTGGAAGGCGGGTCGAAGGACTCCCTCGAAGCTCTTCGCGTCGAGGGCTTGAAGCTTACTGCTGAGTTGGCCGCGCAGAGCCGCGCCTCGGCCAATGAACGAATTGACCAGCCCATCGGGCTCGGGCTTTTGAGTACGCATGCGCTCAAGAAGGTCGTCTCGGGCCTCGGTGATTCGCTCCGGCGGCATGAGCATCGCGGTCATCGGGTCCTTCTTGTAATCCTCGAACACGATGTCGATCCGTTTCTCAACCAAGGCGAACACGCGTTCCGACGAAGACCCTTCGGTGATGGTCTTCAGCATGTTGTCCGGGCTGAGCACGTCATCCGCCATGACGTCGGCGAAACGAAGCGCCACTTCGTTCTTTCGCTTGTGGAGAAGGCCTTGCAGCTGGAAGAAGCCAAAGTTGATCGGGTCGTGCGGCTCGAACACCAGGCGAAGCGCGAGGAAGTTGGTGATGTAGCCAACGAGGAACCCACCGACCGGAAGAACCCACCACGCCGGATGATAGATCCACACGGCCATCTGGAAGAGGCCGAACAGAAGCCCGAACCAGAATCCAGAACGCTCGATGAACTTGAGCTCGGGCCCGGCGACCTCGGTGAAAACATGTCCCAAGAGGCCCGCGTCTTTGCGGATCGCGTCGGTGACGACGCTCTCCAGATCGATGACTTGGTCGGCGTTGTCCTTGAGATCGGACAGGATCGACCGCACGACGTTCCGGCTGCTCTTCTCGATCATCTCGATGATGTAGTCGCGCAACGCCTGGTGCGACCGCTCCCAGTTTTCGGGCGCGATCTTGGTTGAGATCTCGGTGACCACCTGTTTGGTAATCCGTTCGATCATGGGGTCGAGGTCCTGCTCGAGCTCTGTTTCGGAATCCTGGAAGAGCTCTTTCACGTCGAGTAGCTTCTCGGTCAGAAGCTGGATCATCGACTGCGAGAGGCGTTCCGCGTTGGCCGGGATGACCCCCCGCCAACCAAGGTACGGAGGAATGCCTTTGAAATCAACGGGGTAGAAGGTCATCCGGAGCGCAAGGACGTTCGTCCCCCACCCGACCAATCCAGCGATGACTGGGATGAGCAAGACCAGCCAGTTGGCCTCGATGCGTGCAAGAAAGTCCATGGGCATGCTTCGAACCTATTGGGCAGCGACCAAATCGGAGTCGGCGGCCGCGAGATCGGCCATTACGGCGCGCGCGCTGTTGTAGCCAGGCACGCAGGTGACGCCCGGGCCTGGATGACAGGCCGAGCCACACATGTAGAGGTTGCCGATTGGGGTTCGGTAGTCGGAGGCCCCCTTGACCGGTCGGCTGTCCCACATCTGACCGGGCTGGAGCAGCCCGTGACAGAAGTCGCCACCTGTGACGCCGAACGTCGTTTTGAAGTAGTTGTGCGTGAGCACGAGCTTGTCGACGATCGAGTCCTTGAAGTTGGGACAGTACTTCGCGAACTGCTCGATCGCGCGGTCGGCCATAATGCCAGCGTGCTCGCGGAGCTTGTCTTTCGGGGTGTCGTACGGGAAATAGTGCGAGAACAGAGTCGCCGTGTGATAGCCGGGAGGCGCTACCGTCGGGTCGATCATGCTCGGGAAGTAGCAGTACGCGAGCGGATCAGTGGGGATCTGGCCGTTCTTGTATTCGTTCCAGCACTTCGAGACGTGGTCGGCGGACGGGATGTACGCCATGAGCCACTTCAGCTTGTTCTCGTTGGTGAAGGCGAGGTGCCCGGTGAACTCCGGCTCCTCCTTCAGCGTCATGTGAACCTGAATGTAGCCGTTGCGGTAGTCGATCTCTTTGACCTTCTCGGTGAAGGGGAACGGCAGATGCTCCTCGCCCGCCAACTTGAGGAAAGTCGTGTTGGCGTCGATGCTCGACAGGACGACCTGGGCCGTGATCTTCTCGCCGCTACGAAGCTCGACGCCGACGGCCTTGCCATCCTCGATGAGGAGCCGCTTGACCTGGGCCCTGTAGCGAACTTCGCCGCCCGCTGCTTCGAGGGCGCGGACCAGCGCTTCCGAGAGCGCACCGATACCACCTTCGGGAAGCTTGAAGACGTTCATCGCGTCCGACGCGGTATAGTGGAACGCCATCGAAGTCGCGCCGCCCGGCGTGTACGGACCCATGTGCGTCCCGTCGATCGACATCGCTGCGAGCGAGCCTTGAATGGTGCGGTGCTTGTTGGGGTCCGGGAAGAACTGGCGAATGATGTCCATCGCGCTCGCGTAGCAGAGGCGCTGCAACGCCTCGCGGGTCTCGGCATCGGGCGCTTCAGCAATGAGCTTGTCGATCGACTCTGGCGCCTTCAGCCGCTCTTGATCGGCGATCTTGCCGTAGATGCGGAGGTACTGAAACAGGTCGAAGAGCCCGCGCATCGCGTCCGGCCCGTGATCCTCGGCAATCTTGTTCGCCATGGTAATCGGGTCGTTGTATGCGACGAAAGGCTGGTCTTCGGGCTCG
>CAXMND010000166.1:0-4806 GCA_964194675.1 uncultured Coxiellaceae bacterium | reverse complement strand
TCGTCGCGGTTTCCGCCCTTGCCGCGTGCAGCAAGACCACAACCAACATCTCTCAGAGCTATCGAAACCCAGGCTACGAGCAGACGGTCTTCAACAAACTGTTCGTCATCGGGGTCGCCGAGAACCAGGAGAGCCGGCAGGCCTTCGAAGATGCCTTCGCCAAGGCGATCGCGGACGAAGGCGGTGGGGCGCAGGCGAGCTGGGGTCTATTGCCGCAAAGCACTCAACTAGAAGAAGAACAGATCCGAGCTGCGCTCGAAGGCGGCAACTTCGATGGCGTGCTCATCACGCGCCTGCTGAGTGTAGACAAGGATCAAGAGTACACGCCCGGGTCGACCTACAACCACCCGAGAACGAGGTACTACCAAGGCGGTGGGTACGGATACGGATTTTACGGATTCTACGGCACGACGTACGCCCAGGTGCACGAGCCGGGCTACTTCGAAACCAGCACGACATTCCGATTGGAAACCAACCTCTATTCCCTCGCCACCAACGGCCTTGTGTGGACAGGCCAATCAGAAACGGTCAACCCGGAGTCGATCCCGGACGCGCGCGGGTCGATGACCGCCGCCGTCGCCAAGAAGCTCAAGGAAGAGAAGCTGATTCCGTAGTTACCGCTCTTCCGGGCCGAAGGGCTTGAGCCAGAGTACCAACGCGGGCATGAGAAGGAAGTCCGCGATGAGGGCCGTCGCGATGACGGCGGCAAGCAGCAGGCCGAAGCTCTTTTGGCTGTCCATGATCGAGAAAACGTTCATCAGAAAGCCCACCACCAAAATCACTGACGTGATGAAGAGCGCGCGGCCGACGTCCGTCATCGACGCGTAAAGAGCTTTCTCGTAGTCGCGGACTTTCAAGAACTCGTGGTGGTAGCGGGTGACCAAGTGGATTGTGTCATCGACTGCAATTCCGATGGCCACCGGAGCGATGAGGAGTCGATAGTAGTCGAGGGGCATGCCTGCCCAACCCATACCGCCAAGGACGAGAACTATGGGCGATAAGTTGGGGATCATCGAGAGCAGTCCGATCTTCACCGAGCGGAAGACGAAAACCATCATCAGGCTGATAACCGCCAACGCGAGGAGCGCGCTCTGGATCTGGCTCCAAGTGATGTAGTCGACGAACGTTAGCCATAGTGCCCCGACGCCAGTCATGCTGACGTTCGTTGCACTCAAGGGTGTTTGTTCGAGGTAACCGTCGATTTCTCCGACAAGCGCTTCGAGGCGACTGGCCTCGACCTGTTTGCAGCGGAGCTCGAGGCTCGCACGCCCGTAGTCGATCGATACGTAGTCTCGGACCTCTTCCCCCCCGGACAACTCGTAGACGAGGAGATACTGCGCGACCAGCTCACGGCTTTTGGGGATCCTGTAGTAGGCCGGGTCCCCGTTGTGAAAGCTCTGGTTGATGTCTTTCAGGATGTCCACGACCGAGTAGGTTTTCGTCACTAGCGGGTGCCGCTCTGCCTCCCGTTGCACGCGCTCGATCTCTCGCAGCGCAGCCGGCTCCTTGATCCCGTCGGGCTCGCCGCTGTCGAACAGGTACACCATCGAGCTTGTCCCAGACATGTGATCGTCGACGAACTTGGTTGTCCTACGCACTGGGACGCTCTCCGAGAACTCATTGAGGAAGTTCGAATCGACGGTGAGCGTCGCAATGCCCCAGGCTGAGGCGGCAAAGATCAAACCGAAGGCGACGAGAACGGGGTTTCGGAAACGAATGACGAACGAGGCGACGAAGCGAAGCAGCGCCTCGGAGCGCTTGCCTCCTTTGGCTTGCGCACGTGCAGGCCGCCCGAAAGAAAGAAACGCGATCAGGATCGAGATCGAGCCGATGAACGCCGCGACGACGCCCGCCGCACTGTAGAGCGCGAGGTGCGAAATCGACTTGATCGGTGAGAACGAGAGCGACAGGAAGCCCGCGGCGGTGGTCAGGCTGGTCAGGAGACAAGGCGCACCCACCAAATAAAGCGTCTGTCGGATCGCCTCGCGACGCGAACCCAGGCGTTGCTGGTGGATGTTAAATTCCGACAAGATGTGAACGGAATCCGCCACTCCGACCGTGATTAGAAGCGTTGGCATCAGGCCGAACATGAAGTCGATACGCCACCCGAGGAGCCCGATGACGCCGAGCGAAATCGCTAGCGCAAACGCGACGACCATGAGCGGCCCGATCACGCCGATCGGTTTTCGAAACGCAAGCGCGAGGCTCAACGCGATGACCAAGACGATGAGGCTGAGGATCAGCGGCAGGTCTCTTTCGATGAGGATGCGGTTGTACGTGGCATTGATCGCCACATCGCCGGAATGAAAGAACTCGATGCCGGCGTACTCGGGGCGTTGAAGGATGGCTTCGATCGCATCGAAAGTGACTTGAGGGTAGAGATTGTCGAGCCCATCTCCGCCCTCTGGGTCGAGCCTGAGCTCATCGACCGGATCGATGGTACCGCGATTCATCTGGATGATGATCGCGCCGAGCTTCGCATCCGCGCTGACGAGCCCGCCTACGTAAAGCGGCTTTTTCATCACCTTGTCGCCGATGGTGAGCAGCTCGTCTTGGTTTGCCGGGAAGTCCGCGAGGAGGTCGTAGACCAGGATGTCGTCAGGGGGCGCGCCTTCCATGAACTCAGCGTTGGAAAGGCTCGTCACATCTTTGACGAAGGGGACCTCATCTTCGAGCGCCGCGGTGAGCTGCTCGATCTTGCGCATCCCGTCGATGTCCCAAGCGCCCTCAGGCACGCGATACGCGATGTAGGCGATCTCGTCGGATTCGAAGTCATCGCGAAAGGCCTGGTAGGCGCGGTAGACCGGGTCGTCCGTGTCGAAAAATGAGGCAAAGCTGTTGTCGACGCGAGCACCGGCCGCCAAGTAGCCGCCTAGCCCCCATACCGCGAAGCTCCCGATGAGAACGATCCAGCGGTGGTCGTAGGACCACCCGGCAACGGCTTTAAAAAACTTACTCAGGCGTGCGATAGCATCACGCCGCGCTGGGTCGGTAGGGTTGAGATCCTCGCTCATGTACTGGCTTCCAACGCGAGCGTCACCTGTCGAGTCAGCCTGCCGGAACCGCAAAGACCGTGATGAAGCCGAGGACCGCCGCAACCATCACGAGCCCGAACCGCTGAGCCGGGGACTTGCAGACGGTGAACGCGACGAAGCATTGGAGCATATAGTAGAAGGCGAAGGCTCGCGACGCGAGTGCGACGATCTGTAACGTGTCGGCGGACCAGGTCAGACAGATCGCACCACCGCCGATGAGAATGTATCCGAACTTCTCTTTCAGTTTGTGCGCCGTGATCTCTTCCATGTTTCCGGTGGCGGATAGGGTGTCTGCGACCGCTGCAGAGAACTGACTGAGTGCGGCGGCGATGATGAGGGGTACTACGAGGAGGGGCGACGCGAACTTGGCCAACTCAATGAGGCTGTTGTCGTCGTATTTGCCGCCTAGAAGATGCACGATGGGGAGAGCGAGCGCGACGAATCCGACGTACACCAACGTGGAGATGATCTGAGACCAACGTGAGGCCTTGATTCGAGTCTCGGTGTCGAACATGTCACCAAGATACCGGGGGGTCTCAAACCCTTGAACGACGATGAGAGTGCCAGCGAGGATCGTGAGCACTTCCCATGGCGTGTGATCGTCGGGCGTGGGCATCTGCAGTCCGGCGGACGACTGAAGCGCCGTCCAATCGAAATGGGCAAACCCCGCAAACAAGAGTGCGATGATGAGCAAGGTGACCAAAAGCGCCCAGCGCTCCAAGACCGAGAGTGCCCCGAGGCCCTTCGTGATCCCGATCGCCATGATCACGGCGATGACCGACGTCGTAAGGAGGTTTTCGTTGAGCTCCGTGTCCGCGCCGAGCCCTCCTAGAACGAACGCCGACAGGATGTGAAGGTAGAGCGAGACGGAAATGACGTACGCAAGGATCAGGGCGAGATCCGAGGCCCGTTCGAGCGACAGGGTAGACTCAGGCGGTTTGTCGGCGAGGACCGGCTCGGCATTTCGGATGTTGAAGCGGATGACGCTCCCCACCGCGATCGCGAGCGCGCATACCCCAACCATCGCGATCGCCGAATAACGCCCGACGGCGCCCGCAAGGATCGGCACGATGATCAGGAAGCCGCTGCCGAAAATCGAGGCGAGGGGCGTCGTAGTCGCGTCGACGAGAGAACCGGACTGTTTGGCCATCGTTTTACCCTTCCGCTGTCTCGTCCTCGCGAAGCGAGTTGAGTGGGCATCGGAAGCCTAGCTTGTTATCGGCCAGGCTTCGTTCTGTCTAGAGCGCTTTTCGGTAGCTGCCTTTGCACTGGATCGTCGGACCCAAGTCGAAGCCGCCGGCAAGGGCCAAGGTGACGAAGGCCACGTCGCGGAGGATTGAAAGACGATGACGGCTCATTTGCGCTCTCGATGCTCGCGAGAATGGGGTTAAAAGCCAACCGGCGCCGTCGAATCGACGGCGCCGAGTTCTAGCTGAAACTGCTTCCCACTAGCGGTTGGTCAAGCTCGCTTAGGCTTCGCTGCACATGGCGAGCGCCGTTATGAGGCATTCGTCGTGATTGACCTCGGGTTCAGTTGCGAGGCAATTCTCGAGGAACGCAACGCACTGGTCTCTCAACGTGTCGTTCATCGCACAGAGATCTCTGTCGCATTCGATGCTCGGGTCGATAGTGCCGCCCGTGCCGCCGTCACCGCCCGTGGCGCCCGCGCCGCCCGTGGCGCCGTCACCGCCCGTGGCGCCCGTGCCGCCGGTCTCGTCGTCACCGCAACCGAGCACCGACATGGCGCCGGCCAACACCGTGATCAAAAAAA
>CAXMND010000165.1:0-20817 GCA_964194675.1 uncultured Coxiellaceae bacterium | reverse complement strand
TAGAAATGCGCCGATGTGGGGTCCGCCCGGACACGCGTACGTGTACCTGTGTTACGGCATTCACCACTTGCTCAACTTCGTGACGAATCGGGACGGGGAAGCAGCTGCGGTGTTGATCCGGTCATGTGAACCGATCGCCGGCCATCGAGCGATTCGACGGCGCCGCGGTGGGAAGGAGGGCCCGGTGCTGTTGACGGGTCCGGGAAAGGTCGGTCAGGCCTTGGGGCTCGATACCTCGTTTTGCGGCCATCCGCTCTATCGACGTGGCGGGCTCGAGGTACGGGAAGGCTCACGCGCATCCGAGGTCACGATCGGCGCGCGGATAGGAATCGCATACGCAGAGCCCCGGCATCAAGCGGCCGAGTGGCGATTGGCGATCGCGGGATCTCCTTGGGTGAGCCATGCGAATGCACTGAGAGAGTTGCGCCGATGACCGCACTTGCGCCGAGCTCGAGCGCGGAGACCCGTGGGGTTTTGGTGGAAGTCCAGAGCTGCTACATCGAGGAGCAATCGCATCCAGCTTCGCGCCGTTTCGTCTTTGCCTACACGATCACGGTCACCAACAACAGCCACCATGTGGTGCAGTTACGGTCACGCCACTGGGTCATCACGGACGGCCTGGGCGATGTCGAAGAGGTGAAGGGGCCGGGGGTGGTTGGTGAGCAGCCCGTGCTTCGACCTGGAGAGAGTTTTCGGTACACCAGTGGCGCCGTCCTCACGACCGAGCGTGGCACGATGAAGGGCGCCTATCAGATGCACTTCCCCGAGGGCGGGCAGTTCGACGCGCAGATCGCGGAGTTCTCGCTAGAGAGGCCCTACTCACTGAACTGAGCTAGTTGTCCCAGGCGACCTTGATCGCCTTGTAGGTCTCGATGCCGCTTTCGGTGAGATCCAAGGCGCCCGCACCGACCAAGCGTTGATGCACTTGCTTGGGGTCGTTCTCCCAACCCTTGGGCACGTCGAGTTTCACGTTGACGGGGACGCCACCGAGGAGGCCTTGCTCCTCCATGGTCCACAGGGCCTCCGCGGCGAGAAACTGCCCAGCGATTTTTCTAAGCTCGGGGGCCAAGTGGCTGGCCAGCGGAAACACATCGTAGAGCCCGATCTCCTCGGTCGGCACGGCTAGCGGTCGTCGCAGGGCGTTGAACACCGGCGCCGCGATCGGTAGCTCCACCAGATCGATCCCGGCGATGTCTTGGCCTTGGGTGGCCATCAACGACCGCTCGAGGGCGTCGCCGTGGCTGCGGGTGATCGCAGCGGGGCGGGCAGCACCGTCCAGGAGGACTGTGAGCACTAGGTATGGACGCGGGTCTCGCTCTTCTGTCATTTTCGGAGCGACTAGTTAGCGCATTTAGCGCCTCTTGGGTAGTCCCCGTCGCCTTGACGCCACGGACCCCGGTCGCTAGCTGCACCCGCCCCGATGCGTATCGAGATTCATCCGACCCATCCGCAGCCGAGGCGCGTGAAACAAGTGACGGAAATCCTCCGCCGCGGCGGTGTCGTCGTGTATCCGACAGGGACGGTCTACGGGCTCGGCTGCGATATTCACCAAAAGCGTGCCGTCGAGCGCATCTACCAGCTCCGGCAGCTAAAAAAGGACCATCCTTTGAGCTTCGTCTGCCCGGACCTGAGTAAGATCGCCCGCTATGCCTACGTTGACGACTTCGCGTATCGAATCATGAAGCGCCTGATCCCGGGGCCCTACACGTTCGTCCTTCGCGCCACCCGGGACGTCCCCAAGATCCTCCTTCGAAAGCGGAAAACCGTAGGCATCCGCGTTCCGGATCATCCGGTGGCGCACGCCCTCATCGAGGAGCTCGGGAGCCCCATCGTCTCTACCTCCGCCATGTTCGATGGCCAGGCGCTCAATGACCCGGACGAGCTTCACGCGCGGTTTCCTCAGGTCGATGCATTCATCGACGCCGGGTGGGGCGGGATCGAGCCTTCGACCGTCATCGATCTCACCGGTACCGAGGCGGTCGTACTTCGCGAAGGCGCTGGCCCGATCGACTTTTAGGCGAAGCCCCGTGGCCGACGCGAAGCGCTGGTTTTACGGGGATCGCACTGGAGCGCCGCGTACTTCCGCGATGATGCTTCGCAGGAGCGCCGTCCACTCTCGGTAGCGAGGCGTTCGGCACATCTGCTCGACCAACCGTTCGGCGGGCCATTCGTCCCGGCCCTGGTACTGGGTGACCGCCGCCCAGTTGGCGAGATGCTGGTCCCATTGCTCAGCCGTCCAAGATCCGACTTCCCCGGATCGAAATATGAACAAATGGTCGTCGGCCAGGTCTGCCCCAGCCACCCACAGGCCGGTGTCCGTGATGAACGGGCCAAGCGATTGAATCACGAGCTGACGCTCCGCTGCCCGACCGAGCGGCTCGAGCGCGCGATCGAACTGCTCCCAGCTGCGGGTGAGCGTGCGCACTCGCTCTTCGGAGATCGGCATGTGGGGCTTGAATGCCCCCGGCGCGACCCGGGCGTCGTGATCGTCGTGGATGCGGATGCCGTGTTGACCTTCGGCCGCGCGATACGCGTGCACGGCGGCCTCTCTCGAAGCCTCACCATCAATACACTCCAGAAAAGAGGTGATCAGGGGGCGGGTCACGTCGTGCTCGTCTCAGTTGGGGGCATCTTGCCCGGTTCTCACCACGGGGTGGCGGGGTTGTTGTTGCAGCAACGTGCTCACGCGGTCGAGAATTTGGTTGGCCAGGGCTTTCTTACTCATCTCGGGAAGAGGAGTAACCGAGCTCGGATCGATCAAAGTCGCGCGGTTGGTATCGCCGGCGAGCCCCGCGTTTGCGGTATTGGCGACGATCAAGTCGGCTGCCTTTCGCTCGAGCTTACCCCGGGCTGCCTGCTCGAGATTCTCGGTTTCGAGCGCGAATCCCACGAGGACCGCAGGTCGTTGTGTACGCTTGGCGCCGACGTCGGCGAGGATGTCCGGGTTGCGGACCAGATCGAGCTGAAGGTTGCCTCGCTTTTTGATCTTGTGGGGCTCGCGCCGCTCGGGTCGGTAGTCAGCGACCGCCGCGGCCATGATCACGACGTCGGTCTCTTCGAAGCGCTGCATGACGGCTTCGTGCATCTCGCGAGCCGACCGAACGCGGACGACGTCGGCGCCTTGGGGGTCGGGGAGGTGTACGGGCCCGCTCACCAGAGTGACGGAAGCGCCCCGTCG
The DNA here is from genome assembly GCA_964194675.1 of uncultured Coxiellaceae bacterium. Classification (GTDB taxonomy): domain Bacteria; phylum Myxococcota_A; class Polyangia; order Polyangiales; family Houyiibacteriaceae; genus SG8-38. Next base: position 17,639 of record CAXMND010000165.1, on the reverse strand, counting down.
AAGCGCCTGCGAGGCGAGCGCATAGCCCATGGTCCCGGTCGATCGGTTACCGATAAAGCGGACCGGATCGAGGTCTTCGTGTGTCGGCCCGGCGGTGATCAAGACCTGGACCCGAGCGAGGTCGTCTCCTCGCGCGAAGTGAGTCTCGAGCTCCTCGGCGATGTCCTCCGGCTCCATCATCCGGCCCGGGCCGATCTCGCCGTTCGCGAGCGCACCGGTTACCGGGCCAAGCAAGGCGGCGCCGCGGTCGATCAATAGCTCGACGTTGCTGCGCGTGGCCTGGTGGGACCACATCCGATGGTGCATCGCAGGCGCAAAGAAGACGTCTCCGCGGGCGCATGCGAGGGTCGCGAGCACCACGTCGTCTGCCTGCCCCGCCGTTGCCCTGGCCATCAGGTTCATGGTGGCCGGAGCCACGACGACCGCGTCGGCCCATTCGCCGAGCTCGACGTGGATTTCGCCTGCGTAGTCGGTGGCCCATAGGTCGGTGACTGCCGGTTTCCCGGTGAGCCCTGCAAACGTGATGGGACCCACGAAGTGCGTGGCGGCCTTGGTCATCACCACCCGGACTTCGGCGCCACGCCGCATCAGTTCACGGACGAGCTGCACCGCTTTGAATGCTGCGATGCCGCCGCCGATGCCAACGACGATGCGCTTTCCCTGGAGGGACATCCTCCGCGGAGTCTAGCAGGGGCGGGGCCATGTGCGACGCATGATCTGACCTGAACGCCCGGTGGGTGTCAGCATGTACGGGTGCTCACTTAACCGGCACGCCAGGCGCGGGAAACTGGTCGCACAGGTCCTTGATCTCACTCGCGATGCGAGCGCTGAGTGTCTCGTTCTCGACGTCCTCGATGATGTCGGCCATCCAGTTGCCGAGTCGCTTCATCTCGTCGCTGCCCATGCCTCTGCTGGTGATGGCGGGCGTTCCCAAGCGGATGCCGCTCGGATCAAAGGGCTTACGCGTGTCGAAAGGCACCGAGTTATAGTTGGCGACCATGCCCGATCGGTCTAGCGCTTGCGCTGCCACCTTTCCGGGAACGTCTTTGCTGGTGAGGTCGATCAGGATGAGGTGATTGTCGCTGCCGCCCGTCACAAGGTCGAAGCCGCGCGACGAGAGAGCCTCGGCGAGCACGCGCGAGTTGTCGACGATGGCTTGCGCGTAGGACTTGAACTCGTCGGTCATGGCGAGCTTGGCTGCAATGGCGATGCCGGCGGTCGTCCCGTTGTGAGGCCCGCCCTGAAGTCCGGGGAAAACGGCGCGGTCGATGGCCTTCTTGTGCTTTTGGTCGCACAGGAGCATGCCGCCGCGCGGCCCTCGGAACGTCTTGTGTGTGGTGCTGCTTATCACTTCGGCGTGCCCGACGGGCGAAGGGTGCGCACCGCCGGCGACCAGCCCGGAAATGTGGGCGATGTCGGCCACGAGGATCGCTCCGACCTCACGGGCGATCTCGGCAAACTTCGCGAAGTCGATGACCCGCGGGTAGGCCGTCGCCCCACAGAACAAAAGCTTCGGCTTGTGCTCTCGGGCCAGTGTCGCGACCTGGTCGAAGTCGATGAGCTGGTCGTCTCGGCGCACGCCGTACTGAATCGCGTTGAAGTACTTACCGGAGATCGAGACCTTCCAGCCATGGGTGAGGTGGCCGCCGCTCGGCAGGCCCATGCCCATGATCGTGTCGCCGGGGTTACAGAAGGCGAAATAGACGCCGAGGTTGGCAGGTGAGCCAGAGTAGGGCTGGACATTGGCGTGGTCGACACCGAAGAGCGCCTTGAGCCGCGCGATTGCAAGCTCTTCGACTCGGTCGATGTTCTGCTGGCCCTCATAGTAGCGGCGTCCGGCATACCCTTCCGAGTACTTGTTGTTGAGAACGCTTCCACAGGCTTCCATGACGGCCGTGCTGGCGTAGTTTTCGCTTGGAATGAGGCGCAGTTTGTCGTGCTGACGCCGTTCCTCGTCGGCGATGCATTGGGCGATTTCAGGGTCGACTTCGGCTAAGGTTAGGTCCGCCATGTTTTCTCCACGGGGGCCTTAGCACCCGGCAACTTGGCGAGCCAGGGGGTCGGTGTTATCCGAGGGCGGTGAGCGAGTATTGTCCAAGCTCCGACGAGTTCGAGCGCCTCGGCGCCGCGGCAACGGTGGTCCCGGTGTATCGGGAGGTGATCGCCGATCGCCTCACGCCGGTGTTGGCGCAGGCCACGCTCGGACATGGCCCGGGCAGCTTCCTGCTCGAGAGTGTCGTCGGCGGTGAGAAGTGGGCTCGCTATAGCTTCGTGGGAGTCGACCCCGAAGTGATCGTGAGAGGTGTCGCGGACCGTTTCGAGCGAGTGGTCGACGGCGCAGTCCAAGAAGAGCTCGGTGTTGATCCATGGCAGCGGCTGCGGGAGACGTTGGCAGAGTGGAAACCGCCGGAGGTCGACTGGCTGCCGCGTTTCTGGGGCGGAGCGGTGGGCTTCGTCAGCTACGACGCCGTGCGCACGTTCGAACCGACCGTGGGCCAGGCTCTCACCCGCGACGACGATTGGGAGTTTTGCTTCGCGGTCGGTGGAACCGTCCTTATTTTTGACAACGTTCGTGGGACGCTGCGCGTCGTGGTTCCGGCTCGCATCGAAGGCGATGCGAAGGACGCTTACAAGCGCGCCACAGAGCGTATCGAGGTGACTCTGCAGGCCCTCGATGAGCCGAAACTTCCACGCAGGCTTCACCCGCCGGAGCTTGGCGGTGAGCTCGACCTTCCCCCATCGAGCTTCGACCGGCCCGGCTTCTGCAAGGCGGTCGAGGAAGCCAAAGAATACATTCGGGCAGGCGACATCTTCCAAGTGGTCTTGTCCCAACGGTTTCGAGTGCCGCTAGGCGATACCGACGTGTTCGATGTCTATCGCGCGATGCGCATCATCAATCCGAGCCCGTACATGTACTTTCTCCGGCTCCCGGATCGAACCGTCGCGGGGGCCAGCCCCGAGACCCTCGTCCGCCTCGAAGACGGTAAGGCCTATGTTCGCCCCATCGCTGGGACGCGGCACCGTGGCCAAACCGAAGAAGAAGACCTCGCGATCGAGGAAGACCTACTTGCCGACCCGAAGGAGCGCGCGGAGCACGTCATGCTCGTGGATCTCGGACGAAACGACGTCGGTCGGATCAGTCAGCCAGGTACCGTCACTATCACGGACCGAATGCTCGTCGAACGCTACTCGCACGTCATGCACATCGTCTCGAATGTCGTCGGCGACCTGGCACCCGGGCGCGACGCGTTGGATGTCCTTCGGGCCACATTTCCCGCGGGGACGCTGAGCGGCGCACCCAAAGTGCGCGCCATGCAGATCATCGAGGAGCTCGAGCCTGAGCGGCGCGGCGTCTACGGCGGCGCGGTTGGCTACATCGGTTTCGACGGCAACATGGACGTCGCGATCGCGATTCGCACCATCGTCGCGCGCAATGACGAAATGTGGCTGCAAGCCGGCGCCGGCATCGTCGAAGCCAGCGACCCCGACAAGGAGTACGAGGAGACCATCATCAAGGCACGGGCCGGCCTGGTCGCCGTGAAGGCTGGCCAGCGGCCCTAACGCCGGCCTTTGACAGCCCGGAGAACGCGGGCTACAAGGCCTCTCCCGAGGGGCGATGCTCTTCGAGAGATGCGGCGGTAGTTAAGTTGGTTATAACGCCGGCCTGTCACGCCGGAGGCCGCGAGTTCGAGTCTCGTCCGCCGCGCCCCAAAAAGCCCTGAAATCAGCAGATTTCGGGGCTTTTTTTGCGTGTTCTCTGGGACACGTCCACCCGTACAGTCCTAAAGAATGGTACAGAATGGTCTAGTTGACTAGGGAGTTTGTGTCCGCAATAGTGACCGCAGATGGGAACCGGAGACCCCCGGCCCAGTAGTCCGGAGCGATTACGATGGCACGAACGAAGCGCAAAAAGTCCCCTGGAGTGTCCCTGATCAAGCCCCAGAAAGACAGCCGGAAGGGTTGGAGAATCGGCTACGTCGATCCCGACACGGGGAAGTCAGTACGGCGCGCGATCCCCGATCACCACGCGCGGTCGACCGACCTGCGTGAGGACTACTGTTTGCGGAAGTCCGAGGAGATCGCCGCCCGCAAGCGCGAGCTCGACAAGGGCGGAACCCGCAAGTCAGCAACCCCGATCGCGGACGCTGTTGATCGTTGGCTCGACACGTATCCCGATCCGCGCACCCAAGAAACGTATCGACGCGGGTCATCGTTGTTCGTCGAGTGGTCGCGCGACCGCGGGTTCGTGACGTTCGACGACGTCGACGGGGGCACGCTCAAGAGTTTCCGCGACGATTTGTACACCGACACGCTGGCTCCTGCGACGCTGAATAAGCACCTGCGATCGCTCTCGACGTTCTTGATCTGGGCCATCGAATCGAAGCTCACCCCCCGGCTACACAAAGATGATCTGAGCGCTCTCAAGAAATGGCGAGTGACGACCGAGCTACGACCGTACCTCGATTCGAAGCAAGTGCGAAAAGCGTTCGAAGCCGTGCGGCGCCACGATGATGACTGTCATGCGATGACCAGAGCCGAGAAGGTGGAAGGTCGACGACGACGGGGTAGCACTCCGAAGTTCGATCCGTTGATGCCGTTGCTCGTGTTGATCTCGCTCACCGGATTGCGCCTCAAGGAAGCGGTGCAGATCACGTGGGACGATTTCGATCCCGACAAGCTCGACGCGTCCGGAAAGGTGATCGGCGAGATCATGGTACGAGCTATCATCTCGAAGACGAAGAGAGCTCGACGCATTCCGCTAGATCACTCGCCGGCACTTCGACGTTATCTGATTCAGCGCAAGCTCAGCTCGACGGACGACACGATCGCGAGCCTCTCCTACGACCAAGCGGCCAAGGGCCTGAAAAGGATACGCGCGGTCTACGGGTGCCCAAGCACGTTCAGTTGGCAGGCCATGCGACGAACCGTGTCCACGTTCTTGACCTCGGCACCAAACATCTTTCACGCGTCCGCCCATTCCAAGGCAGCGAAGAGACTCGGTCACAGTTGGAAGATCGCGGAGTCGCACTACGCCGACGACGTCGCCGGGATCTCGCAGGACGCAAAGACTCTTGAAGCAGCTCTCTCGGTCGAAGACCTCGTCAAGCGCGCGATCGACTATGCCTCTGGGAGCGGAGTCGTTGCCGACATCGCGGCGAGCACGTCTTCCGGTCAGGGCGCTCAGTAACGAACAACACCTTGCAGACCTCACACACACCGAACTGCAGATCACCAATGTATGCACGCCACGCGATCGCAGCGAACAGAGTGGGGCACTCCACACGTCCCGGCAGAGTGCTCACGGACCGCATCGACTCGGTAACGCGATCTATCGCGGACTGTACGATTCTAGAAATCTGCCCAAAAGCGGCCCCTAATTGCAAAGCCCCAGCCGAGCTGGGGCTCCTTGGCAATAGAGCTTATCGGAAGCTCGCTTCAGACCGACTTTGAAGTTCGGGTCTCGGAGCGTGCCTAGCAGGTCCCGCCGCAGATCCCGAAACTGAGTGCCGCGTCACACAGTCCGCAATCCTCAACGGCCTCGCAAACCACCACTCCGATATGCTTCGCTGCTCCAGCGTCCGGGCCAGCGGGCTGTGTCGCCGCGTTGCCGGGCAGACCGTTGAGGTCCTCGTTTCCCAACGCCTCAAGGCAACCCGGGGTCGAGACGAACTCCAGCAAGGCGTTAAACGCCTCGTCGCACTGGGCGCTTCCGGGCTCGCAACTGATCCTTTGGCATTCTTGTGCCGTGCGCATACTCGTAGCTACGATCTCGTTGCACTCACCTGCGGTGGCCTGCGCGAGCGTGGAGCTCCCGGCTTCACCCTCAGTAGCGTCTCCACACCCAAACGAGAGCGTGATCACTAAAGCGGCCGCGAAGAGCGCGGGCCTCGTTGATATAAACGTTTTCATAGCGTGCCTCTCTTTCGATCTGAACCGCAGGTGCCGCATCGCATCTGGCGACTCAAGAGCGCCGAGGATAAACGAGTCGGTATTAAATAGACACCGAGAGGACAGTATATAAAAAGGCCCTATTCGGTTGAAGAGCGGAGGCTACGCGAACGCCTTTACTAATTGTAAGCTCGCTCACAAAGCCTCAAAAACAGGTTAAACTGCTCATTCGGCTTTTTCAGCGAGGTCGACGGCCACCGTGTCCGGATTCAGACGTTGGAGAGCGAGCTCCACTACCTGCAGGACCGAACGCGCGCCACGGTCGAGCAGCTCCAGGAGCACCAAGCTAGGTTGGCCCAGCTCCAGGGCAAGCTCGTCTCATTTCCCCGCTACGACGTCTGCGAGTGACGGCCCAGTCTGCGCCTGCCCTGAGTAAGGCCGATTCCTCCGCGTCTGAGTAACCCGTGGGCCTGCCCTAGACCTCCAATCGTTCCTTGAGGTTTTGCAGCGACATCTCGGCTTCTCGTTGGTTGCGCTTGAACACGACTTTCTCGGCCAGCTTCCCCAACACGGGAACGGGGATAGTGTAGTCGATGTCCATGTCTAGCTTTGTCTCGCCCTCATGCGGTGCAAAGGTCCACGTAATAATGCTTGTAAGTCCCCCTTCTTGCTTGGAGACCAAACGCTCGTTTGGGACGTGCTCGGTAATCTTGCTGTCTCCGTGAAACGGAATCCCGATCATGCTGTATGTCCAGCGGCTGTGCTGGCCAACGCCCGATCCGCTCACGTCGGTCACCTCCGTCATGCCTACGAACCACTCAGGGGTGTTCATGGGGTCCGAGAGGTATGCAAATATCTTCTCGACAGGTGCGCTGATATTGATGCTGTTGTTTATCTTGGGCATGGCTTCGCCCTCCTTTCCGGGAAGGGTCGGACGCTATCAGCGGATCGTCTTTTGGGGCATACGTAATTGTTCGCCCGTTTCCGTTTTCGATTGACGCCGAGTCCAGTTGCTCGCTGAGTAGCCCCGTATGGCTCTAAACGTCCGTCCAGTGCCCCTAGCAGCCCCGTAGAGCCTCTCCCGCTCCGATTTCAAGGCTGACTACGTCCGAGAGCCTCAGGCCCCGAGACGGTGATCTGACTTGACAGAGTGGGGCCTTGTAGGGCAGCTACCCACATGTGTGCAAAGTCTTTGCTCGTGCCTGGGAAACGCATCTGACGAAGGACGAGCTCGCGCGCAACCACACCTATTGGCTCGGTGATGAGCGCCCCGATCATCCTCAATTCGTGCGGATTTCGAAGTTCCTCGCGGCCGAGCCTAGGCGCCATCCGGTCAAGCGCTGCCGATGCGGCCGCCCTGATCGCTGGAAATGCTGGTCCCGGTTTTTCAGCCGAGAGGTGCTCGGCGGCGAACGTGTGACGCGCTCGGATACGCCTATACCCTGGGACTACGATCTGCCGTCGATCATCAACCCCGAGCCTGCTGAGGTCGTCGACATCTTCGATTATTTCGTGCGACGGGATCCCCTCACCGCTGTACACTCGACCATGTGGGACGACCACCCACCACCCCAAATGGAGACGCCACTATGAACCATTTTCAGCAGCTGCTTCTTTTGAGCCGACCGCAGTTCCGCCGCGACCGTGACCTGACAGAGGTAGTGATCTCATCGCTTCGAAGACGCCTCGATAAGCACGACCCCCCGGCCGATAGCGGTCCGCTGTTTCGCCGAGACGTAAAGCAGGAGCCACAAACTCGAATCCGACAATTGATCGAAGTACGGAGTACGCCATGAGCGAGTTGTTCGAGATCCCCGTCGAGGGAGCAGCGTACGTGCGCGGTAAGCTCGGTCTGAAGGCATTCGTGAATCGATGCGACAGCGAGCTTGATAAATCCATGGTCCGCTTGTCTCGACTTGTGCAGAGCCAATACGCGCTAACGCACATTGGCAGTCACGTCCGAGTCGCGGGCTTCAAGTGTCCCAGCTGCGGTACGCAAACAATCACCAGCGAGGGCCTACCGCCCGTGGTCGTTCGACCCGGAAGCTATCCGGATTCTCCGTCCAGGCTGTCGTGCACTGCGTGCAATAAGTGGAGTGTGCGACCGTCCGAGGTAGCGCCGCTCTTGTATCCGACTCCGACAGAGCGCCTCCGGTTTTACAAAGATCATCTTCCGGGAGCATTGGCGAAGCCGAGTCGATACTTCGCGGTACGTTACGACGACACAGTCAAGGTAGATCGTGACTTTGCAAAAGCGGTTGAGTCGGCTGTACCCCCAGAACACGAACTCGAGATCGACGTCATCTTGATTGAAGCTTTTGACAAGCCGCAGGCCGACGAGATTGCAGGCAGTGACGGGCTTCCTTGGATGCAGTTGGAGATCACCGAGCTTGGTGAATCGACTCTGCTTGGTTGGCACGGACAGAAACCGAGTGTGGACGAGGTTGCCGCCCATGACCGAGTGGAAATTCGCCAGCGAGCCGCCGATCAAAAAATCGTAGCGCGCGAAGCCGGGGCCCGTGCTCAAGAGTCGGACTGCGCATGATGAGTTACGGGGATGCACTCAGCCGCGGGACCTTACTCCATGGGTCCGCCCTAAGTTACGGTTTTCTCTTTGGCCGTGGCGGCGTGTGCACCCTCGGAGAGCTGCTTTTTTTCTTCTTTTGGGCACAGCTCGGCGAGGGGCGCAGTCGGTTTTTTTTGCGGGATGTCGTCAGGCAGTTTCGGACCGACTGCGCTGATCGTTTCTTGAACCCACGTTGACGGAACACGAGAGGCGTGGGATCGTTGCAACGGTTGTAGCGAATAACACCAGGGAAGCGGCTCGGGGTAACTCGGGTCGTTTTTCTTTTTTCTGAGTCCGGTTTTCGTTGGGTGTTTTCTGAATCAAGGGATTCGAGTAGGCGCCGTCCACACGTCGTGGGCCCTCAGGTTCTGATTCTCAGATCGGGGCCACCGCCTGAAAGTGATGGTCAGTCCCTAATATTGTCAATCAGCTGCGGGATCAGGCCGCACTTTGCATTCGTGCTGACCGCCTGAGAGGCTGAAACAAAATCGATCTCGCCACCCGAGAAGAGCAGGATCAGAGCACTCAGCTGATCGAAGAGGTCTTCATCCAGGATCGCCGCGGCCACGAGATCGCCCAGGTTGTCGAACTCAACGCCCTCCGCATCGAGAAAATCGTTCACATCGTCATTGGTAGCCTCCAAAAGATCGCAGTCGACGTTCAGCGGCGCCGTTGCTGCATGAACGCTGGACGCGCTGACGAGCAGCGCAACGGTCGCAGCGAGAACAGTCATCGTGTATCTAATCGTCATAGCGCACCTCTTCGTTTCTGGTTGTGTCATGCCCGTCTTTGGGTTCACCGGGCAACATTGAAATTAGACGGCGGGTATAGTTGGCCCCGCCGATGATATGTGGCCACGGTTCGGAAAACCACTCTCCCCGCGAACGCTTTCAGCACTCAAAGGCCAGGCCCGCGGCGGGTTTGTGTCCGCATTTGTGTCTGCATCCGCGTGAGTGCCCGATTTCATTCAGGAAAGCCTTGAAAACCGACGGCCTGTCACGCCGGAGGCCGCGAGTTCGAGTCTCGTCCGCCGCGCCAATGAAACCCGGGAGAAAATGCTTCTCTAGGGTTACTTAATTTTGGGTGTGGGCACCGATTTGGGCACTGATTTGAGTAACGTCTATCGATGGGCACCTGGGGGCACAAATTGCGACGCGGTCGCGCGACACCAAAGCACTCCGAAGTTCAAGCCCCTATATATAGGTGCGGAGACTACACCGGGCTATTGAGACGGAATCTGCTGCATCGTAGGAGGAGGTCCACCAGGGATTCCCAGGATATCGCGCGCTCGGCCGGTCGCTCGCGCTCGCCGACCTGCACGACGATGGCACACCCAACTCCTATGGTCACCGCTCCTATGACGGTCTGCAATGCGCGATTTCTCTGGGGCACTTGCAGTTTTGCCCAATCTAGAGAAACCCGACTTCTCTCAATTGGATAGCATGCGCGGCGCCGCCCGGTGACCTGCGGGGAGCTTGATGTCAGTCGGGCTTCGGAGTGAAGGATGCTGGCTGAAGAAGGACCTCACTGCTGCTCGTCGTGTCGATTAGCGGCACGTAGCCGCTCCGCAAGCTCCGCGCGCCACTGCTCATCGTGTGGATTGGCGGCACGTGGCCGCTCTGCAAGCTCCACGTACTGCTGCTCATCGTGTCGATTAGCGGCATGTAGCCGCTCTGCAAGCTCCACGTACTGCTGTTCATCGGTTCGGTTGTCTGGCCGTAGCCGCCCTGCAAGCTCCACGCTCCCATCGCGATAGACATCCTCGAGTCTCCGGCAGTGACGCCCGCCGGGGATGCGTCCGTTCGTGCTTCGACTCCAGACGGTCGGCCGTACTCGTTCTCCATCACTGGGTTTCCGTTGGCGAGCGGCGTGGTGAAGGCGGTCACGACGGAGGCGCTCATGCCGCCCGATCCCGTCCCTCCGACGGAGAAGGATTGTCGGGCCTGAGCCGACGCCGCAGCATGGATTCCGTCGACGTCGCATGCGGACGCCGGCCGAGCCTCCGAGGCAACGACGCAAACCGCCACCCCAGCAAGGAGCAGCGATGACGTTTTTGCAATCACCTTCAACTTCCTTTCTTCCCTCAAGGACACTACCTATTGACTCCGATTACCTCAAGTGAGACGTGCATCGCTTATCTGTGCAGTAGGACCACGATATTCCGCCGGATCGGATCGGAAGTCCCGAACTCCTCCGTCGCCACGTCGGGCAATCCGTCGTCGTTGAAGTCTGCGACGGCGATCTGGCGGAGGTTGATTCCCGGACCGACGGCGAACGGTGACCCAAGGTTCGTCACGTGCGTGAAACCTCCGGAGCCGTCGCCCGCCAGGATCAGGATGAAGTTCTGCACGTCGGCGTCGCCCGTGTTCTTTCCAAGGACGAGATCCAGGACGCCGTCGGGCTGGATGCCATCCGGGCCCGTGATGTCGGCAACTTCCAGGAAGGAACTACCGAGGCCGTCCAGGTCAGCACCCAGGCTGAAGCGCGAATTCGGGGCCACGGTAAACCCACCCGCGCCGTCGCCAAGGAAGGCGGAGACTGCAGGGAACTCTCGATTCGTGTTCGCCGCGACGATGTCCATGTTTCCGTCCCCGTTCAGGTCGGCTGTCTTCACGGCGTGGGGGCGGGGCACCGTGGCCGGGTCGACGTTCAGGTCCACCTGCCCTTCGAGGGCGCCGCTGTTGCTTCCGAACAACACGGCGACGGGCCCTTCGTCGATATTGCAGGGCATTGCAACGTCGGCGAAACCGTCCTCGTTGAGATCAGCCATCGCCAGGAAGTGCGCCGACGTGCAGGCCCCGAAGCTTCCGTTGTCGTCGAACGTGCCGTCTCCGTTACCTAAGAAAACCTGCGCGTTCCCGATGCCGTTTCGGCGGTCGTCCTCGTTCGGCGCTTCCGTGTCGAGCCCCGTGTTTGGCACGGTGCCCTCCGGTGGTTCGCAGAAATCTCCGTGACGATTGTCGATCACGATGTCCAGGTTCCCGTCTCCGTCGACGTCGCCGACCGCGGGAGTCTGTGCCCGGAGCCCGCCCGTAAGCGCCTCGGAGAACGTAAAGGTCCCCCCGTCGTTCAGGAAGACGATGATGTTCGAGCCCCGCGCGTTCGGTGTGTTTTCGCAGAGCGGTATCGTGTCCAACTCGACGGTGTCGGACATCACGAGGTCGAGGTCACCATCCCCATCGAAGTCCCCCGGGACGATGCCGCGTCCGACCCCCTCCGTGCCCATCGGGGCGAACGCGTCCGTCGCGATCTCTTGCCGGATGCTGAATGTTCCGTCTCCGTTGCTGTCAAGAATACTGAGCGTCCCCGCCGCCTCCTGGTGAGTCACGGCAAGGGAGCCGCCAGACAACGCGGTGATCCCGAACGGCCTTTCCCCTCCGCTATCCGAGACGATGACCTCGAATCCGAAAATCTGGCTACTATCATCGGCGCTTTCACAGGCTCCGGCGAACGCCAGCCCGAAAACAACGGCGCCCCCAAAGGTTATCGTTGCGCTTCTTGCCATGAGCTCTCCTTCTTCTATCTTCGGCCAACGATTACAACGGCCGATCATCGTAGTCCCGTGAGTAGGTAGAGTTGCTCCGTCAGCCGAATCAGGTCGTACTTCAGGCCGTTCTTTATTCTCCTGAAGCCGGCGTCGTCAGCCATGCCGGGCTCTAGGATGAGTCGTTTCCGCAGGTTCTCGTACTGTAGAACGGTCGAGATCCTCGAGTAATAAACACGGATGACTTCCCTGCCGATGTTTCGTTTCAGCAGAGCGATGTTCGCCCTCGTCGCGTGGATCCGCTCCTCGGCGGGATGGGCGAGGATCGTACGGACGTCGAACGCGAACGAATAGGTGTTGGCGGCGCTGTCGAGCGGGCGGATCAGGCCCACGTTGTTGATGTTCTGGAAATCGCCGGTCGTTCGCATGAACGTGAAGAAGGGTAGGAAACGCGAATAGGACTGGCGACGTAGGGCGGAGACTTGGCGTTCCTGAAGCTCAATCTCCTCAGCGTTTCCGATGTTCTCGAGGTACCGCTCGAGCGGTGTTTCCTTCATCCGCTCGAGGGGAATCGGGAGCAGTGGTGAACGGGCCTCTCCCCGGACTCGCTTCAGAGCGAGCTTGTACTCGAGCGATTTGGGCTCGAGGTCGGCCAAGCGCTCATAAGCGGCCTCCGACTCTTTGAACTGGTCCATGGTCTCGTAGATCACGGCGAGCCGACTCAGGACCTCGACGTTGTTGGCATTGAGATCGAGAGCGTTCTTGTATTCGTCGACGGCGAGATCGATCTCGCCGAGAAGCAGGTAATTCTCGGCGATGCTGATGTGGTAACGAGGCTCGTCAGGTTGCTGCTTGATCAGCTCCTCTAATGACTCGGCTGACTCGAGAACGGCGCCCTCTCTACGCAAGTTCTCGGCAAGCCGTTCCCGCGCGCGCAGGCTATCGGGATGCCTCTCCAAGATTTCCCGGTAGATGGAGATGGCCTCGGCGCGCGTTGAAGGCTCCGCGCTCAGGAGGCCGGCAAGGAGAAGCTGCATATGTACGTTTTCACCGACGATCCGGAGGGTGCGGCGGGCCTGCACGATGGCCGCTTCGGTTTGGACGGACCGGGCCAGGGCGAAGCTGAGAAGGATGTTCGCGTCTTGATGGTTCGGAGCACCCGCCAAAACCTCCCGCAGGAGCTGTGCGGCCCTGCGATAGTCGCCTTCATCGAAGAGTTCCTTGGCTTTCTCGAGCTGCGCGAGCTGTGTTTTTTGTGCAAGCGCGAGCGACGGCAGGAGCGTCGGCTCCAGAGGGAGGAGGACAGCGACGATGAGAAGGAAGCCGCCTAGGCGCGACACAACTTGCGGGCGTCGGCTGTCGCATACACCTCGTCGCCGGAACACCATCATCTTTTTCTTCTTCCGCGTTCGTAGCCTCAGGGTGGGCAAATCGGAGTCTCCCAACCGCTGGGTCGAAGTGTCAAACGGTTTCAGCGGTCACGTCACTGGTCAAACGTTGGGCACTTCAGTGCGGAGAACGTTGACCGCGGGTGGCGCCTTTGCCTTCGTGACTTGACCTGACCTACCTTGACTTCTGCTGACACTAATGTTCCGCGCGGCCCTACGGAAGGCGGCTCAGGTTCAGGGCGCTGGGGGGTCGTTGGTTGTGTTGAGCAACTCATGGATCTCGGGCCACTCGCTGCCGGCAGGGCGGGTATCTAACGCTCGCATGAAAGCGAGATAACCCTGCCGGTGCAGACGATCGATGTCGGGATCGTTCCAGATGGAGATGCGCCGCGCGTTGAGCCGATCCTTCATCATCTGCCAAATTTCGTCCGGCTCAGTCTCGGGAACCGTCGCGAGGAGATCTTCGGCGGTGCGAGCATCCATCGTCAGGATCACGCCGGGGTCCTGATCTGCCAGAAACACGGATCGAGCAACCGTGAGCCCATGCTCGTGGCGAGTGATGACGATACCGGTCGAGGTATCGAGCTCCTCGATCTGTACCCCGAGCGGCGCATTCCAGGCCAGCATCGCAAACAGCCGGTCGTAGTGCTCAGCCCAAGCGCGCCAGTGTTTGAGCTCGTGGTCCTCAGCGCCCGTGACCTGACTGTACAGGATGGAGAACTCATGGCGGAACCAGACCACACTCCCAACGGCCACCGCCAACAACGCTGCGATGGTTACCCAATACGCAGGCCCGCCAGCGATAAACCGCTTGAGGGCCGCGCCCACTTTAGGGCTAGCCTATCCGCGACCGACCGCAGGACCGGGGCACTAGAATGTCTCCATGGTCATGGGGCACTGCGTGACGGCAGGCTGTACATAGTCGCCCGCGGTAGCGGTCCCAGTCGCGAAGAGGCCGCCCAATACCGACGCCGCAATGGCCAGAAACAGGGATGCAACGAGAAGAGCGGCCCGCCAAACAGGCTGGAGCGCTGCTTCAGAGTCGTTGACGGGTTGCGGCGGAGAAATCGCCGTGAGCTTCCGCACGGGCTTTTCGGAATCGCGCGTGGGCGTTTCCGATTCGTGTGGTTCGACGAGCACGAGGTTTCGCTCAGACAGACCCATATCCGACTCCTCTCCTTAGGTGTGCATAGGAGGGACGAGCTAAATTACTGCCGACGGGCGCCGATGTCAACAGGAGCTGCAACGTCATAGTTGAAGCTCAGTTGCGATCGAGAGGATCTCCTTGACCGAGGCACAGCCAGCCTCGATGGGCGCCTGATGCTCTCGATCCGCGCGCCTGAGAGCATCGTCGAACGGGACCTCCGCGATGATCTCGATGTCGTGGGCTTGGGCATAGTCCGCCACGGCGGCTCGGTCCTGCTCGTCACGCAGCTTGTTCGCGACGCCAACAATCCGGGGGATCCCCAGCTCGCGCGCGAGCTCGACGGTCCGGCGGGCGGTCTCGAGGGCTTTGAAGTAGGGCTCGAGCAACACGAGCAACGTGCGCACATGACGATCGGTCCCCCGACTCAAATGTTCGAGGCCCGCCTCCATGTCGACGATCGCCACTACGCCGTCTTCTTCGAGCAATCCTCCGATGAGCTGGCGGGCAGCCGCGTGCGCGCGGCACATACATCCTGCGCCCGCGTGTTCCACTTGACCCATGAGCATCAAGGTGACCCCGTCGGGCCCGGTGACGCCATATCGCTCGGCCACGGCCGAAGCGGGCATCTCAAGCTCGAGCCGGCGCCTTCCTTGATCGTCGTGACCCTCCTTCAGCACGGTGCGAGGAAGTGGCAGCAGCTTGTCCGATGCCTCCTTCGAAAGGCCAAGCGCTAGAGCCAAACTTGGATTGGAGTCGGCGTCGATCGCCCACACCCGATGTCCTCGGCGGGCCAGGCCGCGCGCAAGAACACTCGCGATGGTGGTCTTGCCAGTACCTCCTTTTCCTGCGATCGCAATGGTGGTAGCCGTCATGCTAGAGCTCCGTGTTGGTGATGACAGTCGGCAGGATCGCCGGTTTGGTGACAGTCACAGCTCGGGTCGCCGCATTCTCCGTGACCCGGGCGGGCAATATCCGCAAACTCGTCCGCAAACCGGCGTCCGCCCTCCGATGCGCCTTGGTCGGTGAGACGGTAGCGCGCAAGGCTGTCCGCGCTCGACGCGACTCGGATCACGAGACGAGCTTCGGCCATTCGGGAGAGCAAAGGCTCGATAGCTTCTTCGCTCATCGGGAGAAAGCGAACCAAGTTGCGGGCGCTCACGTCGGTCCCAAGGCCTTCACCGCGGAGCCAGTAGAGGATCTGCAGGATTTCATCGACGGCGGTTAGGCCGGCGACCGACTGGGTGTGTTTGCTGTTGTCAGTGTTGGACATCGTTTTGCCTCGTGTGCGAAAGAAGCGTGTCGACGAGGGCGTGCGTCCGCCGTACCACTTCGGGTAAGGCCTTGGCGACCGTCGGGCTCAGCTCGGCTCCCAATTCGTCGCACTCTTCGATTTGACAACCGATGATCCAAACGCGCTCAGGCCGCACGCCGAGCGCATCGGCCATCCTCAGTGCAGCGCCTGGATCGGCGAGATGGAGGTCTATCGTTGCCGCGCCAGCACCTCGCTCCACGGTCGGCTCGATTACGAAAACCGTTCCCGGCGCAGCGTTACGGTCCACCGCATCCAAGATGATCAGGGCGTCGTAGCCATCCAGGAGCTGCTGGACCAGGCCGACTCCGGCGATCCCGCTCTCATAAAAGCGAAGATTGTCCCGCACGCCCATCCGGGACTGCAGAAGTTCGAGCGCCCGGATGCCCACCCCATCATCGCCCCGAAGGACGTTCCCCACTCCTGCCACCAGGACGCTCCGGAACGCCGGGCGTCCTCGGGCGCCACGTGGCTCGTCAATCGTGATCGGAGGAACCGTCACGGTACACTCACCTGATCAGGACTCTGGCTCATGGCTACGTAGACTTTACCTTCTTCTAGGCGTACGTCGAACGCCTCGAGGTCGACGTTCGATCCTTCGAGGGCCGCGCCGCTCCGCGCGTCGTAACGACAGCCGTGCCAGGGACAGTGGAGGTCTCCATTGACCAGTGTGCCGAGGTGAAGAGGCAGCACGCTTCCAGAGCAGGCGTTGCGGTATGCGAATATGTCGCCGTCGGTGCACACGAGGAGTACCGGTACGCGGTCGATCTCTATCCCATGAATTGAACCTGCTGGCAGATCCTCGGCCGCGAACGCTACCCTCCAAGCCGCTCGGGGCCCGGCGAGGTTGGCCAATGGCACGAACCCGCTAGCGCTAGGGGCGTGCACCTCCACCGCGGCTTGGACGGGACGAAGGGGTTGGCTCGGAATCAAGTCGTAGAGGACGAACAGCATCTTGACCGCCGGGTCGCTGGCCAAGCGGTCGACGAGACCCTTGCCTCCGAGTTCTGTTATCAGCTCGAACAAGCGCCACACGCACGAACGATGTAGATGGTCGACATTCTCGAGGAGCTCGAAGGCCGTCCTCTTGACGTCCGAGTCGGGTGCCTGCTCGAGCTCGGAAACGAGCGTCGCAATGCGACTCGCGTGGCTTTCTAGGTCCGCGCTCATCGAGCCAGCTCCTGCGCCTGCAGTCCGCCGAGTGCGCTCGGCACCCAATCGAGCTCGTGGGGTGACGTTGCGACAATGTCGCGCAGGCGCGCGGTAATCTCCGGCAAGAGCGCCCGCACCGTGGGGCTTAGCGCGAGCCCGGGCCCCAGGAGGAGCGGCTGAACCTCTACCACTAGTACCTCCTCAGGGAGGGCGCCGAACTGACACACCACGACGAGTAGATTGTCGAGGTCGACGACACCCGTCACCGCTTCGGCAACGCGCGCCTGGATTTCTTCGGGCTCCGGAAGAACACGGTTCCACCGATAGCAGCGGAGCTTCGGCGGGGAGAGCCCTCGGTCGACCGCGGCCACGACGACGAGCCTTTGATACGGTGGGTCAGCCTCGAGAAAACGATGTGCCACGGCGACAGGCCCATAGCTCAGATCGTCCACTTCGACGTGGGCGGGCCAGCTTTGCTTCCGGAGCTCAGGAACGATGTGCGGGCCGAGTGATAGATCACTCAGATTGAAGTAGCCGACCCCCGCGATGAGTGTCCTCGGCGCCCTCACACGGATCAGTCCTCGTCCACGCCGCAGGCGCATGTGTTTACCTCGCGTGAGATCACGTGGTCGTCCGCGTAAATGTGTGTCGTACACGGCATGCAGGGGTCGAAGCTGCGGATCGTGCGCAGGATATCGACCCCC
>CAXMND010000164.1:0-6692 GCA_964194675.1 uncultured Coxiellaceae bacterium | reverse complement strand
CCGGTCGGGGGGAACTCCGAGCCGGGGGGCGGACATTCGAAGAGGGTGCCCCTGACCACGGTCGTGAGGTCGTCGTCTAAGTCGAGCTCCGGGTTCTCCAGAACCATGTGCGTTGCGCTTGTTTCAGAAGCCCTCCTTTTGGCTTCCGCGATCGCAGCCTCCGCTCCTCCACCCTCACCGTCGACCACACCGATCTCTTTGCAGCGCGGCGCCCGTTTGATCAGCACGACATCACTCACCGGCTCGACGGCGTGTGCACAGGCGGAAAGGCAGAAACACAAGATGCCCAAAACCACGCAGTGTGCGAGAGATTTTCGTTCGTGGTCGAGCGCCCCCACGCTATCGCCTATCGGCACACTACAAAGAGGCCTGGAGCTGGATGCGTAGGACCGTCGACCCCTCACTGAACTTCTCCTCTTCCCAGAGCTGAGAGACATCGGCCTGGATTTTCATCGGATGTCGGAAGAAGTACCAGCTAATCGAGAAGGTGGCCCCGTAGGCGTCCCGCAGACTCGTATCCGAGGTGATCTTTTGGATGATCGATCCTCGACCCGCGAATTCGAAGCGCGTATTGGGCACGAGATACCCGGCCTGAAGCATCCATCCTAATCCGTTTCGCGGGGCGACGATGGGGACGGGATTGCCATCCGGATCGGTGGTTATGGGCCCGATCGTGCGTGTGCCCGATCGAAGCGAAAGCTCGGTGAGTGCTGAGAAACCGCGCGCCTTGAACATCGCGTCAGCGTAGAAGAAGTGGTAGTCGGCCGTGCCGCCGTCGGGAAACGGCAACCCGATCATGCCGCGGGCCCTGTCGGCGTTCTGGAAGAACGCATAGCCCGCTCCGATGCTGAGCCGCGGGCCCGTCCGCGCAAAGTCTACCTCGGAATAGTCGCGGAAAATGCCCATCGGCAGATACTCGATACGAGCCAGGTAGACCATGGAGAAGTCGGTGAACCGGAAGTTGTTGAGGCCGTTACCCGAGGCGACGCCTAGCACGTAGCGCATCTTGTTCTTTTCGAGGAAGTCCCTCGAACGAATGTCGATGCCCATGTCGCGGTCGAGAGTGAACTCCGCGTTGACGAGCGAGCGGTCGACCATCTGTAGGTTGCCCGAAGAGATCACTCGCTCACGGTTCGATGAAAGCTTGTACTGTCCAACCCGAACCGACACGTTCTTGTTCTGGGTGAAGTCCAAGTAGTAGTCGAGAACGACGTTGTCGCTACGGAGAGGATCGATCTCGAGCTTGTACTGGTTGTTCTTGCCAAAGGCGTGGCCCTGGAAGATGAAGCGCGCGCGGCGGATTCTGAAGTCGTTCCTCAGGTCCTCTGTTTCGTCTACCTCGAGCGGTCCCACATCTCCGTCGACGAGGGTGTAGAGGAACTGGACGCGCACCCGTATGCGAAGCTGAAAGTCGTCGTCCGCACTGTTGATCTCGACGCCCTTGCCGGGCCTGAAGGAGATATCCCCACGGTCGACGGGATGATCGCCCATCATCTCGTCTTCGCCCTCAGGGTGGAGCTTTACGCCTGGGACTCGTTCCTCGGCCTCTGCTTCTTGGTCGGTCTCCTGCGCCGGGTCGTACTGGCGCACCTTGGGCGCGGGCGGCGGCACGACGATCACTGTGGTCCCAGCAGGCTCGTCGAGGGCTTCTTCGAGCGCCTGACGTTGCTCATCGGGCAGATCCGCGACGTCGGCCGCACCCTCCGCAGGAGGCTCGGTGACTGCCCCGATAGGCGCGTCTTCTTCTTCGACCTCGGCTTCGCCGACGGGGGGGTTCTCGCGGCCTTGGGCAGAGACCGGGGTCGCCAACGCCAGCGAGACCAGCCCAACCAAGGCGTATTTTGTGAGGTGAACTATCGTCATTTGACCTGAGTGATAAGCGTCAAATGTGTCATCTCGGTGACACCCCAGTGTCGCTCTGGGAGCTATCGGCCTGGCGCAAACGAAGCTGGAATCGGGTCCATCCTTCCCGGCTATCCACGGTGATCTCCCCCTCCATTTTGGTGACCCAATGCTTCACGATGGACAACCCGAGCCCGGTCCCGCCAAGCGCTCGTGACCGGCCCGCATCCACCCGATAGAAGCGCTCGAAGACCCGGGGAAGATGCTTCGCCGGGATACCGGGACCGGTATTGGCAACTTCGATGACAACTCCGCCCGCATCCTCGGCGATCGAGATACGGATCTCCCCCCCTTCCGGCGTGTACTTGATCGCATTGTCGACGAGGTTGACGAGCACCCGCTCGAGAGCCTGCTCCTCGGCGAGAACAAAGGGAACCTTCTCGAAGTCGGGCGATGCCATGCGCAGGCCCTTGGCGCGAGCTTGGGCTCGAAGCCCACGCACTACTTCGCCGAGAAGCGCTCCAGGTGCAACGGCGCCGAGCTCGAGCACCAGCTCATCTCCCTCTAGCCGACTCAAGTCCGCCAGGTCGTCCACGAGAGCTTGCAGACGTTGGGTATGCCGCAAGATGACATCGAGGAAGTCGCGAGCAGCCTTGGGGTCCTCGATAGCGCCTGCTCGAAGAGTTTCGGCGGATCCACGGATCGCGGTCAGGGGCGTGCGAAGCTCATGGCCGGCGTTGGCGACGAAGTCGCGGCGTACTTGGTCGGACGCGCGTTCAGCCGTCACGTCGCTGAGCACACTGACAACCCCGCGCCCGTCTTTCAATGGCGCCACGGAGGCGCGAAGAGAGCGCCTCGTCGCACCGTCAGCGCCGTCGAGCTCTATTTCCAGCACGCTCGAACCTCCCTGCTGAGCCGCCTCGATCGCGACTTGAAAGTCCGGGTGTCGGATCGCTTCTACGGCAGTCTTCCCCTCGACGTCTAGGCCCACCCACCTCTCCAGTACTTCGTTGCTGAGCGTGATTCGCCCCGCCGAGTCGGTGACGAGCACCGCCTCCGTCATAGCGTCCAGAATAGTTCCGAGTCGCTCTTTTCTGGAGTGCTTCTTCTTTTTCCCGAGCGAAAGCCGCTCCGCCAGAGAGTCCAGCGACCGGCCTAGGTCGCCAAGATGCCCAGAGCGTCGCGCGCGGACGCGAAGATCGAAGTCGCCCTCGACCATCGCATCGACTGCGCCCTGAAGCCGCCGGATGTCGAGCGCGTTTCGACGCGCCACGAGCCAGCCGGCTACCGAACCGAACACGACCCCGATCGCGACGACGACCCACACCTCTAGGACTCCAACGCCCGATAGCCTACACCACGTACCGTCTCGATGTGCTTCGCGCCGGCACCGAGCTTTTCCCGCAACCTTTTCACGTGCGTGTCGACCGTTCGCGTCTCCACGCCGGGCGAGTACCCCCAGACGCGCTCGAGCAGCACATCTCTCGACTGGACTCGCCCGGCACGGCTAACGAGGTCCAATAGCAAGCCGAACTCGAGAGCGGTGAGCAGAATCTCCTTGCCGAGCACTTCCACGCGATGAGCCGGCACGTCGATCGAGAGGGTCCCCAAGGTGATCACCTGCGGACCTTCGACCTGGGTGCCCGCGATCGTTCGTCGCAAGATCGCCTCCACCCTCAAGACGAGCTCCCTCGGGCTGAAGGGCTTGGTCACGTAGTCATCTGCGCCCACCTCAAAGCCGACTACACGATCTACTTCGTCGGTCTTCGCGGTGAGCATGATCACTGGCAGGCGAATCGTCTCGGGCTTGCGGCGCAATCGCCGACAGACCTCGATTCCCGAAATGTCGGGTAGCATGACGTCGAGCAGCACGAGGTCCGGCTGGCTCCTGCGGATCTCGGCAAGCGCGGTGCTGCCGTCGTGTGCGACGGTGACTTCGTGGCCCTCGCCGCGAAGGTTGAACGCCACGAGATCTGCCAGATCAGCCTCGTCTTCGACTACTAGAATTCGCGAGCCCATGTTGTTCTGCCCGAAGTTGCTGGCCTGCTGTGACACCCTCGTGACGGACGTGTTTCAAGTGAGCAACCATGAGTCTACACAGCTGCCCTGGAAGCTCAACGTGCATGGTACGTGATATACAACGGATTGTGCCCTGCCGACTTAGCATTTGAGCCTGGTCGAGAGGGATGAAAGGCTGGACCCCGAGGTTCCATGAGAATACCACTTGCCAACCTACTCGCGCGCAATCCCTTGCCCAAAGTGAGCGACCTCATGAAGGAGGTCATCACGGCGAGCGAACGAATTCCAGAGCTGATCGCGCTCCTCGAAAAAGGCGATCAAGCCGGAGTCGAACGACTTGCGAAAGAGATCAGCGTGCTCGAAGGGAAGGCGGATGATGCCAAGAACGCGGCGCGGTCCAAGATGCCCGTCCGTCTGCTCATGCCGGTCGACCGGCGCGACGTACTAAAGCTCATCAGCGAGATGGATGCGATTGCCGACTGCGCAGAAGATGTCGGTGTCCTTCTGACGATTCGCCCCCTTACCGTGCCCGACGGCATGGAGAGCGTTCTCAACCTCTTCGTGGAGCGTGTCTTGGAAACGGTCCGAGAGGCCGCCAAGTTGATCGACCTGATCGACGACCTGGTCGAATCAGGGTTTTCAGGACCTCCTGCAGAACGGGTCCTCGAGCAATCCGCGATCCTGGGCCGAGCGGAGCACGAGGCGGACAAGATTCAAGATCAGTGCGCCAAAGTCCTTTTCAAAGAGGAAGCAGACCTGCCACCCGTTGCCGTGTTCATGTGGACAAAAGTACTGAACAAGATCGGCGACATGGCGAATCATGCTGAGAATGTCGGGGATCAGTTCCGGCTTTTCGTCGCCGGTTAGGGCCACTTTCGCATGGAACCGATGACGATCGTTCTGGCCTTCGCGGCCGTCGCCGGCCTCTACATGGCATGGAACATCGGGGCCAATGACGTGGCCAACGCCATGGGGACCTCGGTCGGCTCCGGGGCGCTCACTCTCAGGGGGGCCATCATCGTCGCCGCGATTTTCGAGTTTGGCGGCGCCATGTTGGCTGGAGGCACGGTCACGAATACGATCCGGAAGGGCATCGTCGACGTCAATGCGTTCGGCGCCGATCCGATGGTGATTGCAGTCGGCATGACGTCCTGTCTCTTCGCGGCGGCACTTTGGCTCAACATCGCCACCTATGCCGGATGGCCCGTCTCGACGACGCACAGCATCGTCGGCTCTGTCGTCGGCTTCGGCCTGATCGCAGGAGGGTTCAACGCGGTGAACTGGGGGGTGATGACGAAGATCGGGGTGAGCTGGGTGGTCTCGCCGCTGATGGGTGGGGTGCTTGGGTACACGGGCTTCGTCTTCATCAAGAACCGCATTCTCAACGTCGACCGACCTCTGCTCGCACTGCGCGGTTGGGGCCCGATCATGGTATTTCCGATCTTCGCGATCTTGACACTGAGTATGCTTTTCAAGGGTCTGAAGCCGCTGAAGCTGGACTTGGACTTCGGCCCCGCGATCGGTGTCGCAATGCTGACAGGCTTGCTCGCCAGCATCATCGCCGTCCCGTTGCTACGTCGAGTCGCTCGCGCAGCCTCGGAGGATAAGGACGAGCACACTTACGTCGCGGAGCGGGTCTTCCTCGTTCTGCAGGTGTTTACCGCTTGCTTCGTCGCATTCGCACACGGTAGCAACGACGTGGCCAACGCCGTCGGCCCGATGGCGGCGGTGTTTGGGGCAGCTACGGGGGAAGTCGGCGCGGAAGTCGCTGTTCCTCACCGGGTTCTCTTGATCGGCGCGGTGGGTATCGTCGTCGGCCTAGCCACCTACGGCTACAAGATCATGGACACGGTTGGAAAGAAGATCACCGAGCTCACCCCTTCGCGGGGGTTTGCGGCCGAGTTCGGTGCGGCCACGACGATCGTCCTTGCAAGCAAGCTAGGCCTTCCGGTTAGTACTACACATACCCTCGTCGGCGCCGTGATCGGAGTCGGTTTCGCTCGCGGTATTGGCGCGATCAACATGAGGGTCGTCAGCGGTATCGTCGCAAGTTGGTTCATTACCGTTCCGTTTACCGCGATTCTCGCCGCGGTTCTCTTCATGGCCTCTCGCTTCGTCATTCACTGAGTGGCCGCTGAAGCGAGCACGCGCTAAGCACGGGCCATGGCTTTATCGGTTGGCATCGTCGGCCTCCCCAACGTCGGGAAATCGACCCTTTTCAACGCCCTTTCAGAGAAAGAGGCAGAAGCGGCGAACTACGCGTTTTGCACGATCGACCCGAACGTCGGGGTGGTTCCAGTTCCAGATCCTCGCTTCGACAAACTGGTCGAGCTGTACGCGCCCAAGAAGGTGGTCCCGGCTACGGTGGAGTTCGTCGACATTGCCGGGCTCGTACGGGGCGCGTCGAAGGGTGAAGGCAAAGGCAACGCATTCCTGAGCAACATCCGGGACGCGGACGCCGTGTTACACGTGGTCCGGTGCTTCGAGGACGAGAACATCATCCACGTCGACAACCGGATCGATCCGCGCGCGGACATCGAAACCATCGAGACCGAGCTGATCCTCAAAGATCTCGAGACGGTGCAACGAAGGCTCGACAAGGCCGAACGCGCGGCCAAAGGGCAGGACCCGTTCGAAAAGAAAGCAGTCGTATTCTGCAAGCGGCTCGAAGCTCTGCTCAACGAGGGAAAGCCCGCCACAGCGGTCGAAACGCCAGACGAAGACGAGGAAAGCATCCTCCGCGACATGTTTCTGCTCACCAACAAGCCCTCCTTTTTCGTAGCGAACGTCAAGGATGACCAGCTCGCGAACCTCGATCAGGACCCGCTCGT
>CAXMND010000163.1:0-47292 GCA_964194675.1 uncultured Coxiellaceae bacterium | reverse complement strand
CTTTTGACTTCGCCCCCATGCTTTTCGGCCATCACCTTCATGATCGCCGCCGTCAGCGTCGTCTTGCCGTGGTCGATGTGACCGATCGTCCCTACGTTGATGTGTGGTTTGTCTCGGACAAACTTTTCTTTAGCCATCGTTAGCTCCTCAGCCGCCCTTCGCCTTGGCGACGATTTCATCAGCGATGTTTCCTGGCACCGCCTGATACTCCTTGAACTGCATTGTGTAGACTGCGCGCCCCTGAGTCTTGGAGCGCAAGTCGTTCACGTAGCCAAACATGTTTGCTAGCGGCACCTCAGCGCGGATCACTTGGAGCCCGCCGACGGAATCCATCCCGCCGACGCTACCGCGACGTGAGTTCAAATCGCCGATGACCTCGCCCATGTAATCCTCAGGTACCCGAACCTCGACACCCATCACGGGCTCGAGCATATGAATGCCAGCGCGTTTCGCGGCTTCCTGGAAGGCAAGTGAACCCGCCACTTCGAAGGCAGCCTGGCTCGAGTCGACATCGTGATACGAGCCGTCGTAGAGAGTGGCTCTGACGTCGATCACCGGATAACCCGCCATGACACCTCGAGTCATCGCGTCCCTGATGCCCTTCGATACCGCCGGGATGAATTCTCTCGGGATGGCACCGCCAACGATCTTGTTCTCGAACTCGAAGCCACTGCCGGCCTCGAGCGGCTCGAGCTTCACCCAGACATGACCGTACATACCGCGGCCACCGGTCTGTTTGACATAGCGGCCCTCGGCCTCGATTTCCTTGTTGATCGTCTCTCGGTACGCGACCTGCGGCGCGCCGACATTGGATTCGACCTTGAACTCGCGCTTCAGGCGGTCGACGATGATCTCGAGGTGGAGCTCGCCCATGCCACTGATGATCGTCTGGCCAGACTCTTCATCGGTGTGTGCGCGGAAGCTCGGATCCTCGGCCGCCAGCTTCTGGAGACCTACCCCGAGCTTGTCCTGGTCGACCTTGGTCTTCGGCTCGATAGCGACTGAGATGACCGGCTCCGGGAAGTCCATCCGCTCGAGGATGACCGGCGCTTTTTCGTCGCAAAGTGTGTCCCCGGTGGTGGCCGACTTGAGCCCTACAGCCGCCGCGATGTTCCCGGCTCGAATCTCTTTGAGCTCTTCGCGGTTGTTGGCGTGCATTTGCAGGATGCGACCGATGCGCTCCTTTCTACCCTTGGTCGAGTTGAGCACACCTGAGCCCGCTTCGAGGACTCCCGAGTAGACACGGAAGAAGGTCAACTGACCGACGAAAGGATCGTTGATAATCTTGAACGCTAGCGCGCTGAACGGTCCTTCGTCCGACGCCGGGCGCTCCACCTTCTTTTCCGGGTCATCCGGATCGACACCTTGAATGGCGGGAACATCGAGGGGCGACGGAAGGAAATTCACGATGGCGTCCATCAACTGCTGAACGCCCTTGTTCTTGAAGGCAGAGCCGGTGAGTACCGGGACGATGCTTTGCTCGAGGCAGCCCTTGCGAACCGCCCTGAGGATCTCGTCCTCCGTGAAGTCGGTGTCACCTTCGAGGTAGCGCTCCATCAACGCGTCATCCACCTCCGATACAGCCTCGGTGAGGACCGCGCGTGCCTCCCTGGCCTGCTCCTCGTGCTCTTTGGGGATCTCCTCGACCTCCCACTCGGCGCCGAGGGTGTCGTCGTTGAATCGGTTGGCCTTCATTTGGACCAAATCGATGACGCCTCGGAGCTCGCTCTCCTGCCCAAGTGGCAGCTGTACCGCTACCGCGGGTGCGCCGAGCCGGTCTTTGATCGACTGGAAGGCACTGGGGAAGTCGGCTCCGGCTTTGTCCATCTTGTTGATGAAACAGATCCGCGGGACACCATATCGGTCAGCCTGGCGCCACACTGTCTCGGACTGTGGCTCGACACCCTCTTTGGCGTCGAACACGGCGACAGCGCCATCGAGCACGCGGAGGGAGCGCTCGACTTCGATGGTGAAATCGACGTGGCCCGGCGTGTCGATGATGTTGATGCGGAACTGATTCCCATTGAAGGGGCCCGCTTCGGGGCGCCAGTAGCACGTGGTGGCCGCCGAAGTGATCGTAATGCCACGCTCTTGCTCCTGCTCCATGTAGTCCATGGTCGCGGCGCCGTCGTGCACCTCGCCGATCTTGTAGTTCACCCCGGTGTAGAAGAGGATGCGCTCAGTCGTCGTCGTCTTGCCCGCATCGATGTGGGCCATGATGCCGATGTTGCGGGTCTGATCGAGTGGGTACTGCCTAGCCATTGGATTCTTTGAGCTCGACTCTTTGACATTGGTTCTTCATGCACAAAACCCCCTCCGACCCAGAAGCCGCCCTCGGGCTTCGTCATCTCAGAGAGGGTTTCGAGAGGCACATCGGTCGAGGGTTTGCCTCGGTCTTCCCGGTGACTCTCTCTATGTGCTCGATGTCATGAGTTCAGCTGCTGCTCCTTGCCCGAGTGGTTTCCGTGGACCTGCCCAGACGTTGAAAAATCCCTACCATCGATAGTGGGCAAACGCCTTGTTTGCATCCGCCATCTTGTGCGTGTCCTCGCGCTTCTTGACCGCGTTACCTCGGCCTTGCGAGGCCTCCATGAGCTCCCCGGCGAGACGCTCCTGCATCGATTTCTCACCACGAGCGCGTGCGTATCGAACGAGCCAGCGCATCGCCAGCGCGTTTCGACGGTCCGTCCGAACTTCGACCGGAACCTGATACGTTGCACCACCAACGCGGCGGCTCTTCACTTCGACGCGAGGCTTCACCGAGTCGAGTGCCTTCTTGAACACGTCGAGCGGCTCTTCCTTGAAACGCTCCTCGATGATGCCGAACGCACCATAGAGGCACTTTTCGGCTGTCGAACGCTTTCCTGCAAGCATCAAAGAGTTGACGAACTTGGCCACCAACCGGTCGCCGTACTTCGCGTCGGGGATGATCTCTCTCTTCGGTGCTCCAGCTCGGCGACTCATGATGTTGCTCTAGTTAGTTCTTGGGGCGCTTTACGCCGTACTTGGATCGCTTGTTGACTCGGTTGGCTTTGTTGGTGTTGGACGGACCGATCGCGCCGGTAGCATCGAGCGTGCCGCGAACCACGTGGTAGCGGACGCCGGGAAGGTCCTTCACACGACCGCCGCGAATGAGCACCACCGAGTGCTCCTGAAGATTGTGTCCCTCACCAGGGATGTATGTCGTCGCTTCGATGCCGTTCGACAAACGAACACGAGCGACTTTGCGAAGCGCGGAGTTCGGCTTCTTGGGAGTGGTGGTGTATACGCGAACGCACACACCCCGCTTTTGCGGGCATCGCTGAAGAGCTGGCGAGTCCGTCTTCGATTTGATCCGTTTTCGTCCTTTGCGGACGAGCTGATTGATCGTTGGCATAAGTACCCGAAAAAGCGTGCATTTCTTGGCCGGCCGGTCACTTCCCCGCGCGGCAAAGGGAGCGAAGGATAGGCGTGAAAGTCTCGCTGTCAACCGGTCAAAAATCCAATCGGAATCTGCCTCCCGTGAGGCCCAACTCGAGCCGAATCTGAGTTCGTTTCTCGCCGGGATCGGGCACTTCATCAGGCATTTCGCGCTTGCGCGTGGTCCGAATGACAGGCTTGAACCGGACCTCGGCCTCGATCACACCCGCGATATAGAAGCCGAGAAGCCCGCCAACGCTGACCCAGTTGCCGATTCGCAAGGCGCGCTCGACTCGCTCCGCCCGCTCGAGCTCGTCAGGGGCTGGATTCTCGTTTCGGAGAGAATTGTGACCGATGAACGTCGCGATCGAAGCGGCCAAGAAGGCTGACTCTATGACTGCGAACATGATCCCGAGCTTGCGGTTTTGGTTTTGGAATTGGCCAATACCCCACGGAAGCGCCGCGATCCATCGTGAGTTCACCCGCTCGACCGTTTCGGTGCTGGCAAGCTCCTCGAGTTCTGCAATGCGCTGCTGCTGCCTGATCAGCTGTCCGAGCTCGTCGGCGCGCTCTTGCTGTTGCCGCGCCGCCCGGAGCGCATCCTCACGGGCACGTTCGATGTCGACCTGCCTTTTTACCTGCTGGAAGGTCTGCACGACTGCTTCCGGAAAGGCGACCGGGTCAATGTCGTATTCATCGTCCTCGTCGAGAAGCAGCTGGAATTGCTCGCGCGCCGCCTCCTCTTTGCCGAGGAACAGATAGGTGGCCCCTAGGTACTTTCGTGCCTCGAGGCGTACGACCGGATTTCGAGCGCGCGGCACGACCCCTCCCACGAGGGACTCGAGCTCCTTGGCAGCTTTGGAATAGTGGTGCTTGTCGTACGCACGACGTGCGGACTCGAAATCTGAAAGCTCATCGGCGGCCGCCGGCAGAGTAAATGCGGCAACAAGAAGATACGCTAGGCCGAAACGGGCGATGCGCCGCATACTCCGGCGTTCTACGGGGTTTCGCCTCGCCTCTCAAGGGCGAAGCTGTGCTCGGTGAGGTCGCCGCCCGCGCGAAGGTTCACCACACTCTTGTAAGTCACGTAGCCAGGCGCCTGGATCTTCACCTGGGCCGACGCGTTGAGCGCGTTCATCGGAATGCGAAGGATCTCACGGATTCTTCCCGACACGGTCCGATTGCCCGACAGCGTGATTTGAACGGACGCGTTCGCGGGCGTTGGTCCCCTGAGATACAAGCGCGCGGCCTTGTACCGAAGCTTCACCGCCAACTCGAAATCTCGCGAGCCGGCGACGATCTGACGGCGGACCACGCGCTCCTCGCAGCAGCCCTCCGCACCGACGAAACGAAACGTGTGCCTGCCCACTTTGAGGCGAATACGCTGAAAGTCCGGTCCGTAGGCACGCGGCGGGCCGCCATCCACGCTGATCGAGACGTTGGGGGGCGTGGGCTTGAAGACCACCCAGCGAGGACGGTCGGTGCCAGCAGAGACTTTCGGCCCGGTAGAGGCACTCTTCGAAGCCGCGTCAGCGCCGTCGCTCGGCGATCGGTCGTCGACCGTGTCGTCGTGAAGCGCCTCGATTTCGCCTTGGGAAGATGCTTCGCTTACCTCGGCACCCGCGGCAGGCGCGACGCCTTGCCGCCACGTCCCATAGCCGACAGCCCCGAGCACGAGGACGACCGCCCCGACGACGGCGGAACCAATTACCAATCGTCGACGTCGTCGCCCGAGTGAGCCGAGCAACTTCAGCGCCCGCTCGTTCCCGTCGTCGATCGCGAGAACACGGCTCAACGCCGCTTGCGCTTTCGGAATATCGTCGGCCTTCGCTGCCTCCGCGCCCGTGTTCAACAGCACTCGAAGCGCCTGCATCTTCAGCTGTTCCGCGACTTCCGTCGGGTTAGTGAGGTAGCGCGCAAGCGCCTCGTCTGGATCGTCGATCCCCATTCCCGCCGTGAATGCCTTCAGCTCGACGGCCATTTCATCGGCGCTCTGATAGCGGTCGGTCGGATGCCGGGAGAGCGCTTTCGACATGATCGCAGCGAGGTCCGCACCGATCTGCGGTCGAAAGCGAAGCGGGTCAGGGTAGTCCCCGTCCAGAAGCAACTTCAGGAGATGGTGCGCGTTTCGGCCGACGAAGGGCAGCCGTCCCGTGGCGCAGAAGTAGAGGACTGTGCCGAGGGAGAAAACATCGCTTCGGACATCGCAATCGCCGGTTTCGATTTGCTCTGGCGCCATGTGCCCGGGCGAGCCGAGAATCTGCCCAGTGGCCGTGAAGGTGTGGGTATCCACCATGTGTGCGATCCCAAAGTCCGTCAGCTTCACGCATCGGTCCTCGTGGATCAGCACGTTCTCCGGCTTCACGTCACGATGAATGATGCCCTTTTCGTGTGCTTCGCTGAGCGCATCGGCAAGCTGCAGCGCGATGCACCCTGCGATCTCAGGAGGCGTCTCCTTGTGCTCGAGCACGAAGTCTTTGAGGGTCGGCCCAGTCAGCAGCTCCGCGGCGATGTACGTTTCGTCGGAGGCCTCGCCGCTGTAGTCGTAGATCTCGAGAATGTGCGGATGACGCAGTTTCGCTACGCTCTTAGCTTCACGCGTGAACCGGGCGCGGGCTTCGCTCGTTCGCTGCAGATGCGGGTGGAGCACCTTGAGAGCCACCAAGCGATCGAGCGAGCTGTCTCGCGCGCGGTAGACCGTAGCCATGCCACCGTGGCCGATCTCGTTGAGGACTTCGTATTTCTCCAACTTGCGTAGCATCTGCACGAGAACTCTGAGGATATCAGGGTTCGGAAGCCACCGCCCCAGCCTAATCAGAGGGGCTCGAGTCGATCGGGGGCGCAAAACTCGAAATCCACCAGGGGGCTCACCCCGTCATTGCCTCCACCGACGATGAACACCCCGCTCTCGAGAACGATTCCGCCAGGTGCAGCCCGAGGGGCATTGAGCAGCAAGAGCGAGGCAATCTCCACGTCCGACGTCGACCAGCGAACCTCTTCGACCAGGCGGGAGTTGGTGCCACCGACGAGGAGGGCGCTTCGAGCCGGCTGGAGTACCTCGAGGCGGGCCGAAGTCCAGGTCGGGCCAGGCATCGCGGTGCAGCTGCCCGGACAGCTATCGAACCGGACCGTGTCTTGGCGCAGGGCCCCCCGGTCGTCCGTGCCACCCACGAGGAGCGCCCGCGTTTGTCCGTCGCCGACTAGTACCGCGCCTTGGCGGATCCCGTCCATCAGGGAGGTCACCGGCTCCCCGGTCGAGCTGCCTTGTCGAAGAAGCTCGGCGTTCCCCACGGGGTCGCCACCGACCACCAACACGTCGGTTTCGAGGGTCGTCGCCGCGGGGCCGGAGCGCGGCTCGCTCAGTTGAAGCGAAGTCACCGCGCCGTCGGGTTCGACCAGCGACACGCCGGACTGCGCCGTATCGCCAAGTTGCCCGCCGATCACCATCGCACCGATCCCGGCGATCGACACGAGCGCGGAGCGGGGGCCTGCTCCCGCATGTAGCACGACGGGCGTAATTCGGTTGAGCCCGTCGGCCATGTCGAAGATGAAGGCAGACGCATTGCTCGGAAGCACGAGGATTTCGTTCTCGTCGATCGATGCCGCCTGCGTGGGGCCGAGGTTCGGCAACGAGAGGTCCTGTTCGAACAGTCGTGACTCCCATTCGAGCAGGTCCAAGAACTCGACTTGCTCCTGCGTTGCCTCGGTGCCTCCGACGAGAAGTGCAAAGGTATCGGACTGCACCATGCCGAACGAGGCGCGCGGGGCTTCCATGAAGTTGAAGGCGATGCGCTCACAGGATCCGGGAGCGGTCGTGACTACCCGCATCAGGCCGCCTGTAAGGGCGGGCACGAAGCTCGGAGGCGCGGTGACCAGATCGGTGGTCGGGCCTTCGATCGTCAGGCGGATGCGGGTTTGTTCAACGAACGACTCGAAGGAGAGAAGCGCGTCGAACTGACCGTCGATGATAGGATACTCGAGCTCCTGCGCGGGGCGCTCGCCTTCCTGGATGCCGATTCGAAGTGTGGTAGCGTCGGTGCCCGCGGCGGCGTTGCCTTTTTCGCCGTCGACCACGACGGCTTGAAAAACGAAGGGCGCGGGGTCGTCGTTGCACGCCCAAGCACAGACGGAGACGCAGACACAAACCAAGCGAAGCAAGACCACCCGAACGAGCACGTGGAGAGGTTGCTTTACCGCTCGCGCGCAAGCAAGTAGAGGAGCACGGTGTGGGCAGAACCTATAGCTCCGGTCGATGAGCTAGCCACCGCCCGATCTTTGAGCGCGGAGCTCGGTTTCGCCTGGTTGGATTCGCATCGAAGCGACCCGCGCGACGGACGCTATTCGTTCCTCGCGGCCTGGCCCGAAGAGGAGATCAGCGTGGCGTTCGGGGCCGAGTCCCCGTTCTCGCCGCTCGCGGAAGTCGGCGGACCCACCGAGACCGTCAATCCCGAGGGGCCGAAGCCAAGTGCGGTGCCGCAATGGGTCGGATACATCGCCTACGACGCGTTCTGGTCCGCGCCCGTGCGTGGGACTCCTCGTTTCGAACGTTCGAAAGATCCGATCGTGTTTTTCAGACGCTACCCTGCTTTGCTGGCAATCGACCACTTGAACGGGAATGCGTGGATCGTCGGGGACGACGAAGCAGCATGTAGGGGCTTCCAGAAGCGCTTCGAGTGCCTCCATGAACCGAGGACCATTCGGCCGACGGTAGGCCCGATGCACGTCGATGATGCGGCCGAGCACCGATCCACAATCGTCCGGGCGCTCGACTACATCGCCCGCGGGGACGTATACGAGGTTAATCTCGCACGTCGTTGGTCGGCGAGATTCGAGGGAAGCGCGTTCGAGCTGTGGCAAGCGATGCGCGATGCTAGTCACGTCCCTCTCGGCATGTTCCTCGACGCCGGAGAACGCGCGGTCTTGGCGTGCACGATGGAGCGCTTCGTCCGCTGGCATGCCGAGAGCGGAACACTCGTCACGCGTCCAATCAAGGGCACAATTCGAAGGGAGGCCGGTGACGACGAAGCGCCCAAGCGGTTGCTCGCCGATCCAAAGGAGCGCGCAGAGCATTCGATGATCGTCGACCTGATGCGAAACGATCTGGGCCGAATCGCCGAGACCGGCTCGGTCAGGGTGGACGCACCGCTTGCCGTCGAGCCTTTTACTGGTCTCTATCATCTCGTGAGCACGGTGAGTTGCGCTACTCGACCAGAGGTCGACTTGCCATCGATTCTCCAGGCGATTTTTCCACCGGGCAGCATCACCGGCGCGCCGAAGATCCGCGCACTCGAAATCATCGAGGAGCTCGAGCAGCATCCACGCGGCGTGTACTGCGGGGCGGTTGGGTTCGTCGACCGCGACGGAGGGCTTTCGTTGGCGGTCGCGATTCGGACGGCGACCGTACACGCAGGAGAGGTTCACTATTGGGCGGGCGGAGGCATCGTCGAAGCAAGCGACCCCGACCGCGAGGTCGCCGAAACCGACCTCAAGGCTCGCGTCTTCCTCGACGCAATCGCGAGACTTCGATCAGGCTAAACGAACTCGTCTTCGTGGTCGTGATCAACGCACGAAAACGACACACGCCAACACTGACGCTGTCGCTGACACTGTCGCTGGCACTGATGCTGACACTGTTCCTAGCGCCTCGGGTCCGGGGGTGGTTTTACCGGCCGTGGCAGGCGATTGCGTCCCGTGATCAGTCGCACCCCCCGTGTGCCGAAGAAGTATTGCCACACCCAGTCAGTGAACACAGCGAGCTTTCGCCGGAAGCCTATTAGGAAGAGGATGTGAATGAAAGCCCACAGGATAAACGCGAAGTAGCCTGTGAGACGGAGCCTCCCGACCTGGGCGATCGCCCTATTGCGTCCGATGATCGCCATCTCCCCTTTGTCTTTGTAGACGAATACGCCGCGGCCCGGTGTCGGGGCGCCCCTCAACTTCGCGCGAAGCTCCGCCGCAATCGTCTTGCCCGCGAAGCGCCCCATTTGAAGCGCGCCTTGTGCGACTCCGGGAACTGGATTGTCGGTCTTAGGGTCGACACGATGCGCCAGGTCACCCACCACGAACACGTTGGGATGCCCCGGAACCGTGAGATCGTCCCCTACGATGACGTGTCCCCCGCGATCCAATTCGACGCCGAGGGTCCCCCCGATCGGCGTCGCCCTTACGCCCGCGGCCCAAATGACGTTGTTCGCATCGATCCGAATCTCCCCGTCGGGGGTCTTGGCGGTAAGGCCCTTGAGGTCGACGTTGGTCACCATAGCCTGCAGAGTGACCGTCACTCCGCGGCTTTCGAGTTGCTTTTGCGCATTGGCCGAAAGCCTCGGATCAAATGCCAACAGGATGCGGTCGGCATGGTCGAGCAGGATGATGCGTGACGTGGTGGTGTCGATGTGTCGGAAATCTTTTCGCACCGACTCCACGATCTCGGCGAGCGCGCCTGCCATCTCGACCCCAGTGGGACCCGCCCCGACGATGGCAAAAGTGAGCGCGGCCCGTTTGGCGTCCTCATCTCGTTCGAGCTCTGCCTGCTCGAAGGCTAACAGGAATCGCGCACGTACATCGATCGCCTCATCTATCGTTTTCATTCCGGGCGCATGCTTCGCCCATTCGTCATTGCCGAAGTAATTCGTCTCGGCGCCAGTCGCCAAGACCAGATAGTCGTAGCTGTAGGGCTCATCTTCCAAATCGATCGTCTGGGCTTCGAGGTCGACGCTCCGGACGGACGCCATGATCACTTCACAGTTGGCCTGCCGACGTACGATCTTCCGAATCGGCGCAGCGATGTCTCCCGGAGAGAGCGCGGCGGTCGCAACTTGGTAGAGCAATGGCTGGAACAAGTGATGGTTGTGCCGGTCGATGATGGCGATCTCGGCATCGACGTGGTCGAGCGCTTTCGCGGCCGCGAGGCCTCCGAACCCGCCGCCGACGATCGCGACGCGGGGTTTTCGCCACTGCTCAATCACGAAGCGGCGACGATATCGCGTCCCGCCCCCGGTGTCAGCCGCAAGACCTCCACCGGCGCTGACGCTAGCGCTGGCGCTGGCGCTGAATTGTGCTGGATTCGATCGAGACACAGCTATATCTTCTCGACGATGCGCTTCAATGTATTCCTCATCGTCGGCTCGATCCTCCTCTCCGCCTGCGCGAAGAAGGATGCCACTCCGACCGCAGAAACGGCGCGGGCGACCTCCTCGGTCTCGCCCAAAGAAGCGAAAGCGATTGCGGAAGAGGCCTACATCTATGCGTTTCCGATGCTCGAAAACTATCGCACGTTGTACGACCAGGCGATCGACAAGAACGCGCCGGGGTACAGGGCTCCGTTCAACCAGCTTTCCCACACGACGGAGCTTCTCGGACCCGAGTTCAAAGACGTCGTTCGACCCAACAACGACACCCTGTATTCGTTCGCGTGGCTCAACCTTCGCGCACAGCCGGTCATCATCACGGTCCCGCGAACCGAGAGCAGGTACTACTCGGTGCAGCTCGTCGATCTGTTCACGAACAACTTGGGCTACATCGGAACCCGCGCGACCGGCGGTACGAAGGGCAGCTATCTCGTCGCGGGACCACAATGGAACGGCGCCAAGCCCGGGAACATCACCGCAGTGATTCGGAGCAATAGCTCGTTCGTTTTCTGCCTAGTCCGAATTCAGGTGAATGGGCCAGACGACATCGTTGCAGCCGGCGCGCTGCAAAACGAGACTCACTTGACGGCGATGAACGTGTTCATGGGTAGGTCGCGGGTACCGGTGGCAGCAGGCATCACCTTTCCCAGGTATGACCCGCGGAAGGCGAAATCGGCTGGCTTCGTCGACTACCTGAACTTCTTCTTGACCCTGGTGAGGGTCCCGAAGCGCGAAGAAGCGCTGATGAAACGATTTGCGCTCATCGGCATCAAGCGAGGCATGCTCTCGGCATCGTTGTCACTCAGCGCGGAGACACGCGAGGCCGTCGACGCAGGCGTGGGCGCAGCCCTGATCAAGATCTCGAAAGCCGCAAATGATGTTACTGCGCTCAAGGGTGTGACCGGGCGTGCCAACACAAGCTGGGGCGGAGCGGTCGGTATCTTCGGTTCCCCCGAGGTGATGCAGGGCAGGTACCTGGTTCGCGCCGCAGCGGCAATGGTCGGTCTCTACGGCAACGATGCGGAGGAAGCGTACTATCCGATCGCCAACACCGACGCGTCTGGCGATCCGCTCGAAGGAACGCGCAGCTACGTGATGCACTTCGAAAAGGACGAGCTGCCACCGGTCGACGCCTTTTGGTCGATGACGATGTACAGCCTACCGAACCAGCTCATGGTGGCGAACCCGATCGATCGCTACTCGATCGGCGACCGGAGCAAGCTTCGCTATGAGAAAGACGGATCGCTCATGCTCTACATCCAGCAGGAGTCACCGGGAAAGAAGAAAGAGAGCAACTGGCTCCCCGCACCTGACGGTTCGTTCTCTCTTCAGTTCCGAATGTACCTGCCCGAGCCGAAAGCAGTCGAAGCACCACTCTACTTGCCTCCGCCGGTCAAACTAATCCAGTGAGAGGGTGCGGCCTGGGCTCACGAACGAGATGGCGTTCGTGCCTGACCGTCCGACCATGATCGCCTCGATGAACGGCGCTTGGACACCAGCGTCGGCGGCACGCCACTCCAAGATGAAGTTCGCTCCCGAACCGCCGGTGATGTCATGTCGTTCGACGAGAAACTCGATCGTCTGTAACGGCTCGAGTCGGATGAGTTGGTCGACGTACTTCTTCGAGAGCTTACCGTTGGTGTCGTAGTAGTGGACGGTGCTCAGATAGAGAGGTGCCGTCATGTCGGTATTGCGGACGCTGAGCATCGCTTCGAGCAGATAGGGGCGGCCCCCGTCGTAGTAGATATGCGAGTAGATCGGGACATAGACGGTGCGGCGAACCGGAAGCGACGCCGCGGACACGTCGTTGGCGGCGTACTCGTCTAGGTTAGGCGCCGTGTACGATCGGGGCGGCTCGTACTGCACTGTCTCTTCGATCGCCTCGAGTCGTTCTTGAGTGTTCGTCCGCGAGCGCGCATATAGAAGAGCGAGGCCTCCAATTACAACGAGGATCAAAATTCGGACGCTGTGCTCCGAGAACCAAAGAAACCACTCTGGGTATTTTGAATCGTCGCTCACTTGAACACTCCTCGGATGCGTCGGTCCGCTCGGGTATCGCATTTTTGACGGCTCCCCCGCAAGCCCTTGCCGTCGAGCTTGAGGGGGCGCCCATGCGTGTTATTAGGAGGATCGCTCCCGGGTCGTCTAAGGGCAGGACAACAGGCTTTGGACCTGTGAATGGTGGTTCGAATCCACCCCCGGGAACCATTTCATGATGCGCGCACGATGGATTGTCACGGTTGCTCTGGTCGCTGGCTCTGCGGGTGGGTGCACGAAAGCGGCAAGCTCTCCGCCCGTCGAGAACCCGAGCAACGTCGGCAAGATCCTGGCCAACGCCGAGGGAGACATGGACGGTTGCGACCATGACATCGACTCGAGCGCGGTCGCGAAACACGCCTGGCCCTTCCCCGCCGAGGCGCGCAACGTGCGCTGGGGCAATGAGTACCAAAAGATGAAGCTCAAGCTGAACCCGCGGCATGCCGCCTTCTTCACCGCGACCGTGACATGGAAGAAGGGGGAGCTCATCGAGGTCGAAGACAGCGAGATAGTTTTTCAGAAGCCGCGCCAGGTCGTCGCAAGGCACGACATGTTCGTCACACGCAAAGTCTGGGACCAGGGCGTGCAAGTCGAACGCACCACGAAGGCCGTGTCCGCAGGCGATGTCGCGAACTTTCTGTTCTACAACTCACGTGGCTACTGCATGATTCAGACGGACGACGGCGCCGCGTGGACCAAGTGCACCCTCGACGGCTCCTTCGAAGGTGTCAGTGCCGAGCAGCCCTTCGCTTGCCAGCAGACGTGGTGGATCAAAGTCCGCAAGAGCAAGGTCGACAAGGGCTGGATGCCGTTCGAAGACACTCTCATGGTGCGCGTTCCCTCGCAGGACAAGACAACCAAATGAACGTCTCCTGATTTCCCTTGGGGCCCGCAAGGACGCTGTCGGCCTCGGCCACCCGCTCGAAACCGATCTGTTCGGCATCGTGTACGAGCGCTCTCACAGCCTCACGCCGAACCTCCATGTCACGAACCACGCCGCCCTTTCCCACTTTGTCTTGGCCAACCTGAAACTGCGGCTTGATCAAGGCCAACACTTCGCCGCCCGGCACGAGGATCTCGTACGCAGCTGGAAGGAGCTTTTCGAGCCCGATGAACGACGCGTCTATCACGACGAGGTCGACCGGCCCCGAAAGATCCTCTCGATTCACGTAACGAGCGTTGGTGCGTTCCATGCTGATGACGCGTGGGTCTTGGCGGAGCTTGTCGTGAAGCTGACCGTACCCCACGTCGATTGCGAACACCTTGGTGGCACCACGTTGGAGCAGGCAATCGGTGAAGCCTCCCGTCGACGCTCCGAAATCTGCGACGACCTTCCCGGTGGGGTCGTACTGGAATGCATCGAGCGCGCCTTCGAGCTTGACTCCACCGCGCGACACGAAAGGATGGTCGGCCTCACGTACTTGGATCGGGCTGGCGGCGTCCAGAGCTTCTCCACTCTTCTCGACACGCTTCTCTCCAACGAAAACCTGTCCGGCGAGGATCAGCGCTTGCGCACGAGCCCGCGAAGGCGCGAGGCCCTTCTCCGTCAGCAATACGTCGGCACGGAGCTTCGGCACTCGACAAGACTGGACTAACTTTCTTTGAAAAGCGAACGGCGTTATACCGTAGCCATGGCGCGGAGCGTGTTGATCGTACTGGGGTTGGGCTCCATCGGGTGGGGCCTCATGAGCTTCTTCGCTGGCTCTTACATGCCCGATTGGATGGGCCTGAGCGGTCCCGAGCACGGCGAGCTCTACATCGAGTCACTCGCCCTGAACGCAGGCCTGTGGCCAGCACTCGGGGTTTTTGCCTTCTTTGGCGCCGCATTCCAACGGCTCCGCCTCGCTGCAACACTCGCCTTCGTGGTTTGCGCCGCGGGAATCGCCGGAGGGCGTATCTTAGCGCTGGTCAATGGGGGGTTACCCGGCGTGTACACCGGCCTGGCCCTCGCATTCGAGGTGGCGATCGTCGTCGCGGCATCGGCAGGGTACATCTCGGAAAAGACCCGATTGGCGCGTGAAGCCCGCGAACAAAAGAAAGCCCAGAAAGCCGCTCTCGAAGCCGCGCTCCACAAGGAACAGGTCGAAGCAGCGGCCGCCCCCCAGGGATCCATCACCGCCGACTGACGGCGCTGACACTGGCGATGACGCTGGCACCGACGCTGACACTAACGCTGGCGCTGACACCGGCACTGGCGCTGGCGCTGGCACTGACACTGGCACCATCACCGTCTCAGAACGGGATGTCGTCGTCGCCGAATTCGTCGGCTGCCGGTGGGGTGCTGCCACCCCCACCCCCGCCACCGCCGCCACCCTCGAAGTCACCGGGCGCCCCCGAATCGCGGCGGCTACCAAGCAGCACGATGTTCGTGGCCACGATCTCGGTCGAGTTGCGCTTGTTGCCGTCTTTGTCCTCCCACTGACGATACTGAATGCGGCCCTCGGCGCAGATCGGACGGCCCTTGGAAAGAATGTTGTTGAGGGCTTCGCCGCGCTTGCCCCAGATGATGACCGTGTGCCACTCGGTACGCTGTTGACGCTCGCCGGCGCGGTTCGCGTAGGACTCGGTCGTGGCCAAGCGCAGGCGCAGCACAGCCTGCCCGTTTTGGGTGTATTTGAGCTCCGGGTCGGTGCCCAGGTTCCCGATGAGAATCACACGATTCAGGCCTTCTGCCATGGCTCCCCTCTTCTTTTAGCGGCGTTGGGCGGCGAACATACGCGCCCTCGCGTTATGGATCAATGACCCATTGCCTCGCTCTGCATGCGAAGCAGGATCGCCAATTCATCGGCCAACTCTCGGCGCCGGTGCTCATAAAACGTAGGCCCGATACGATCGTCCTTCCGTTCGGCCTCGAGAGCTGTAATCTCGTCGAGCAGATCCTTTTGGCGTTCCCCCCGGGCCCTGGCGAAAACCTGGCTCTCGTCAGACGGTCGAAACACGAAAATCAGCCCGAGGACGAGAAAAACAAACGCGAGCACCACCGCCAGATAGGGTAATGGGCCCCCTCCAGGAATACCGCGGATATGAATCCGGAGGGGATCGATCTGGGGATCCCCCGGCCGCCTCATCGCGCCGGCGACCAGAAAACGACGATCGGCACCCTCGTGAATCCGGCCGACTGAGAAGCCTTCGACTTCGAGGGTCATGCCGTCGATGTAATCACTGATGACCTGATACTCCATCGTGCGAAACGTCACCGCTTGCTCGAGGGTGAGGGTGTTCCCCGCAACGGGAACGTCGTACGCCCAGGTCAGAGTCGTCCTGCCCGGCGGCAGCGACCCGCTGATCTCGAGCCCTTCGTCGGTCGCAGAGACGCGCTGGTCGGTCATCATCGCACGCGAATCGAACGCTTTGGCCCCCTCGGGCAGGCGGACCGCGAGCCCGCCGTCGGGAAACACGTAGGTCGCATCCCCTAGATTGGAGAGCTTCGCCTCCCGGGTAACACGGGCGCGGTCGTCTTTGAACTCGACCATCGTACGGCCCAGGACTTGAAAGACACGCTCGTCGTTCGTGGTGGTCGCCAGGCGAGTGATGCGGACGCGTTGGCCGTGCTTCGGGTCGAGCCGGAAAGGTGTGGAGCTATAGCGCGCGCCGTTGTAGGGCACGTTGACACGATACGAGTGCGTGGAATCGGTGGGAAGCTGTTCGAAGACGCAGCGACCCTCGTCGTTCGTGACGCACGCTTCGCTTTTGCGTCCGCCCGATTGCTCCATCAAACCGAGACGCACGGCGGCCCGAGGAACTGGCTCCCCGGCCTCATCGATGACCTCGACTGCAATCGTGCCAGGCCGCAGCTCCGCGTCGGTCTCGGAAGTAGCGACCGACGGAACATTCCCGAGGACCCGGTTCACGATCGTTTGATCCTGTTGAGCCGACGCCGACGCCGGACCCCACAGGAGAAGGCCGACCAAAGCGGCTCTGCGCATCAAGCGTTTTCCCCGGAGTCGCCGAGTCGCTCTGCGATCAATGCTTCGGCCTCACCGCGAAACGCGCCGGCACTTTCGTCGAGCTCATGAAGCAAGTGACGCGCTTGCGCACGCAACTTTTCGTTGAGATCGTTGAAGTCCTGATCGGAGAGCTTGCCCGCGTCGTGCTCAAACGCCACGTCTCGAAGCTCCTGAAGGAGCGCGTCCTTTTCGCTCAACAGAGCACGGCGCGCGTCGGAGGTCAGCCGCGCGCGGACGTCGCCGAGCACCTGGTCCGAAAGGCCCAAGCTCAAACTGAGCCACAGGCTGCCGAGCCCGCCCAGCATCGCGGCGCTCGCTATGACGAGGAATATCCATGGAAGGACATCGCTCACGTGTCCTCCTCGAACCGTTCGAGTTCCTCGTCGAGCCGCGAGTCGTAGCGAAGCTCACTCGGGGCAATGGCCCTGGCAACAGTCTGAAGCTCTACGCCGCGTCTTTGCCACCGACGCCCGATCATGACGATCAATCCAACCGCCAAGACCATGGCCGCAATTGGAACCGCCCAGAGCGCGCGGTCGAGCCCTTTGTCCGAAGGAATCGCGAGCGCCTTGGCCCCGAATCGCACACGGTAGGATTCCTGAATCTGGGTCGGGTCTACCCCGGCCGCCAGTGACTCACGGATCTCCGAGCGCTTTTCGTCGGCCCAGCCACACGCACAGGTGTCGAGGGGAAGCCTCTCGCAGTCGCCACACTGGCAGAGCAATCGTCCGAACAACCGACGCTCGATCGGGTCGTTGATCACGACGCTGCCGGCGTGAAGCGAGCTGCTGCCATCGCTTTGTGCCGAGGCGACGCCGACCCACGCCAGCATCGTGGCCACCGCGATCGCCAACGCCACCACTGCGGTCGCCGGTGAAAACCGAGCTCGTCTGGATGCGGCTTCGGGCTCGCGTATCAGGTCCCTGGGGGTCGGCCACATACTGAGAATCGCGCCCAACAGAAGGATGATGCCCCCAAACCAGATCCAAGCCACCAGAGGACGAATGATCACCCGGAACGTCCCGCGCCGAGTCGATGGGTCCACCGTGCTCATGATCACGTAGACGTCCTCGGCAGGCCGACTTCGGATCGCGACTTCGGTGGTCGGCATCTGCGGATGCGTCCTGTAGATGAACTTCGCCGGCGCGACCTCACCTATGGGTTTCCCGGCGTCGTCGAGAAGCGTCATGTCGGCGAAGATCATCCGCTTGTTCGGGTCGGCCTCCATACGGGGTTGGTCGTACCGAATGGTGTGCGAACCGATCGACATGGTCTCGCCGGGGCGAAGCGCGCTCTCTTCCTCGACGTCGTACGCGGCTCCCGTGAAGCCGATGAACATGAGGACCACGCCGATGTGAACGATGTACCCACCGTATCGTCGCCGACCCTTCGAGACGAGGCGGGCCAATGCCGTGAAGGCACCCTCACCCTTTTTCATGCGTACGCGCACGCCACGCCAAAACTCCTGGCCGATGCTGGCAAGGACGAAACCGCAAGTCGCGAAACAGACGGCCGGCGCCACTGCCGAGGTCCATGCGAGAATCGTCCCGGTTGCGGTGTCGTAGATCTCGGTGGGCTCGACGATGGGCGGATAGCCGAGTCGCGCGCCGAACAGAAACTGGAGAACCGCCACTGCGAAACCGACGCCAAGCGGAAACATCATCGCCCGCATGAGATTCGACCCCGTCGCCTTTCGCCAGGCGACCAGAGGGCCAAGCCCCGCCAAGAATAGGAGCACGAGCCCAAGGGGCACCATCCACTGGTTGTAGAACCCGGGCCCCACGGTCACCTCTTCACCCCGGAGCCATTCGCTGAGCAGGGGAAATGTGGTGGCGATCAGCACGAACACCATCATCCCAAGCAGCACCCAGTTGTTCAGGAGAAAAGCGAACTCACGGCTGACCAACGATTCGATCTCGTTGTCGGCTTTGAGCTTGGGCAGGCGCCAAATCATCAAGAGCGCGATGCCGATGATCAGGAACGCGAGGTACCAGGCGAAATACTGCCCGATGTCGGAGCGGGCAAACGAGTGGACGCTCGCGATGAGGCCCGAGCGGGTCAGGAACGTCCCAAAAATCGTCAGCACGAAGGTCAATGCCAGGAGAAAGACGTTCCAAACCTTCATCATGTGGCGGCGTTCCTGGATCAACACGGAGTGCAAGTACGCCGTCCCCACTAGCCACGGCAGGAACGACGCGTTTTCCACCGGATCCCAAGCCCAATAACCGCCCCAGCCGAGCTCCTCGTACGACCACAGACACCCAAGCAAGAGGCCGAGCGCGAGGAAAGTCCATGCGATCATCGACCAAAGCCGCGCGGCTCTAACCCACTCGTTGCCGAGGCGCCCGGTCACCAGCGCCGCGATCAGGATTGAAAACGGAACCGACCAACCAACGAAGCCCATGTAGAGGCTAGGTGGGTGGATCGCCATCCAGTAGTTCTGAAGTAGGGGGTTGAGGCCCTCCCCGTCCCCCGGTGTCGTGCGAATGTAGGTCGCGAAAGGATTCGCCGAGAAGAGCATGAGGACGATGAAGAAAATCAGGATGCTCATCAGCGTTGCGATGATCCACGGCTGAAGCTCGATGTGGCGGCCGCGAAGCCAACGGGTGGCGAAGAAGGTGTAGCCTGAGAGGAGGAACGCCCACCACAGAAGCGAACCGTCCTGACCACCCCAAAGAGAGGCGATCAAGTACCACCAGGGCATCGAACGGTCGCTATATCGCGCGACGTATCGAATGCGGAAGTCGTGAGCTTGGAAAGCGTACGCAAGCACGCAAACCGCCACGAGAACAAAGGCGCAGGTGGCGTAGGTGCCCCAACGCGCCGAAGGCAGCAGATGAGGTCGCCCACTTCCGGCACCCATGGCTATGGCCATCGTGTATGAAGCGCTCACCAAAATCAGGCACAGGATGAGCGTGCCGAAGAACGGTATGTCGAAAACCGGCATCAAGTATTAGCCCCAGGGTCTGTTAAGGCTAGGGGCGCACGAGGGAGGGAGCAAGCCCCCCGTAGAGCGACTTCGTCGCCACGGGGCTTCGCCCAGCGTCGGTTTTACGGAGCGAAGCCCCGTGGGCGACGCCAAGCGTCGGTTTTACGGGGGGGTTACTCGCCTTCTTCGAACTCTGCGTCGATGACGTCGTCATCTCCTTTGCCGGTCTCGTCGGTGGCGGAGCCGGTCGAGCCGTCAGAAGCAGCGCCTTGAGGAGCGCCGTTGGTCGCGTCGCTTGCAGCGCTGTATGCCACCTCGGCGATTTCCTTCATGGCTGTTTCGAGCGCCTCGGAACCTGAAGCGATCGCGGCTCCGTCGTTGG
The DNA here is from genome assembly GCA_964194675.1 of uncultured Coxiellaceae bacterium. Lineage (GTDB taxonomy): Bacteria > Myxococcota_A > Polyangia > Polyangiales > Houyiibacteriaceae > SG8-38. Next base: position 27,471 of record CAXMND010000163.1, on the reverse strand, counting down.
CTTCGATCGCGTCGCGAAGCGATTTCACCTTGGCCTCGACGTCGGCCACCTTGTCGGCGGGAAGCTTGTCCTTCACCTCCTCGAGGGCTTTCTCGACGCCGTACGCGAGTTGGTCGGCCTTGTTGCGAGCTTCCACTTGCTCGCGGCGCTTCTTGTCGTCTTCCTCGTGGGCCGCGGCGTCTTCGACCATCTTGTCGATCTCCTCGTCGGACAAGCCGCTGTTCGAGGTGATCGTGACCTTCTGGTCTTTGCCAGTCGCCTCGTCCCTCGCCGTGACCGCCAGAATGCCGTTGGCGTCGATGTCGAAGGTGACCTTGATCTTGGGAATACCACGCGGCGCAGGCATGATGCCCTCGAGGTGGAAGCGACCGAGCGTGCGGTTGTTCCCCGCCTCGGCGCGCTCGCCCTGAAGGACGTGAATCTCCACCTTCGTCTGGCTGTCTTCGGCGGTCGAGAACACCTCTTCCTTCCGAGTCGGGATGGTGGTGTTCCGAGAAATGAGCGCCGTCATCACGCCGCCAAGGGTCTCGACACCCAAGCTGAGCGGGGTGACGTCGAGCAAAACCATGTCCTGCACATCGCCCGAGAGCACCCCGGCCTGAACCGCTGCACCGAGCGCAACGACCTCGTCCGGGTTCACACCCTTGTGGGACTCCTTGCCAAAGAACTTGGTGACCGTCTCCTGCACGATTGGCATACGGGTCGACCCACCGACGAGGACGACCTCGGCGACGTCTGCAGCCGTCTTCCCGGCATCGGAAAGCGCCTTCTTCAGAGGCTCGAGAGTGCGCTGAATGAGATCTTCGATCATCGACTCGAGCTTCGCGCGAGTGAGCCGAATGTTGAGATGCTTCGGGCCAGCCGCGTCGGCAGTGAGGAACGGCAGGTTGACCGTAGTTTCGAGCTTGTTACTGAGCTCGATCTTCGCCTTTTCTGCGGCGTCCTTGAGCCGCTGGAGGACCATCTTGTCCCCGCTCACGTCGATCCCGGTGTCCTTCTTGAACTCGGCGGTCAGGTACTTGATGATCTTCTCGTCCACATCGTCGCCGCCAAGGTGGGTGTCACCATTGGTGCTCACGACGTCGACGACCTTGTCGCCCACTTCCAGAATCGAAATATCGAACGTACCTCCACCGAAGTCATAGACGGCGATGAGATGGTCCTCGGTCTTGTCGAGGCCGTAGGCCAGGGCGGCTGCGGTCGGCTCGTTGACGATTCGCTTCACGTCGAGCCCGGCGATCTTACCGGCGTCCTTGGTAGCCTGCCGCTGCGAGTCATTGAAATAGGCCGGTACGGTGATGACCGCCTCAGTGACGGGCTGCCCCAGGTAGTCTTCCGCGGCCTTCTTCAGCTTGCGGAGCACCTGTGCAGACACCTCGGGAGGAGTCAGCTCCTTGCCACGCACCCCGAACCCTGCGTCCCCGTTTTTGCGTTTGATGACCTGGTAAGGCATTCGCGTCGCGTCGTCGCCCAGCTCATCGTAGCGGCGACCCATGAAACGCTTGGTGGAGTAGACCGTTCCCTCTGGATTCGTGATCGCCTGCCGCTTGGCAATCTGACCAACGAGAACCTCGCCTTGGTCGTCCCAAGCCACCACGGACGGGGTAATCCGGTCACCCTCCTCATTCACGATGACCGTCGGGTCCTTGCCCTCCATCACCGCTACGACGGAGTTCGTCGTCCCGAGGTCGATGCCGATAATCTTTCCCATGTTTTCTTGTCTCCTTTTGCGTCCGGATTACCCCCGGAGTTGGGTCAACCTAACCATGGCGATGACCGCGTCAAGGTCCGCCAGAAGCACAATTGCCGACAAATTCGCCCTAGCCGGCGGTGCCAGCCACCACATTGGCGCGGAGGTTCTTCACGTCCTGAGACTCCGCTAAAACGATGAGCGAATCGCCCGCCTGGAGTTGATGCTCGCTCCCGGGGTTGTAGACATAGTCGCCATCAGCCAGGTGAAGCGCGACGACCAGGGCACCGGTTTCTCGGAGATTGGTCTCGGCGAGCCGTTTGCCGACGAGAGGGCTCCCCTCGGGAATGTCTATCGCCTCGATCCCGACGCTGATCCCGCTCCCAAATCGGACGATGCGATCCAAGAAGGCCACCGTCTTCGGGCTCACCATCTCGCTGAAGAGTCGCACGCCTCCGATGTAGTTCGGGGCCACCACGGCGTCGGCGCCAGCCCGCCGGAGCTTGGCCTCAGTCGATGACTCGATCGATTTGGCAACGATGCGCGCCTTCGGGTTGAGGGCGCGCGCGCTGATCGTGACGAAAAGGTTGGCCTTGTCGTCGTTCAGCGCTGAGATGACACCTCGTGCGCATTCGACGCCGGCCATCTCGAGGATGTGGTCGTCTGTGGCGTCGCCCTGGACGTAGAGCAGCTGCTCCTCGAACTCTTCGTTCAGCTCCTCGAGCCGATCGTGGTCCTTGTCGATGACGACGAACGGGATGCCGACCGCGCTGAGCTCGGTCGCGATGTGGCGGCCCGTCGTACCGATGCCACAAACGATGATGTGGTTGTTCAAAGTACCGATTGCGCGTTGCATTCTCCGCCGCCTCAGAATTCCTTGTAGGTCACCTTCTACAATCAAAGCGGTGAGACTAGAAATGAAATAAAGCAGGGTGCCGCTGCCGACGATGATCAGGGCGATCGTGACCACACGAGCCTCGGGGACCTCGTTCATCCCTTCCAGCGTCTCGGCGAAACCGACCGTCGAGAGGGTGATGATGGTCATGTAGAAACAGTCGAACCACGACCAGCGGCCCTCTCCTACGGCGAAATACGACGTGGCACCCACCAACAGCACGACCCCGAGAACCCCGGCCGCAAAGATCAAACGGCCGTACGCGCTGCGCCTCGACCTAAAGAGGATGAGCTTCACTGGGCCGTAATTGGCGTCATGCGAGGATCCAAGTCAACCCTTGACCAGCTTTGGCAAGAACGTCACAACCGGCCGCGGTGAATTCCTCGGATGATGCGCGGCGAGCAGGGCGCGGCTTGGTATCGATCGGTGGTGCCAAGGTCTTCTTCATCATCACCGGCTACGCGGTTCAGCTCCTCTTGCCGAGGATCTTCGGGGAGGCGAAAGAGTTCGGGCTGTACTCGGCCGCGATGAGCGGAGTGGCGATTTTCAACAACGTGTTGATCGTTGCCACGATCCAGTCGGTCTCGAAATTCGTGAGTGAGGACGAGGCGAGCGTCACGGTGACGCTTCGGCAGGGACTCCGGGTTCAGACCCTGATTGGAGGCACGTTGGCGGCCACTCTTTTCGTGCTTGCCCCGGTGATCTCCCGCTTCCTTCTCGACGAGCAGCTGACCCCGCTGCTGCGAATCGCATCGGTCATGGTGTTCGCGTACGCTCTCTACGCCGCAATCGTCGGCAGCCTCAACGGCCGGCACTTGTTTGGGAAGCAAGCTCGCCTGGACGTCACATTCTCGGTGCTGAGAACGACGGGAATTCTGACGGGCGCAGCGCTCGGGATCGGCGCTGTCGGTGCCGTGATTGGTTTCGCCGCTGCGGCAGCGTCGATCTTGTCGATCGCGTTGATTTGGGTGGGCTGGGGCAAACCCGGCAAAGGGGTTCCGCTTCGCCGGTGGATCGGTTTCATGGCGCCGATCTGGACCTACCAGGTTTGTCTCAACGGCACCTTGCTGATCGACATTCAGGTGCTCAAACGCACGGCAACCGAGATCGCGCTCATGAGCGCAACCACTGCACAAGCAGCGGTCGACATCGCCAACCAGTACGTCGGGTACTACCGTGCCGCGCAAACCTTCGCGTTCGTCCCCTATCAACTGATCATCTCGATGACGTTCATCATCTTTCCACTGATCAGCAAGGCCACGTCGCTCGGAGACCGGGACGCAACGCGCTCGACGATCCAGCACGCCATGCGGTTGTCGTTGCTTCTTCTGTTGGTGGTGGCGGCGCCGATCTCAGGTGCGGCGGAGGGCGTAGTGCGGCTTGCTTACCCGGCGGACTACGTCGCGGGGGCGGCGGCGTTGTCGATCTTGGTGTTCGGGATTGTCGCCTTTGCCCTCTTCGCGGTGGCTGCAACCGCGATCAGCGGGGCTGGCCACCCGTCTCTCGCGGCTGGTATCGCCGGAGTCTCGTTGATCGCGGTCGTCGTCGCGAACCGGCTCCTCATCTCGCGGGCAGGGCTCGGTCCAGGAACGCTCGGCGCCGCAGCGACCGGCACGACGATCGGCATGGTGGTGGCACTCGTCGGATCGGCCCTGGCGATCTACTTTCTATTCGGTGCGTTCATCCCCATCCTGACGTGGATTCGAGCCGCGTTGGCGGCATGCGCCGGATGGGCAGCGGCTGCCTGGGTCCCCCATGCATCGCCCGCGCTCGCCTTGGGAGCGCTCGTGCTGGGGTTCGCGGCAGCATCGGGAGCCCTCATCATGACCCGTGAGCTTTCCGCGGACGATTGGCGGGCGCTCCGCAGAATCGTGCGTCGGGACTAGGGCTTACGTCGATAGTGGCCGCTTCGTCCGCCCTGTTTTTCGAGCAGGACAATCTCTTCGATCGCCATCCCACGGTCGATCGCCTTGAGCATGTCGTAGAGGGTCAGCGCCGCAACAGAGACCGCCGTGAGGGCTTCCATCTCGACTCCCGTTCGATCTGCGCAACGTACCGAAGCTTCGATCACGAACCGTTCGTCGTCGTCGGCCGAGTGAAACGCGACGTCACAACCGGTGATCGCCAACGGATGACATAGCGGGATGAGCTCCGATGTGCGCTTGGAAGCTTGGATGCCGGCAATGCGCGCCGCAGCGAGCGCGTCACCTTTAGGAACGTTCCCGGACAACAGCACGCGGCGCGTCTCGGGTTTCATGCGCAGGGTCGCGCGTGCCTTGGCTTCGCGAGATGTCTTGTCCTTCGTGCCGACGTCGACCATGCGGGCTTGGCCCTCGCGATCCAAATGTGTCAGTTCGTCGTCTCGATCCATCAATCCGGGTGGGGCGCTTGGTAGCTCGAGCGCGGCGGAATCGTAGCTGTCCCAGCCATCCGGGCAATCAGCTCGACCCTCGAGTGTACGCCGAGCTTCGAAAAGATTCGCTTCAAGTAGGTGTTGACGGTGGACACGGTGAGGCCTGTCTCGCTTGCGATATCGCGAGTGCTCGAACCAGCTACCAGGAGCGAGACCACGTCACGCTCGCGTGGAGTCAACGGCGCACGGCGGAGCGTCTGCTCGATGGCTTCGCCCGGACGACGCCCGCCCTCGTCGGCGAGCCGGTCAACGTAGTCGAGGCCTCTTGCGTAAAGCCGCGAAGCCCACTTGAGGAGCTCGAGCTGATTGCCAGCAGGCGCGTCGCCGACGATCTCCAGATGGAGGGTGCCGACCGGCGCGCGGCCTTGGCGAAGCGGGAGCGAGATGGTGGGCTCGGTGTTGGTTAGGGTCGACTCACTGTCGAGCCCGGCGCGGTCGGCACGGTCGAGGCGGTACGCTGCTGCGCCAACCAAACCGGCGATCAAGGCTGCACCACGCTCTGGGTAAGTTCTAACGGGGTCGAGCTCCGCCAGTCGCTCGGCGATTTCCATCAGCCTCTCGCTCGATGTCATGGGGAACTCCTCAGCGCATGATCGTTCGTGAATCAGGGTCGAAATTCGAACAAAAGTCAACCCCTGGGATTCCAAGTGAATGCTGAGCGGGAAATCTCTTCGAGCGTGAAACGCGAGACTAACGCTTCGGGCTGAATCGGCGCCGTCGTGGTCGTGATTCCGAGTGAGCACGCAAGCTCGCCGATCACCTCTTCAGGTGAGCGGCCAGCGTTGCGAAGAGCTTCGATGGGCGTCGCCCCATGTCGCTTTGAAAGTCGCACACCGTCCGGATCGACCACGAGCGCGACGTGGGCGAACCTCGGAACATCGCGACCGAGTGCTTTGTAGAGTGCGATCTGACGAGGCGTAGACGAAAGCAAATCGTCACCACGGATTACTTCCGTGATGCCCATGTCGGCGTCGTCGACGACGACAGCGAGTTGGTAGGCCCAGACCCCATCGAACCGACGGACGACGAAGTCGCCGCCCGTCTTTCCCTCGGGGTAGATCCCGCAGAGCAAGTCGTCGAACTCCGGCGACGGGTCGTCGAAACGAAAGCGAAGCGCGAGCGGGCGGTCCGGTTGCGTCGGGCCGTCACGACAGGTTCCTGGGTAGCGAGGCCCCTCATCGCCATGCGGAGCGCTAGCGACCCTCGCGATGTCCTTTCGCGAGCAGGTGCACGGGTAGACCAAGCCGGCCCGAGTCAAAGTGTCAAGAGCTGCCTCGTACGTCTGGCCACGGGTTGATTGAAACACGGGGCCCTCATCCCAGTCGAGCCCAAGCCACTCGTGGTCCCTGCAGATCGCGTCGGCCGCGCCCGGAACGACGCGCGGCCGATCGATGTCCTCGATCCGCATCACAATCTGTCCTCCGAGCTTGCGCGCCCGAAGCCAGGTCACCAACGACGTCCGAGCGTGCCCGAGGTGCAACTTGCCAGTCGGCGAAGGCGCGAACCGGGTTCGATATGGGAAGCTCACGCACTTTCTTTATACGACTTGCACCTGAACGGCTATACGGTGCATCTTCCCTGGCGTGCGGGGACGAGCCGATGTGTGTGGGTGCTTTCCGACCGGGCGCCACTATCCGGGGATTGCGGATCTAATCGCGGATGCGATTCAAAACGTCGAGGGCTTGTGCCAAGAGTTCGAGCCTGGAATGGCGTGGGAGGACATCCCCTTCGCTGTGATCGACTTCGAAACCACGGGGCGCGACCCCGAAACTGACCGCGTCATCGAGATTGGGGTCGTCTGTTTCGAAAATGGGCAGGTGACGAGGCGTGAAGGTCTGCTCGTCAATCCCGGAATCCCCATACCGGAAGAATCCCGGGCCGTGCACGGGATCACCGACGAAGAGCTTCAAGGGGCGCCCGACTTCGCCACCGTGATGGTGCAGGTCTTGGAGCTCCTGCAAGGGAAGCTTCCGGTAGCGTACAACGCCGACTTTGATCGCGGGTTCCTGAAGACAGAGCTGAGCCGCGCAGCCCCAGAAGGGATGACGGCCGGGGATATGCCGCCGGCCGTACGGGACGACGTCGTGTGGGTCGACCCTCTCGTTTGGGCGCGCGAAATCCTGAAAGAGCTTTCGAGCCGAAAGCTAGCGGATGTCACCGCCCACCTCGGAATCCCGCTCGAGCGAGCCCACCGGGCTGCAGGCGACGCAGAGGCCACCGGAAGGGTGCTTCTCGCGCTCGCGTCGCAAATGCCGCGCATTTACGGGGAGCTCATTCGTCTCCAGAAGCGCTATGCCGCATTTCAGGACGCCGAGTTCGCCGCCTGGAAACGGTTTCGGTGAGCTTTCGGGCCACGAGAGCGCGGCTCATAGGAATTCCCTTTGCGTTGATGGCCATCGGGAGCTGGACGCCCGTTCTCGCGATGTGGTCGCAAGGCATCGAGTGGACCGGCGCGATTGGGCGCGCGGTGGCGGTCTGGTACGCCGTCCCGGCGCTGATCGCGGTGTTGTTCATGCAGGGGCCGGTGCTCAAGCAGCCCGTCTTCGAGCCGCTTGGGATTCGCTTCATCGTGAACTGGTGGTGGTTGGTCGCGTGGTTGCTGCCGGTGGCGGCGCTTGCGGTTGGAGTGCTCGTCACATGGTGGGCCGGGTACGAGCCCGTGCTCACCGTCGAGCAGCTGATCGAGAACAAGCGTTCGATGGTGCCCCCGGAGCACCTGACCGAGTTCGAAGAGTACCTCGCGGAGAATCGCCCACCCCATCCGTTGATGCTGATCGTCTTGGGAATGCCGGCTGGCCTGACCTTCAACTTGCTTCTTGCGTTCTGCGACGAGGTGGCGTTTCGTGGCTACTTCTTTCGGGAGATCCCCGGTGGTTTCTGGACTCGCTCGACCGCTATCGGCGTCCTGTGGTGGCTGTGGCTGGCGCCCTCGGTCGCGATCGGAAATCTCTACGGTGTGCCAGGGCTCGGGAGTGTCGCGCTTGCGCTTCCATGGTGCATCGTGGCGTCGTGGGTGCTGGTCTACCTGCGGGTGCGGAGCGAGTCTGTGATCGCGACCGCACTCGCCCGCGGGACGATTGTCGCCCTCACCGCTGCGGCCCTCGACCTCACTTTTGGCGCACCCACGTGGCTCGGTCCCTTCTACGGACTGTCGGGAGTTGCCGGTTTTTTCGTGATCTGGATCGTCTTCTGGGTCCACGACCGCACACGTGACGAAGGCCGTCTAACCGCCCGCTGAAGGAGCATCACTTGACGACCAACAGGAAACTAGGCCTCCACGATCGCTACGGCGGGTATGCCCTCGTCACCGGCGGGGCACGCGGCATCGGGCGGGCGTTCGCTGAATACCTCGCGAGGGATGGCTTCGACCTTCTGCTGATCGACCGCGAGGCGGAAGAAACCCAAGCGCTCGCCGAAGAGCTTCGCGCGGCACACCGGATCGATGCGCAGGCAATCGTGTGCGACCTTTCCGAGGACGGCCTCGTGGAAAAGGCCGCCGGGTGGGCGAAGAAGTACGACATCGGCTTGTTGATCAACAACGCGGGCATCTCCCCGATGGACCCGTTCTTCGACATCTCCCTCGAAGCGCACCTGACGACGCTCGACCTCAACTGCCGCGCCACGCTGATCCTGACGCATACGATCGGACGTGACATGGCCACGCGGGGTCGGGGTGCGGTGATCATCGTGTCTTCAGCGTCAGCGATCAGCGGCGCGCCGTACTTCACACACTACACCGCTACCAAGGGGTATGGGCTCAACCTCGCCGCAAGCTTGTGGAGCGAGCTGCGCGGAAGCGGCATCGACGTGCTCGCCGTCTGCCCTGGGCTCACCAATACCACCCCCGTCAAGGAGCGAGAGCTCGATCAAACGGTCCCTTTTTTCATTCCAATGAGCGACCCGGAGCCTGTGGCGCTTGGCGCTCTTCGTGCGCTCGGCCGGCAACCGGTGGTGATCCCCACGTTCGCAGACCGTTTGTCATCGAGCTTCATGTCGCGTTTGCTTCCGCGCAGCTGGGCCCTCTCCCTCGTGCGGAGCTCGATGGAACGACTGCGGGGCAAGTGACTCAAAAGTTGTCTTTTGCTCCGCGGATGGCCGCAAACGATGCGACCGGATCGCGGCCACGCGCAACGCTGGGGTCGTCGAAGCGGAGGAAAGGGTTGGTGCCGAGCTCGCGATCCATACGGCCGGGCACGGTGTACTTTCCCTCGGCGCGCGCTGCGGTCGCCTCCTCGAGGGCACGATCGATGTCGGCGTTGTTGGGTTCTACCGTCTGGGCGAAGCGGAGATTGTTCACGGTGTATTCATGCCCGCACCAGACCTGCGTCTCAGGCGGCAGGCCGCGCAGCTTCGCAAGCGACTGTGACATCATCTCCATCGTGCCCTCGAACACGCGGCCGCAGCCCGCGACGAAGAGCGTGTCACCGCTGAAAAGGTTTCCTTCGGTGACGAACGCGATGGCTCCGAGGGTATGCCCCGGGATCTCCATGATGTCGACTGTGGCGCCACAGAACTCGAAGGCATCGCCATCGGAAAGCGCGACCGTCTGACGGGGAATCCGACCGTGGGTCTGGTCGTAGGCTGATCCCCTCACCACTTGGATGCGACACTCGTCGACCAATCCTTCGATGCCCCCGACGTGATCCCAGTGATGATGCGTCAGCCAGATCTCGACGAGTTCGACGCCCTCCCTTTCAATGGCGACGAGCACCGGATCGGCCTCGGACGGATCGACAACCGCCGCCCGACCGTCCCGAACGACGAGATACGCGTAGTTGTCACGCAAACACGGCACGGGGATGATCTTCATGGTGATGACGATAGACCCCTACGTGGGCGTTCGCCAGCCTCGCAATCGTTGAACTAGCTCGAGATACGCGACTCCTGCGGCGATGGCGAAGAACGGATCGTACCCCGAGCCCGAAAAAGAAGAAGACCGGGACGAAGGCACCTGGCGATCACTTCACGGGCACTACCGAGACTCGCGCCCAGGGACTTCGTCGATTACGACTGGGTTTCGCGGGAGCGCATCGGGCGTCCCGGTCGGTGGGGCTTCGGGAGATGAACCTTCGTCGTCCGGTCCCTCCTCAGGAAACCCAGGCACAGTCCAGTCGATCCCATCATCCTCGGCGGGCGGCGCTGACACTGACGCTGGCGCCGACACTGGCGCTGAGGCTGTCCTCTTCCTAGCCGACTTCCTGCTCTTCTTCTTGGGCCTGGCCTTCGGCTCTGCCTCCGGTTCCGGAATCACGAGTGGTGGCTCCTGCGGTTGGTCGGTCCCTATGTCGGCGACCGGCTCCTCTACCGTCGGCTCTTCGACGACCACAGTCTCGGGCACCACCGCCGGCTCCGTAGCCGTCGCCCGCTGTGCACGCTGAAGCCACCAGGTTCCGGCAACCGCGCCGACGAGCAAGACCGCCAGAGCACCGAGTGAAGCCCATAGCCATCCCTGTCGTCGCGGTCGCGAACCACCCACTGCCGCGGTCTCGAACGACGACGTCCCAAACGGTTTCGGCGCAGAAGAAAGGAGCGCTTCCTCTTCCGGATTGCGATCTAGCGTCAGCGCAAGCGTGTCAGCCATCCCAGGCAAACTGCTCGCCCCCAGAAGATCGGCGAGAAAAGAACCCGGGGCGGCGAGCTCATCGCCCCACACGGTGCCGAGCAGCAAGGCGCGTGCGTCGGTCAACAGCCCGGCGTCGACCGCCGCTTCAGCCAGCGCATCGACGAGCTCAGAGAGAGTCTGGAACCGCGCATCCGGGTCCTTGGCCAACGCCTGCATGACTACTCGTGCGACACCGCGCGGAACGTCCTCGCCACTCCCCTTGGTATCCATCGGCGGGGGCTCCTCGTGCACGTGCTGTATCAACACCGCGCCAGCCGTCTTGCCCTCGAAGGGAAGCTCCCCGGTAAGCAACTGGTAGGTCAGGACCCCGATCGAATAGATGTCGCTTCGGCGGTCGGTCGGATCACCGGTAGCGGCCTCTGGCGAGATGTAAGCCGCTGTGCCAAACACGCGACCGCTTTGAGACTCGGTGCTCACCGTCTCCGTATCGAGCGCCCTCGAGATCCCGAAGTCGACCAGTTTGACAAAATCTTCGTCAGTTCCTCGACGAACGAGGTAGACGTTCTCCGGCTTGATGTCTCGATGCACGATGCCCTGCGCGTGAACCGCACCGAGCCCTGCGCAAAGCTTCATGACCATCACCAACGCGCGCTCCACCGACGGAACCCCCTGTTCATCGAGCTCGTCCGCGAGAGAACGCCCCTCGAGAAGCTCCATGACGATGTAGATCCGACCGTCGCTCAATCGTCCGGACAAGAAGACCTGGACCAGGTTCGGGTGGTCGAGCGAGGTCGCAAGCCGGGCTTCGCGCTCGAACCGAAGAACGGCGTTTTCGTCTCGCGCGAGCTCGATCCTCAACACCTTCACGGCCACGTCCCGCCCCACGGTCGTTTGTCGCGCGCGATAGACCGTGCCCATCCCACCGGTCCCGATCAACGCGTCGATCCGAAACTGTTCGAGCAACACAGTGCCGATCAACGCGTCAGGGACCTCATCATCGGTGACTAGGAGGGTCCCGTCGTGGGGGCAGTAGTCGGCCTGACTTCCGAACTTAGAATCGCACCGAAGGCAGATCTTCCGCATGTCGGTCAACGTCCTCGAACGCAAAAAGGGATTAGCACTCGGTGGCATAGCGCACAATTCAGGTCTCTGACGTGCGGTTTGGCTCGGTGATTCACATTTGCTTATCCTTTTAGAGAGGCCAATACTCACGAAACCTTATGAGGGGTCTTCCATGCGGATAGTGGGCGGCCGATTCTCGGGCCGCCGATTCGGTGCGCCAAGCGGAAAAGGAACACGACCGACTTCGGATCGGGTGCGGGAAGCTCTCGGGTCGGCGCTTCAATCGCGGCATGCGTTCGACGGAGCGCATGTGCTGGACCTCTTCGCCGGCACGGGTGCGCTGAGTTTCGAGGCGCTTTCTCGTGGCGCTGCCGAGGCCCTGTTGATCGACCGCGACCTGCAGGCCATCCAAGAGATCCAAAGGAGCGCACATGCACTCGGGGTCGAAGACCAGGCACGCGCGCTCAAGATCGACCTCGGCGGCAATCCTGCAGTCGTAGTAAGCAAGGTTCCGGCTCCCCCGGAAGGCTTCGATCTCGTTTTCGCTGACGCGCCCTACGCGGAAATTGAGTCCGTCCCGCCACTAATCGAAGCCTTCGCCGCGGCAAACAAGCTCGCTCGGGGCGCCTGGGTAGTCGTCGAGCACCCCGCTTCTCACGGGTGGGTGTGGCCGAAGGGGCTCGCATCGGACTCGGACTACCGCTATGGTCAGATTCGCATCAGTCTCGGTGTCTACGAGGAGAAAGGCACGCAGTGAGAGGCATCGCAGTTTATCCTGGGTCCTTCGACCCGATCACGAAAGGTCACACCGCCATTCTGCAAAGCGGGCTGGTGGCGTTCGAAAAGATCATCGTAGCCGTCCTCGGTAACGAGTCGAAGGAGCCCTTGTTCAGCGTGGCCGAACGAATGGACCTGATCCGCGAGTCGGTCGCCGACATGGGCGCCAACCCGGACCGTATCGAGGTCGACCACTTCGACGGCTTGTTGGTGAGCTATGCCAAGAGCCGTGACGCTCGGGTGATCCTCCGCGGCCTCCGCGCAGTGGCCGACTTCGAGTACGAACTCCAGATGGCAAACATGAACCGTCACCTCAGCCCCGAAGTCGAGACGGTGTTCATCATGGCGAACGACGCCTATTTCTATGTAGCGTCAAACCTGGTCAAAGAAGTCGCCAGGCTCGGGGGCGACGTGTCGGGCCTGGTGCCAGCCCCAGTCCTGCCGAAGCTCCTCGCCAAGTTCGACCCATAAATCGGTTGGCTTACGAGCCCGTCGCCGATCAGTCGTCGCACCTCGGGTAGCGCGCAGAGCGACACTTTGCCGAGTTGAAGCTCGGCGAGGCTCGCGTGCCCGCAAGCCACTGCATCGCGAACCCGAAGCCAGCTGCCCAGATACACGGCGTCACGTGCCACACCCCCGCCACGGCACGACCGCTCGCAAAGGATCACAGCCTCGGACGGCGAGAAGCCGTGCTCGAGGACGAGTGTCCTGGCCGCATCTCCAAACGACACCCCCGCATGCATCGCATGCGTGGCCAGCAAACGCCCAGCCAGTGTCCTTCGTCGCGAACCGTCGAGCAGCCCGGCGAGCTCTTCTAGATAGATCGACACGCCCTCCTGGTCGCCGTACGAACGCGCAGTACCGACCGCGAGCACTCCAAGCAGCTGGGTGCGTCCGTTGAACGAGGACACCAAGTGACCAAAAACCTCGTGAACGGCCAATCGCCTTGCCTCGCGAGCGCCGAAGATCCGGTCGGCGATGAAGACAGTGCGCTCGCCGACCGCCGCGTTGGCGATCAGGCCTGAGTCGACGCGAACGGCGATGTGAAGACCGACCTGCTTGGCATACGAGAGCATGAGGTCGCGAAGGTCGTCGCCATCGGCCGAGGCGGCGGGGATCGTCTTGGGCTCGTGGTCTGCCTCGGTCCGGGACAGGATGTCGTGAGCCGCGTCGAGCACCGTGGTCGGGTCATCGTCGAATACCCGCTCGCCCCCTGTCCCGAAGAGCCTCGCTGCCATCGGTCGAACGCGTTTGCTGTGTCCAAGCGACTCCAGGAGCAAGAGCTCGGTCTCGAGCTCTTCGAGGCGAAGTAGATAGAGCGCAGGCGCCACCGAGCGTTCGGCCAGATGCCGGGCGTGATCGAGGTCGCGCCACACGCTCGTTTCGATGGGCACAGGACGCCAGTCCCAACGGGGCTTGGCGTGCTCACCACGGGCGACAGCAGCAGCCAGCCGATCGCGCTCTGCCGGATCGCTGTGGGTGGTTGCGCCGATCAGCAGCCGGGCCTTTCCATGAAGGCGCCGCAGCGCGACATCGAGCTCGGCCTGCAGCCGGAGCTGCGCTCGACTAGACAGGGGCTCCGCCCGATCATAGAAGTTGCGTCGCGCGCTCTGCCAACTCACTTCGTTCACCCTTCACCAGTGTAACGTGCGCGCCGATATCTTCACCCTGAAAGCGCTGCGCAACAACCGTCAGACCATTGCTGGCCCCATCGACGTAGGGATTGTCGATCTGGTAGGGGTCGCCCGTCAGCACGATCTTCGTGTCCGCACCGCACCGGGTGATTACCGTTTTCACCTGGTGGGGGGTGAGATTCTGAGCTTCGTCGACGACCAAGAACTGATTCGGGAGAGAACGACCACGAATGTAGGTGAGGGGCTCGATCTGGATAACCCCCGAGGCCAACAGCTCTTCGTAGTTGCGGTGCTCGGACATCCGCCCGCGACCGCTACTGAAGATGTACTCGAGGTTGTCGAAGATCGGCTGCATCCAGGGATTGAGTTTTTCTTCGACGGTGCCGGGTAAATATCCGACGTCGCGACCCATCGGAAAGATCGGTCTGGACACCAGCATGCGGCCGTAGGTCCCGTCTTGCACGACCGACTGGAGGCCCGCGGCGATCGCAAGCAAGGTTTTCCCGGTGCCGGCCTTGCCGACGAGAGTCACCAGATGCACATCCGACGTAAGAAGCATGTCGAGCGCGAAGTACTGTTCCAGGTTGCGCGGCCGCACGCGCCATACACCCTCTCTACCCACACGCAACGGCACCACCATCCCGCTCTTGGGATCGTAGCGACCGAGCGCGGTGTGCCGTGGACGCTCGTGTTCTCGCAACACGATGCCGGCGTGGGGGTAGAGCTTGGCATCGAGCGTACTGGCATCGACCAGTTCCCGCCTCGCCAGATGGTCGACGAGGTCGGCGTCGACATCGATCGTGCAGACGCCGGAGTAGAGCTCGTCGATCGAAACCCTGCCTCCTTCGTACGTCTCGGCACGCAACCCGAGCGCGTCAGCGCGGATGCGAAGATTGGTATCCATAGTGACGAAGATCAGTGGCTTGTCGGGCTCATCATCACGGAGCTTCAGGGCCATTTGGAGGATGGCGCGGTCCATTTCCCCTGGGCCGTGGCCGCGTCGTGGCATCGACTCGGCTGGGACCGCTACTCGAAGCTCACCGCCGGTACTTTCGAGCGGAACGCCCTGATCGAGGGTACGGCCGTTTTGATTGCGAAGGTCGTCGAGGATGCGCGCAACGTGCCGGGCGTTTTGCCCGAGCTCGCTTAGTTCTTTTTTGAACTGATCGACCTCTTCGATGACGAAGATTGGAAGGACGACCGTATTGTCCGCGAATTTGTAGACAGCTAACGGGTCGTGAAGCACCACGTTGGTGTCCAAGACATAGGTCTTCTTCACTTCGAGTCGACGGTACCACGCTTTGGCACCTCGCGTACCGAGAAACGAAAACCGGCTATAGTCCGCGCGACGAGTGATGGAGGAGCTGAGTTACCAAGGCCTCGCAATCCTTGCAGCGGCCGGAATGCTTGCGACTGTGATCAACGTCATGGCCGGAGGCGGTGGTATGATCGTCCTTCCCGCACTGATCGCGCTCGGACTTCCAGCCGACGTCGCAAACGGAACGTACCGCCTGGGCGTCGTCACACAAAGCATCGCGGGATCGACTGCGCTACATCGCCACGGCAAGCTCGACACGTCGCAGCTGGTCCCAATCATGATCCCAACCGTCCTCGGGGCTGCGATTGGCGCGCTCATTGCGACACGAATCCCGCGCGAGCTTCTGAAGCCGATCATGCTGGTCACGATGGTCATCATGGCAAGCCTGATCGTATTTCGGAAGCAAACCCTGATCGCTCCCGAAGGGCCGCCGCTCGTACCAAAGGAGGCCCCCCGCGCGTACGTGGGCCTCTTCTTGGCGGGGCTCTACGGTGGCTTTATCCAGGCCGGTGTGGGCTTTGTGCTGCTCAGCGTGCTGGTCGGAACTTTGCGCCACGATCTCGTGGGCGCCAACGCGATCAAGCTCGTCGCCACGCTGGCGTTTGGCACCGTCGCGCTTGGGATCTTCGTGTGGGCCGGACAGGTATCCTGGACCCCCGCGATCGTGCTTGCCGTCGCGTCAATCGCCGGCGCACGACTTGGTGTCAAAGTGATGCTGAAGGTGCCTGTGCCGGCACTTCGCTGGCTCGTCTTCGTATGTGTGGTCGCCACCTCCATTGCGGCTTGGATTCGGTGAGGTGGGCCCTACAGTTAACTGGTGCAAGTTGTGAGTTGCACCACACTGAACAGAAAGCTTACAAGGATCTACGTTAGTGATACTCTGATAGCTAAGGAGGATCGCCCATGGGGGAAATGGTCAAGCAGATTGCTGCCCTGCAAGACTACGAACGATACCAAGATCTCCACTGGGAGGGGTCGTTCGAAGACTACCTTCAAATCGTAAGAGAGCGCCCGCAGGTGACGCGCAATGCGTTCCAACGCCTCTACGACATGGTCGTCTCTTACGGTGAAGAAGAGTACATCGACAACAAGAAGAAACTGATTCGATATCCGTTCTTCAAAGATCCCATCGAGAACGGAAAAGATGCGATCTACGGGCTCGACATTCCGCTCATGCGTTTGGTGCACGTGCTTCATGCCGCGGCGCAAAACTACGGGCCCGAGAAGCGAATCATCCTTCTGCACGGTCCGGTAGGTTCTTCGAAGAGCACGATCGCGCGATTGTTGAAGAAGGGCTTGGAGCGCTACTCGAGGACACTCGAGGGTGCGCTGTACACGTACGCATGGACCAATCTCGAGGAGACGGGTCTCGCAGGCGGCGACGCCACGTTCCCATGTCCAATGCACGACGAGCCATTGCGCTTGATTCCTCCCGAGTGGCGTGACCAAGCGGTTCTAGAGCTTCGTCTAGGCGATGATCGTCGCCACGTAGACGTGCGTGGCGAGCTCAACCCCGCTTGCCGCTTCATCTTTCGTAATTTGCTCGAACGCTACGACGGGGACTGGTCGAAGGTGATGAGCAACCACATCGACGTGAAGCGTCTCGTCATGAGCGAGCAAGATCGCGTCGGCATCGGCACCTTCCAACCCAAAGACGAGAAGAACCAAGACTCGACCGAGCTCACCGGCGACATCAACTACCGAAAGATCGCCGAGTACGGCTCGGACTCCGACCCGCGTGCGTTCAACTTCGACGGGGAGTTCAATATCGCCAACCGGGGGATCGTGGAGTTCGTCGAGGTACTGAAGCTGGACGTGGCATTCTTGTACGACCTCCTCGGGGCCACTCAAGAACACAAAATCAAGCCGAAAAAGTTCGCTCAGACCGATATTGACGAGGTGATCATCGGTCACACGAACGAGGCCGAGTACAAGAAGCTGATCAACAACGAGTTCATGGAGGCGCTCCGCGACCGCACCATCAAGATCGACATCCCGTACATCACCAAGATGAACGAGGAGATCAAGATCTATCAAAAGGACTTCAGTGCGGACCGGTTGCGAGGCAAGCACGTCGCTCCGCATACCCTCGAGGTAGCCGCGATGTGGGCAGTGTTGACGCGGCTCGAAGAGCCGAAGAAGCACCAGCTCGCGCTCTTGCAGAAGTTGAAGCTCTATGACGGCAAGATCCTGCCTGGCTACACCCAGGACAACGTGAAGGAGCTTCGCAAGGAGGCGATTCGCGAAGGCCTCGAAGGCATGTCGCCACGCTACGTGCAGGACAAGATCAGTAACTCGCTCGTGCGCGAGGGGAACGAGGGGTACATCAATCCGTTCATGGTCCTGAACGAGCTCGAAAAGGGGCTGAGTGCATCACTTACGGTCAGCGAAGATCAACGCAAGCGATATGGCGAGCTGATCAGCGTCGTGAAGGCCGAGTACGACGAGATCGTGAAGAACGAAGTGCAGCGAGCGATCAGCGCCGATGAGGAGGCGATCGGCCGACTTTCCGCGAACTACATCGACAACATCCGCGCGTACCTGATGAAACAGAAGGTGAAGAACAAGTACACCGGCAAGGACGAAGAGCCAGATGAGCGCTTGATGCGGTCGATCGAAGAGCAGATCGACATCAGCGACGCGCGTAAAGACGATTTTCGGCGCGAGATCATGAACTTCATCGGCCACCTAGCGCTCGAAGGGAAGAAGTTCACGTACGAGACGAACGACCGCTTGCGTCGCGCGCTCGAAATGAAGCTCTTCGAGGACCAGAAAGACTCGATCAAGCTTTCGAGCTTCGTGTCGAACGTCATCGACAAAGAGACACAAGACCGAATCGACATCATCAAGAACCGGCTCATCAAGTACTATGGGTACAACGAAGCGTCGGCGACGGACGTGCTCGCCTACGTGGCCAGTATCTTCGCGAGGGGCGACGTAAAGGAGTAAGGATTGTCTCTGCGAATCGACCAGGATCACTCCCGGTTCCGCAACATCGTTCGTGGGAGGATTCGGCAGAATCTTCGCAAGTACATCTCGAGGGGTGAGCTGCTCGGCCGGCAGGGCAAAGACTTGGTGTCGATCCCGATCCCACACATCGACATCCCAAAACTTCGCTTCGGCGACAAGCAACAAGGAGGGGTCGCCCAGGGCGACGGCGATCCCGGCGATCCGTTATCGGGCAGCCCACAGGACGGCGATGGAGAGGGAAAAGCGGGCGACCAGGCGGGCGATCACGCGCTCGAGGTCGAGCTCACCCTCGATGAGCTCGCGGACATCCTGGGCGAAGAGCTCGAGCTCCCGAACATCGAGAACAAGGGTAAGAGCGCGATCGTCGACAAGAAGGACCGCTACGTAGGTGTTCGTAACGTAGGCCCAAACTCGCTTCGACACTTCAGGCGCACGTTCCGCACCGCGCTTCGACGACAGATCGCACTCGGGACGTACGACCCGAAACGGCCGGTGATCATCCCGACCCGGGACGACATGCGATACAAGTCGTGGAAGACCGAAGAAGAGCCGATCGCCAACGCAGTGATCCTCTACATGATGGACGTGTCGGGCTCGATGGGCGACGAGCAAAAAGAGATCGTGCGCATCGAATCGTTCTGGATCGACACCTGGCTGCGTCGCCAGTACAAGGGGATCGAGACACGCTTCATCATCCACGACGCTGCGGCACGCGAAGTCGATCGCGACACGTTCTTCCGAACGCGCGAGTCAGGCGGGACGATGATCTCATCTGCGTATCGTCTGGCAGCGGATATCATCGAGCGGGACTATCCGGCGTCACAGTGGAACATCTATCCATTCCACTTTTCGGATGGAGACAACTGGAGTGTTGACGACACTCTTTTATGCGTCGACATTCTGAAGAAGCTCCTATTGCCCGTCGCAAATGTGTTTTGCTACGGCCAGGTCGACAGCCCCTACGGGTCAGGCCAGTTCATCAAGGACCTGAAAGAACACTTTTCCGACGAAGACCAGCTGATCACGAGCGAAATCAACGACCGCGACGCCATCGTGGAGTCGATCCGCGAGTTCTTGGGGAAAGGTAAATAGCGAGTGGCCCAGTTTGCCCTGAAAACGGCGCTTCCGAGCCAGCTTCGCGACGAGCAACTTCGGATCGAGGAGTTCGCGCGGAACGTAGGCTTGGACTTCTTCCCGACGATCTTCGAGGTCCTCAGCTACGACCAGATGAACGAAGTCGCTGCATACGGCGGCTTCCCTACCCGCTACCCGCATTGGCGCTGGGGCATGGAGTACGAAAGGCTCAGCAAGAGTCATGAATACGGCCTGTCGAAGATCTACGAGCTGGTGATCAACACCAACCCTGCGATCGCGTACTTGCTCGAAGGCAATGGTTTGATCGACCAAAAGCTCGTGATGGCGCACGTCTACGCGCACGTCGACTTTTTCAAGAACAACTTCTGCTTCCGTATGACGAGCCAAGGGCGCGATCCGAAAAACGCGTCTGACGTGCGGAAGTGGATCGACACTCTGGCTAACCATGGGGCAATCGTCCGGAAGTGGGCGAACCGCATCGGGCTAGAGACGGTCGAGCAGTTCATCGACGCGTGCCTGAGCCTCGAAAACCTCATCGATCCTCAAAAGCCGTTCATGCCGAGGCTGACAGCGCCGAGCACTTCCGAAGAAGACGAGCCTGAGGAGCCACCCGAGGTAGCACTCCTGCGCGTGGATCGGGACTACATGGAGTCGTTCATCAATCCCGAAGAGTTCGTCGAGTCACAAAAGCAGAAGCTCGCGGAAGAGCGGGAAAAGGCGCAGCGCTTTCCGAGCGCCCCGGACCGCGACATCTTGGGGTTCCTGCTCGAGCAGGCGCCGCTACAGCGGTGGGAACGTGAATGCCTCACGATGGTTCGTGCCGAGGCCTATTACTTCTCGCCGCAGATGCAGACGAAGATCATGAACGAAGGCTGGGCGAGCTACTGGCACTCCCGCCTCATGACCGAGAACATCTGCGATTCGAGCGAGATCATCGACTACGCGGACCGCTGTGCGAGCGTCCTCGCCACAACACCGGGGCAGTTGAACCCGTACAAGCTCGGAATCGAGCTTTTTCGCCACATCGAAGACCGATGGAACAAGGGGCAGTTCGGCAAAGAGTGGGATGATTGCAGCGAATTCGAGGTTCGGCGCCATTGGGATCGACGCACGGGCCTCGGGCGGCAGAAGATTTTCGAAGTGCGTGCGCTCTACAACGACGTGACGTTCATCGACGAGTACCTGACCGAAGACTTCGTCGCGGATCAGAAGCTCTATTCCTTCGGGTACAATCAGCGGAACGATCGTTGGGAAATCGAGAGCCGACAGTTCCAAGAGGTGAAGGGGCAGCTGCTCACCTCCCTCACCAACGCGGGCAACCCGATCATTTCGGTGGTCGATGCGAATTACGGAAACCGCTCGGAGCTTCTGCTGGAGCACACGCACCAAGGAGCGGATCTACGCCTGGACTGGGCAAACGAAGTTTGCAAAGCACTATGCCGCGTTTGGACACGACCCGTGGAGATTCACACCGTCGTGGATGACAAGCCGACTGCTCTTCGCTTCGACGGCACAGACTACTCGCAGAAGACGCTTTAGGGGCCGGCTTAGAAGCTCGTGCAGCGAGCGAAGCGGATCCTAGCGGGGCCCCCTTCTCGGCCGCCGACGTTGTAGGAGTTACCTGTCGTGTCGCTCAGGAGTCCTTGGCACGCGACATCGAAGCTGATATCGGCGCCGTCGGCGTCACCTAGGACCACGTTCGAGATCTGGCAAGGCTGTTCCATCGAGGGTTGCGCGTCACCACACGCACCGAGTCTTCCCCCGTAAGAAACCTGGTCTTCGATGATCGTAACCGCGCAGGCTGCCCCGGACACGGAGCCATCCGACTCGACGGCCACCCCGCGAAGCTCGAAGGCAAACTCATCGCCAACCGAAGCAACCAACGTAAGGAGCTGCCCGCCCTCGAATCGTTGCAACTCGCAAATGGCGATGAGCGGAGTCTCGCCGTCGCATGAAACCTCTCCGTTGACACCGAGGATCTCGCGCAACCCTCCGTTGCCCAGACAGTTGCTCTGCGGGAGGCTACAAGATGCGGGCGGGTCCGGACATGTCAGGTCGTAAGACGCGTCGGTCGCGACCGGCCCCTCGCCTGCACAGGAAACCCCGAGGAGCGGCAGCATCATAACGATCAGACGGCCCATTTGTCTTCGAAACCCCACGCGATCAGCGTAGCGAAGCCTTGAAAGTACGGCAACTTACGAAGCCTAACGGGCCACGGAGAGGTCCTCGATCGCTTCGAGACCCACGAAAACCAGCATCAAACCATGACAGACGCCTCGAGTCTCCTAGACCTCCTTTGGCGAACCGCGCTAGAAGTCGCGGACATGATCGAGCTGCTGAGCAACCCCGATGCATGGATCGCGCTCGTCACCCTGACCCTGCTCGAGATCGTCCTCGGCATCGACAACATCGTTTTCATCGCCATCTTGGCGTCGCGGCTGCCCGTCGAAAAACAGGAGCGCGCGTACAGGTTGGGGCTCATCGGCGCGATGGTGACCCGGATCGGCCTACTGCTGATGATCAACTGGGTCATGAGCCTGACCGAGCCCTTGTTCGAGGTCATGGGTCGAGCGTTCTCAGGGCGAGACCTCATCTTGCTCGGCGGCGGGCTCTTTCTAATCGCGAAGAGCACGCAGGAGATCTACGAAAAAGTCGAAGGAAGCGACCAAGAAGACATCCAAGGGTGGTTTAGCGGCCTTCCGGGCGTCGTCGTGCAGATCATGATCCTCGACATCATCTTCTCCCTCGACTCGGTCATCACGGCGGTCGGGATGGCAGAGCACATTGAAATCATGGTCACCGCGATTGTCATTGCAATTGCGGTCATGCTGCTCTTCGCGAAGCAGATCGGTGACTTCGTCAATCGATACCCGTCGATGAAGATTCTGGCACTGTCCTTCCTCCTCTTGATCGGCGTACTGCTCACCGCCGAGGGTCTCGGTCAGCACGTCAACAAGGGGTACATCTACTTCGCGATGGTCTTCGCGCTCGCGGTGGAGCTGCTGAATATCCGGTTCCGCAAGAAACAAGCCTCACCATAGGCGAGATTTTTGCTGCAGCGGCGCCGAGCATGCGCCAGAATCTGCCGCAATGCGGTTGGCAACTCTCATCGGACCAGACCTCCAGGATGCCATCGCGCACGGTCCCGCAGCCGTTCGTGAGGCGGTCTCCGAGTTCCACCCAGAGGATATCGCCGAGCTCCTCGAAGATCTGTCTGCCCGAGAAGCAGTCGCACTGGTGCGCGCGCTCCCGACGGAGGCTGCTGCAGATGTCGTCGAGCGACTCAGCCCGCATCGCCAGGTGTTGGTCTTCAATGCGATCGACACGGCGCGAGCGGTCGAGCTGCTCGGCAAGATGGACCCGGACGACCGCGTCGACCTGTTGCAAGAGCTCGACGAGGAAGACGCACGGGCACTCCTAGCCGCGCTAGCCCGCGAAGAACCCGAAGCCGCCGAAGAGGTTCGAGAGCTCGACCGCTACGAGCCCGAGACCGCCGGCGGCATCATGACGAACGAGTTCGTTTCCCTGCCGCCCGAAACCAAGGTGTGGGAAGCGATGGAAGCGGCACGCCGCGTCGGGCGCAAAGATGAAGCGGAGATCCTCTACTACATCTACGTTTGCGGCCCGAGCGAAGAGTTGCTGGGGGTCGTTTCGCTTCGTGACTTGATCCTGAGTGAGCCTGGCGAGGCTCTTTCGGAGATCATGACGGAAAACGTGTTCTTCGTATCGCCGTCCGACGATCAGGAACAGGTGGCACACGAGATCGCGCGCTACGACTTGGCGGCGCTCCCCGTCGTCGGTGACATGTCACGCATGCTCGGAGTGGTCACGGTCGATGACGTCGTCGACGTCGTCATCGAAGAGGCCACCGAAGACGCCCAAATGATGGGTGGCGTAGTTCCGCTCGAAGACTCGTACTTTCAGACCGGTTGGGGCGAGTTCGTGTGGAAGCGCGGGTCGTGGCTCGTGGTGCTCTTCGTTGCGCAGCTCTTGACCGCGACGGTGATTCGCGAGAACCAGGACATCCTGCAAGCGACACTCGAGCTCGTCGTGTTCATCCCCCTGATCATCGCGTCAGGTGGAAACGCCGGCTCCCAGTCGTCGACCCTGATCATCCGGGCAATGGCGCTCGGGGAGCTCAAGCCGGGGGATTGGGCGCGGGTGCTGTCGCGTGAGCTTTTGATCGGGCTTTCGCTGGGGGTCGCTCTCGGCCTGATGGGGTTCGCGCGAGGGTGGCTCGCTGGCGAGACTGTGCCGGCGGCGAACATCGCCACAGCCGTCGGGCTGAGTATCCTGGCAATCGTCACTATGAGCACGATCATCGGCTCCCTGCTTCCCTTTCTCATCAAGCGCGTCGGCCTGGACCCGGCCGTATCGTCGACGCCGCTCATCGCATCGGTCGTCGATGTCCTTGGGCTGATCGTGTATTTCGCCGTCGCCAATGTGATTCTCAGTATGGTGTTGGGCGGCTAGGCCGGTCGATCTCCCAGGGGCATTCGTGCTATGCTACGCCGTCTCGTAACGGGAGCTGACATGGGGAAATTCTCAATCGACTACTCGCAAGACATCAACACCGTGTACCGGTTCATGACGGACCCAGACGCGATCAAGAAGCGCAGCGAGGCGCTCGGAGAAAAGAACATCCGCGTCCAGGTCGACGAAGGTGGGGGAACCAAGACGATCACTGCCACCCGAGACGTCGAAAGCGACCTACCCGGATTCGCCAAGAGGCTCTTCAGCTCGACCAACACGATCATCGAACGATTGGAGTGGCGGGACGCGGGTGAGAAGAAGACCTGCAAGAGTCACATCGACGTCCTCAAGACGCCCGGAAAGATCGACTCTGACATCACCATCTCCCCGAAAGGGAGCGGCTGCACGTACAACATCGAGTTCGAGGTCAGCGCAAAAGTGCCTCTCATTCGCAAGAAGCTCGAAGAGTTCGTCGCCAAGACGACCCTCGAGGGCATCCGCGAGCAGCACGAATACAACCAGCGAGAGCTCAACGCGCGCTAGCCGACTAGCCCGCGAAGACGGCCCGATCTTGCGCCCATGCCCGCAGGGCGTCGATGCGCTCGGCCATCGTGACCGAGAGGGGCTTGGTCAGCTCGATCTCCTCGGCGATCGTTTCGGTGGTCAGGTCTTCTTCGCGGGAAAACGCCGTGTATAGCGCGGAGACGATGGTCTGCTCGATCTCCGCGCCGCTGAAGCCGTCTGTGAGGTCCACCAAACGTACCAAGTCGAACTTCGACGGGTCGCGTTTTCGGCGCTCGAGGTGGATCTCGAGAACCCGTCGCCGGGCGTCACCGTCCGGTAGGTCCACGAAAAATATCTCGTCGAATCGACCCTTACGTAGAAGCTCGGGTGGGAGCTTCGAAATGTCGTTCGCCGTGGCGACGACGAAGACATTCTCCTTTTTGTCCTGAAGCCACCCGAGAAATGTGCCGAAGATCCGCTGAGCCGGACCGCCGTCCGCGTCTTCTTGCGAAAACGATTTTTCGATTTCATCGATCCACAACACAACAGGCGCCATCGCCTCGGCAACCCGGATGGCCCGCTTGAGGTTCTTTTCACTCTCGCCGACGTAGCGATTGTACAGATTCGATGGGTCGAGCCGAATCAACGGGAGCTTCCACTCCGCGGCAACCGCTTTGGCACAGAGACTCTTTCCGCATCCCTGCACCCCGATCAGCAACAACCCCTTGGGGGGGGTAAGCCCAAACTCTTCTGCACGGCTCGGATCTTCGAAGGCAGCCTGCCTTTTGCGCAGCCATCCCTTGAGCTCGCCGAGACCCGCAACGTCCCCCATCTGAAGATCGCTTGGGAAGTATTCAAGCACGCCCGATCGCTCGATGATCTGGCGCTTCGCCTCGAGGATCCGATCGATGTCGTGACGACCGAGAACCCCGTCTTCGATCACAGCCTGCGTGATGATCTTTTGGATCTCGAAGAACGTTAGCCCATGGAGCGCCGCCAAGAGCTTGGACACATCGACACTGGAGAGCTCGACCTTCACCCGAACCCGCTGCGCCAGGTCTTGGAGGACCGCCTTAACGAACGCGTGATAGTCCTGCGGCGTCGGCACCTCGAGGTCGAGCGGTGTAAAGAGGTGCTTCAGCTCGGGAGGCATGTCGATGCCGTGCCCCGACAACACGATCGCGCCGCGATGCCGGAGGTACTTGTTATGGATGCTCTTGAGTTGCGCGATAACCGGCGGCTCGTGCAGGTACGATCCGAGGCCGCGCAGGTGAAAGATCGCTTCGATGTCCGAACGCTCGATGAAAGCGAGCGCTTTTTGAGGCGGGCCGCTTTCTGGAGTCTTCCCCGGCTCGGGAAGCTCGCGGCAAAGCCCGGTCACTTGCGTCCAAGAAAAGAGAGGAAGCTCGAGGTGCTCGGCCGTATGCTGCAAGAGCAGATGAACACGGTCCTCCTCGACGGTATCGACGAGGAGAAGAGGATGGTGAGAGCGGACGAGAATCTCGAGCTCGCGCAGCTGATCCGCTGACGGTGTCACCCCCTTCAACACCATCTTCAGATCATACCCTTTTTTTTGTTGTGTTGACAGTCGGGGCGTCGAATCTACACTCGGCCGCATGGAAGCTTTAGGGGATAAACTAGTCGACAGGCGCATCATCGAGCGGAACATCGAGAAGGGCTTGATCTCGAAAGAGCAATTCGAGCAGCACCTGGCCGAGCTGGCCGACAAAGAAGGGGCTTGCGAGCGCGTCGAGATCGACCCGAGCGAGTCGACCGACGAACCGCCCCCAGAGCAACCAGGGCAACCAGAGCAGTAGAGTAGCCGGGAGTGACATCATGGGTGAGGACGACACGAAGGCGCCGGACATCGACTTCAACACCCTGGTTTTGTCCCTGAGCACCTCGGCGTTGATGCATCTCGGAAAGCTCCCCGATGCTGAGAACGCCACCGTGAACCTCGCCCACGCCAAGCAATCGATCGACTGCATTGCGTTGCTCGAAGAAAAGACGCGGGGCAACCTCACAGGTGAGGAGGAGCGCCTGATCACCGAGATCCTTTACGACCTACGCCTTCGGTTCGTCGCAGTAACCCAAAGCTCAGACAAAGAGGCTTGAAGAACGGCGCTTTTCGCCTGCACGGAGCCTAAGAACAGTCGGATACTCTCGCCACCCAAGCTCGGGTATGCTTGGCCGATGAGCACCAACACCACTACCCACTATCGTACTTGCAACCTCTGCGAAGCGATGTGCGGCCTCGAGATCGAAGTCGACGGCGACGAAGTGACGTCGATCCGCGGCGACGAGCGTGATGTGTTCAGCCATGGACACATCTGCCCGAAGGCAACCGCCCTCAAAGACGTCTACGACGACCCCGACCGGCTGAAGCAACCCGTCCGCAGGGTCGGCGACCGTTGGGAGCCCATGTCGTGGGACGACGCGTTCGACGAGGTGACGAATCGACTGCACGACATCCAGGAGAAGCACGGCCGCAACGCAGTTGGACTCTATTTTGGGAATCCAAACGCACACAACTTCGGCACCCTCGTGTATGGCCCCGCATTCTTCCGGGCACTCGGGACGAAGAATCGATTCTCGGCGAGCTCGTGCGACCAGTGGCCGCTGATGCTGGCTTCGTACTTCATGTACGGCCACCAACTCCGCTTTCCCCTGCCAGACGTCGATCGCACCGACTACATGATGCTCATCGGCGCAAACCCAGTCGCTTCGAACGGCAGCCTCATGTCCGCACCCGGCATCAAGAAGCGGCTCGAAGCGATTCGGAAGCGAGGCGGCAAGGTGATCGTCGTCGACCCGAGGCGTTCCGAGACGGCACGCATTGCCGACGAGCACGTGTTCATCAAGCCGGGCACGGACGCACTCTTCCTGTTGGGCCTTCTGCACGAAGTGACCGCTGCGGGCGTGGACCTCGGAAGGCTTGCCGAACACACCAAGAATGTCGATCGCATGGTCGAGATCGCCAAGTCGTACCCACCCGAGCAGACCGCCGTAGTGACCGGCGTTCCCGCCGACACGGTCAAGCGGCTCGCACGTGAGTTTCGGAAGGCCCCGAAGGCCGT
>CAXMND010000162.1:0-4865 GCA_964194675.1 uncultured Coxiellaceae bacterium | reverse complement strand
GCGAGGGTGATCGGCCACCGGCTGCCGCGGACCTTGCTCCTCGCGTCGATGGCCGTGTTGTTCGAGCTCGTGATCGGGCTCACCGCAGGCGTGATCGCCGCACTCCGAAGAAACCGCTGGTCTGATACCCTCATCATGTTTGCCACCTTCGTCGGCATCAGCTTGCCGACGTACGTGACCGGACCGATTGCACTCCTGGTGTTCTCGTTCCTGCTCGGTTGGTTTCCCTTCGGTGGATACGGAATCGACCCGGTCGATCACATCTACCACGCGTTGCTGCCGGCCTTCATCTTGGCAATCGCTGGCGCGGCGACTTACGCACGCGTCATGCGCGGCGAGCTCATCGAAGCCCTTCGGCACGACCACGTCCGCACGGCCAAAGCGAAGGGCATGCGCCCGAGTCAGGTCGTCATCCGGCACGCGATTAGAAACGCATTGCTTCCAGTCGTCACCCTCGTGGGCCTGAGCCTTCCGTTCCTCGTCGGGGGCGCAATCATCACCGAGAAAATCTTCGCGTGGCCAGGGCTCGGGCTGTTGACGATAGAATCGATCGAGTCGCTCGATGCGCCCGTCATCATGGCCGTGGTGCTGATGTTCGGCATTGCCGTCCAGATCGGCAACCTGCTCGCCGACATCGCGGTGGCCGCGCTCGACCCGCGTATCCGCCTGAACGATTGAGCTCAGGATTTTGGCTTCGGTCGAACCGGAAAGATCCTGCGCGTCCCGTCCTGCCGGGGTGCGAGGATCTGAAGCGCCTCGATCTGGATCTTCTTTCGGCGCGCGTCGGGAAGCTTGATGAAGCAGACGCCATCGCCGGAAAGCCCTTCGACCTTGCACAACCCAAACTTGGGATGATCCAGCCATTCGCCTCTGGCAGGCATGTATTGGCCAGCGTCTACCGGCTCGGCGACGGCCGATGCTTGCGCTGCTATCGCCCAGGTGATCGGCTGGCCTTCGGCGGCCGGAACGGCTACCTCGGGCGCCCCTCCCTCGGTAGTCCAAAGCCGAAGCCCCGTCGCCTCGTCATGGCCTCGTGAAAGCGTCAGGCCATCGAAACAGTCGATGCGAAACTCGAGCGCGAACACCACGGCATCGACGACGTGCCCGCCATAGGTCACGTCGCGGCCATCCTCTCGGAGGGAAACCGTCGCATGCAAGTGCCAAAACGGCTCGCCGTCGCGTTCGGAAAGGTTGCCCTGCATCGACAGCAACTCACACTTCGCGAAACGGCGCGCCTCTTTGTACTTCTGTTCGGTCTGGCTGTACTCGGTCAAGTCTATCCATTCGAAAGCACCGAGAGCACTCAACCAACCCGTCTGAAGATCGTGTTCGTCCACGAGCTCGCGCAGCGCCTCTTGCAGACCACGTCCACGATATATGCGCCCCACGACCTGTCGCGACGCCGTGGTCTGAACCGAGAACACCGTCATCCTTGCGATGCCGCCCGGGCTAGTCGTTCATCCTTCGCATCCACCGCATCGACGAACAAGCTAAAGTACTCTCCTCCGCTCTTGATGGCGAAGAACAGGCTCACATACAGCAACACCAAACCAGCGCCCGCGAAGTTGAGCTCGGTTTGATAGAAGCCGAAGTCCATCAAGTATCGCTGGTGAACGATCAACATCATGATTGCAACCATCTGTAGCGCCGTCTTGTCCTTGCCGGCCCGCATCGCCTCCATCACCAATCCTTCGCTCATCGCGATCGTTCTAAGCGCGGTGACCGCGAGCTCGCGGCCGACCATGATGATCACCGCAACGACACCGAGGAACGGCAACCGACCGAGATACACCAAGAACACGAGCGTCGCCATCACGAGTAACTTGTCCGCGAGTGGGTCGAGGAACTTCCCAAGCACGCTGATCTGCCCCCACTTCCTCGCGAGGTAACCATCGATCAAGTCCGTGAGCGCCGTGCCGATATAGACGATCGTCGCCCAGAAGTTCGCTTTTGGCGTTCCGTCCGCGAGCAGCCAAAGGACGACTGGAATCAACGCGATCCGAAGCATCGTGAGCAAGTTCGGCAGGTTGATCGCGTCCTCGCGAATCGATGTGCGCCTCGGAGCTTCCTGTGTAGGCTCTTCCATGCCCGCGAGGTGTAACCCACCTTCCGCCTCGAGTCTCCATCCAGAGCCGGCAGGCTTCAGAATAGAATTTTCCATTTACGTCAGACTGGTCGCCAGATGCTTGCAATAGATTCCCGGTGTCGACAGACTGCGGGGCAACCAGGACTCGCATGCTGGAACTCACACGCAGCGTCGCAGAACGCGCGCGATCGGTGGCAGGCGTTACGGCCCAGAACCTGGCCATTCAGGACGTGATCGTCCTGGCGTTCCATGCGTATATTTTCCTTAGGGTTTGGATCGCGCCCGATAGCCCTGATGCGACCGT
The DNA here is from genome assembly GCA_964194675.1 of uncultured Coxiellaceae bacterium. GTDB lineage: Bacteria > Myxococcota_A > Polyangia > Polyangiales > Houyiibacteriaceae > SG8-38. Next base: position 2,475 of record CAXMND010000162.1, on the reverse strand, counting down.
CGCCCGGCGACTCACCCTGGCGCTCTTGGTGGTGACCGCCTGTGCCATGGTCCTCAGCCGCGGAGAAGTGATCCGGAGTCAACGCGCCCGTGCGCTCACCTACCGACTGGGCCTCTTCGTCCCGATGGTGTTCTCCTACTTCGAGATGCGGGTCCTACTTCCAGCGCTCCAGCCGGACTTGATGGACTACCGTCTCTACGCGATCGATCTCTGGCTCTTGAGCGCTACCCCTTCGGTTTGGTTGGAGGCGTGGAACACCAAACCCGTCGTGGAGTGGCTCTCCTTCTACTACTACGGGTACTTCGTCGTATTGATCGTGATGCTGATTCCTGCGCTGTTCCTCGAGAAGGGTCGACGCCTCCAGGAACTGATGGCCGGTGCCCTCCTCATCGTTACGGCCGGCCATTTCCTCTACACGATCGTCCCCGGCGCCGGGCCTTTCGCCACCCTCTCCTTCGACGGACCGCTCCACGGTGGCTTTTGGTGGAACCAAGTACAGGTCACGGTCGCTACCGCCGGCGCGCAGCTCGATATCTTCCCGTCGTTACACACGGCGTTCCCCGCGTATTTCGCTTTCTACGCGTACGGCCACAGGCACGAACACCCGTTCAATTGGGCGTGGCTCGTCCTGGCGTTCGTGGCCTTCAATATCATCGCGGCCACGATGTTCCTCCGGTGGCACTGGTTCATAGACGTGGCTGCCGGGCTCTTGCTCGCATTCGCGGCGCGCCGTTTCTCAGTGGTCGTAGCCAAGCGTGAAGGGCAACGCGGCGGGGCGTACGACGGGCGCCAACCGGTGTGGGAGAGGCTCTAGGCGGGTTTCTGCCTGTTCGTTCTCGTAGTCGTCTGACGAGTAGTCACAAATGGTCGAAGGAACGGCGGCGCTCGAAGGGCGTGACCGCGATTGGCTCCTCTCAGGAGCGCTGGACCACACACTCGCAAGCAGTTGCAAAGATTCATGAACTTGTAACCACTTGTCAGACGTGCGCGACTACGACTACGGGGGCCACATGAAATGCAGGACGGCCGTCTAACGCTTTTCCGAGAACGGCCCGATGTCCCGAAGCAGAGAGTCTGGTACTGCGATTTCTGGAGGCGGATCGAGCTCGCGTGCTTTCCGGCGGAGCCACCAGATGAACCCGCCGATCATGATCAGCGGCACGAACGTCAGGAAGATCGTCGTATCGATGAACGCTTGGCGATTCTCTTCGAGGGGCGAAGTGCAAACTGGGCAGGCATGCGCCAGACCCGCGACTGAGCCCACCACAACTGCACCTATCGACATGAGCCAGCGCATCACAGGTACACCAGCCAGTAGAGCAACGGCCAAAGGCCGACCACGAAGTACCAGAAGATCTGCGCCGGCCAGAACGTGAACCGGCTTAGGTCACCACGCACCAACTTGCGGTAGGTGTAGAGCAGGATCGCGAAGCCGACGACGGCGTGGGCCGCATGCGTTCCGACGATCAGATAGAAAAACCCACCAAGCTGGCCCGACGTCAACGTCAGCCCCTCTCGAATAAGTGCGACCCATTCCGCCCCCTGAAACACCACGAAGAACGCCCCGAGGAGAATCGATGCCAGTAACAGGCCCTTTGCCCGAGCCTCGCCCTCGCGAAATGCCCGGTTGGCGAAGAAGAGGCAGACGCCGCTAGCAAGGAGCGCGGTGGTGTTGAAGGCCGTCTCCTCGACAGGAAGGCGCGGCTGCCCCGGAGGTGGCCAGCCCCCGATCGCGTTGCTCTTACCAATGACGAAGGCGCTGATGAGACCGGAGAAGAACATGACCTCCGTGGCGACGAAGATCAGCATGCCCATCACCCCGTTGGGAAGGAGCGGCTCGCGCCTGACCGGGACCTGATAAGGGCGGCCTAGTGCGTCATCCGGCATGTGATGGTCCTCCTTTCCTCAGTGCTCGGCGCCGTCGTGGTGCTCTCCGCCGTGGCTGTCCGACTCTTGAGCCTTGAGAGCCCGACTGACTTCCGCGTCAGCGGCGACGTTGTCCCAGTTCTGACCTTGGTGCTTCATGACATCGGGCGACACTCCAGCAAAAAACAACAGCATGAGCATCAACATGGTACCGAGTAGGTAGCTAATGTACCGCTTCTCGATGTTGAGGTGCATGAAGTTCGCCGCGACCAAATACGCTTTGTACAGCGCGATTCCGAAGGCCGTCAGAATCACAATCATCCAGCCTTTGAGAAAGTGTGCCCCCGCCCCGGCCGCCGCGTCCTCGATGTGCGGCGCCAAGAGGGGCCCGAGGACGCTGATGAGCAGCAGGATGAGCAGGATCCCCCAGATCCTCACGTAGTGGGCCTGACCGTGTCCCGTATGTTCTTCGTGTTCAGCCATGATTCGTAGTCCCTAGAGTCCTCATTTGGCGATGTAGAGAAGGGGAAAGAGGAAGATCCAGACGATGTCGACGAAGTGCCAGTAGATGCCGATCAGCTCGACCCGCTGGAGCTCGAGCTGCTTTCG
>CAXMND010000161.1:0-4568 GCA_964194675.1 uncultured Coxiellaceae bacterium | reverse complement strand
TGAGGACGCAGTGCCTTTTTTCGTCACGTTCCGCCAACCGAACCGTATGGGGAACACCCCGACGACGAAAGCCTGCAACGTTAGAAGGGAGTACATCATGAAAAGCAAGCGAATCGGGCCTGTAGCGGCACCGTTCTTGTTCCTCGTGCTCGCATCTACTGCACTGGCCGGGCTGCCAGATCCAGGGATGCAGGTCGATGCAAAGACCGCACTCGTCATCACCGACCCTCAGAACGACTTCTTGAGCCCCAAGGGCGTCACTTGGGGTGTCGTGGGCGAGAGTGTCACCGCCAACAAGACCGTGCCTAACATCGAGACGCTACTCAAGACAGCAAAGGCGCACAACGTTCCCGTATTCGTCTCGCCTCATTACTACTACCCGACCGACGACGGATGGCAGTTCGGCGGTGCCGTCGAGACGATGATGCACGGGATCAACATGTTTGAACGAAAGGGCGCGCTCAGCCTCAAGGGTTTCAACAACTCTGGTGCCGACTGGCTCGCCCGCTACAAGAAATACATCAAAGACGGCAAGACCGTGGTGGTGAGCCCACACAAGGTCTATGGCCCACAGAGCAATGACTTGGTCCTGCAGCTGCGTAAGCGTGGCATAGAGCGAGTCATTTTGGCCGGCATGTCGGCGAACCTCTGCGTCGAGTCGCACCTACGCGAGCTCCTCGAGCAGGGTTTCGAGGTCGCGGTCGTGAAGGATGCGACCGCTGCAGCCATCGTGCCTGAGGGTGATGGCTATGCGGCTGCGCTCACGAATTTCAGGTTCCTCGCGAGCGCCGTTTGGACAACTAACGAGGCAAAGGCAGCCATGCAAAAAGCGCTGGCCAGCAAATAAGGAGACAACCATGGCAACACAAATCGTAAACGGGATGGACCTCGATAAGCTCGAGGCCTTCCGAACAGCACTTCAAGAGAGTCCCGTGATTCTGGGACTCGTCGCGCACAGCGTCTGGGAGGGCCACTCCGGGCGCAGCACCGTCCACATCGGGCCCTACGACCTCAGTGGCGAACACATCGACCGCGAGACGCGGCACTACACGATCCCTTACGGAGCATGGAAAGAGGTCGAGGAGGCGATCGGGTTCGTAGGCCCGACCGACCGCGCAGAGCCGATCGAGATGGCACTCGGTGCGGTGGCAGCCTGCCTTTGCAACAGCATCGCGCTGAATGCGCCGCGCCACGGGATCAACCTCGAAGGGTTGGAGATCGACGTGCACGCCGACGTCGATCCCAGCGTGTTGTTCGAGGTCAAAGGGCCCGAGTCTCATACGTCCTGCATGCCCAAGATCACCACCGAGGTGAAGGTCAAGGGAGACATCACGGACGCACAGCTCGAGAAGATCAAAGAGCTCGTCCATTATTCGCCGGTCCACGGGATGGTGGAATACGCCAACTCCGTGGAAGCCAAGGTCACTAGGGCGTAACCCAAGAGCTTCTGCCCGCTGCGTTGGCGGCGGGCAGAAGCGGTGATCATCATGGTCAAAGTCATCGTGCTTTTCGGGAACCCGATCGACCCGCCGGCGTTCGATCAGCACTTCGAGCAAGCGCACCAGCCTTTGCTAGCCAAGATGCCGGGCCTCGATGCCTTGCACATCAATCGCATCTCTGGCGCCGCAAAGGGCGACTCGCCTTTCTACCTCATCGCTGAGCTTCATTTCGCATCCGAGGAAGCGATGCAGGGCGGGCTCAACTCGGAGATCGGCCAGACGATGGCCCGGGATTTCGGAACCTTTGCATCCGGTGGCGTAACGATCTTGTTTTGCCAGTCTTACGCAGCGGAGGTTGGTGGAGGCGGCTAGGTCGGTGAGCCTGCGGCGGCGAGCATGTCGTCATACATCTTCGCCAAGTCGTTGAGCGCTTGAACGCAGTCTCCGTTAAACGAGGAGCCATGCATCAGGCCCAACACAGCTGGCTCGAGGTTCGCAAGCGAGCGGATTGTGCTTCCCGTCGTCGGCGTCAGACACGTGGCTTTGAAGAGAGATTCGGCTTCTTCTGCAGGTCCTACGAGGTCGTTCGAGATGAGTGCGGGACCTTTCCCGAGATGCGTGAAGAGATCTCCGCAAAGAAGAGTCCGTGTCGTTTCCTCAAAAAGCAGCCGAGCCTCCCAGCAATGGGGGACATGCGGCGTATCGAGATGACGGACGCGTTTATCGCCGAGGTCCAGCACCTCTTCGTTTTGCAGAACCCTCGGGGGTCGGTCCGCAAGATCGTTTAGCGAAACCATGCAGCCCACTTCGCCGTGTGCCACCAGGGCTTGCGGCGCAGCTTCGAGCCATTGGTTCATCGAACCGCATTCATCCGATTCGATGTGTCCGAATGCGATCCACCTGAGCGCCTCCACGGGAATGAGCTTCGCTACGGCCGCATTGATCGAGGGATACATCGCGCGCGGTCCGGTGTGGAACAATAGAGGCTCGTCCGCCCGAATCAGGAATTGGTTGAACGTAAACCCGGTCGGCCCAACCTCGGGCACAAATGTGCTCATGCGGAAGATCTCGGGCGCAATCTCATCGGTCGTGGTTTCCATGCTCATCTTCGCCTCCTCCGATTGCCCGGGGAGGATAGCGGATCTACACCAGCGCGTTGAAGGATTTCCCGACGAGTAGTTAGCGGCGATTGGTCCCGACCCCTTGCGCTCCCGGCGGCTTGAACTATATTCAACTAAATGGTTGAACATCGTAAGCGCCGTCGCCGGTCCGTAGCGAAGGAAGAGCAGCTCAGCCTGGCCTTTCATACGCTGGCCGATCGCTCTCGACGCCAGATCATCGAGCTCCTGCGCGAGGCCGGTGAGCTGAAGGTCGGTGATATCGCCGAGGCGTTTTCCATGAGCCTCAACGGCGTGTCCAAGCATCTCAAGGTACTCGAAAACGCCGGCCTCGTCGAACGACGCATCGACGGCCGCGAGCATTGGATTCGAGTCAACTGGGCTTCGTTGCAGCAGCCGTACGAGTGGCTGCACTTCTACCACCATTTCTGGGGCGGGCGACTCGATTCGCTCGTCGACTACGTCAAAGACAAAGGAGAAAGAAAATGAGCGATACATTCGAGCTTACCGTCAACCGCACCATCCCCGCATCTCGCAAAGAGGTGTTTGAAGCATGGCTGTCCCCCGACGCGATCCAACACTTCATGTGTCCAGCCGAGGGAATGACCGTTCCCAAGGTCGAGGTCGACGCCCGCGAGGGCGGATCCTTCCTCATCGTCATGGCCGCAGGCGATCAAGAGATCCCGCACCGCGGCGAGTACAAAACCATCAAGCGCTACGAGCAACTCGCCTTTACCTGGATCTCGGACCACTCGATTCCTGGTAGCCTCGTGACGATCGACTTCCAAGAGAAGGGCCCCAACGAAACCGAAGTCACCCTCCACCACGTCGGATTCCCCAGCGAAGAATCCCGCAACAACCACGAAGGCGGCTGGGGCCGAATCCTCGACACCCTAGCCACGCACGTCGGCTAACGGGTCTCCGCATCGATGGTTTGGACGCGGTTCGACAGCTTGCCGAGGCTCACCGAACCGTCGTCCGCGGCGATCGAACATTCGACGAGGTCGCCAGTTTCGAGGTAGCGGCCAGACTTCTTCTGCTTCCGGATGAACATCGACCACTTCTTGTTCTCGGGCACGAGCTGCATGAGCTTGACGAGCCAGGGGGGTGGCAACTGCATCGCCACGCCCGCGGGGGTGCCGGTCGCGATGAGGTCACCGGCCCGCACCGATTGAAGTTGCGTCATTTCCGTCAGCGTCACGGCGGGCTTGAATACCATGTTCTCCGCAAGGTCGTTCTGCCGGGTCTCGCCGTTGACCTTCGACTCCAAACGCAGCGCGCGCCAGCTCTTGCGAAGCGCATCGTCGACCAGAGTCAGGTACGGACCAGTTGGCCCAAACGTGCGATAGCTCTTCCCTTTGTAGAACTGCATCTGAGGCACCTGCACGTCGCGTGCGCTCACGTCGTTGTGAATGACGAGGGCCGCCACCGCATCCGGCAAATCGTCGCCAGAAAAGGTCTCCGGCTTCGTGATGTCGCGGCCCATCACCAGGCCGAGCTCCACTTCGTAGTCGAGCAGCTGTACGTGGGCCGGCTTTTGAATCGGTTCGTTCGCCCCGCACAGGCAGGATGACGCCTTCCGGAAGAACATGTTGAACCCCTTACTGTCGGGGTCGATGCCGGCCTCGATCATGTGCTGGCGGTAGTTCGCGCCCAGGCACAGCACCTGCTGATTTTCGGTGATAGGCGACAACAACTCGACGTTCGCGAGCGCAGCTCGACCCTTACCGCCCCTCCCTTTCGCAGCCGCAATATCGTCGCGCCCCTTGGTGAGCAGATCGCCGGTCGCCGGGTACTCCCCATCCAACGGAACACAGCCGTCGGCCTCGACGACACCCCACCGCGTCCGACCGCTAACTTTGAAGCGAGCAACTTGAAGCATCAGGGGTTCCTTTCGCGCGGGGCGCGTCGACGGCAGCATATCACCGACGGCTATGTCCTAGCGGGCCGATCGTTGGTAGGGTCCGCATCATGTTTGTTGGGCACTACGGGCCGAGCTTTGCTCTTCGGC
>CAXMND010000160.1:0-13075 GCA_964194675.1 uncultured Coxiellaceae bacterium | reverse complement strand
TCGTTGGCAAGCACATCGCGGTAGATCTCGATCGCTGAATCGGTCGAATCCATTCGCTCTTCGCGAAGCCCTGCGAGTCGCAGCAAGAGCTCGGTCTGCTCGTGCGAATCGTCCGTCATAGCCAGCTGACGTTCGACGTTGTCAGCAAGATCGCTCCACTTGCCCTGACGGGCCAGAAGATCGTCGAGTGCGCCGAGCGCGCGTCGATTCGAAGGGTCGAGCTCTAGGATCTCGTTTTGAAGTGTGATCGCCTGCTCGGCTTCGTCGAGCAGGTCGGCCTGGATCCTAGCCATCTCGGCGAGACCGCCGATTTTGTCGTCGGGATCGGGCAACGCCTCGACGCGCGCCCGAAGAACTCCGACGAGCTCGTGCCAGCGCTGAGCACCTCGATAGAGCACGTCGAGGGCATCGAGCACCTCGAAGTCGCCGGCGTCGGCCTCGAGCACCTTACGGTACGCAGAGACCGAGGCCTCCATGTCCTGAAGCTGCGTATCGTGGATCTGAGCGGTCTTGATCCACAGCGAGCGGCTGAGCGAAACGTCTTCGACGGTCGCCGCAAGATCACCGGTGAGCTCGGCTACCGACGGGAATCGCTCGTACTCGCTCGCGAGCATCTCGAGACGACTCAAAGTGTCGGAACTCGAAGGTTTCTCGCGGAACGCTTCACAGAGCGTGGAGAATCCACGCTCGGAATCCCCGATGCACTGGAAGTACGTATCCGCCACTCGGGTGAGCAGCGCGAGTCGCTGCTGGGGCTCGTCGCTGAAGCGATGCTGAACGCGAAGCGCGTTGACATAGGCCCCCCACTCGCTGGTCAGCTCGTAGAGGGGCTCGAGAACCTGCGACGCCTCTGCTGCTACATCGTCGTCGTCGAGGAGCTGTTCGAGTCGCTCCTTCGCGCCGTCGTGCTCCTCGATAAGCAGTAGCACCTCACGATAGAGGTCGACCGCACGCGACTTGTCGTCGAGCCGTGTCTCGCAAACACGACCGAGCCGGAACTTCAGGGCGGCAAGCTCTTCAGCAGAGTCAGGGCCAGCTTCGATGCGACGCTCGAGGAGCTGTTCAAGCCCCTGCCACCGGGATTCCGATTCGTACAACTGCTCGAGATCACGACACGCATCGACTTGCTCGACCCCGTACTCGTCGATGATGCCCTCGTAGCAAGCGATGGCCTCTTCGGTGTCGTTCAATGCCTCCGCCCAGAGCTGCGCACGCCGATAGGCGATCTCTAGCCGCGCTTCGGGTTCTTGCTCGAGCTCGATGCGTCGTGCGTAGATCCCGAGAAGATCGCGATACCGCTCCGTGCGGAAGTAGAGATCGCCTAACGCGCTGATCGCGGGCAGGTTGTCGCTTTCGAGGTCGTACACCAGTCGGAACTGCTCGATGGCCTCGTCGATCCGCTCGAGCGCGGCCAGAGTCTGACCGTAACTGAGCCGGATCGGGACCGCCTGATGTGGCTCTGACACCCCTTCGATCGCCGATTCGTAGCCGGACACGAGGCGGTCCCAGCCATTCATCTCCCCAGCCAACCGCTCAGCATGAACGCGAGCCTCCTCCATCGAAGGCGCCAACGCGAAAGCCTCGAGATAGCGCTCGAACGCCGTTTCGGGTTGGCGAAGTCGCTCCTCGAACACGAGCCCGATCTTGCCAAGAAGCTCGACCTTGGATTCGGTCTCGGTCGCGTGCGCGAATCGAACCTCGAGAACAGAAACCAATTTCCGGGCGTCGTGCGCCTCTTCGTAGATCGGTGTCAGCGCCTCGGCAGCCTGGACGTTGTCCTCATCCGCCGCGAGGATCTTCTCGTAGACGCGCGCCGCGCGATCGCGTTTGTCTTTCTTGTCTTCCCAAAGACGCGCCGCGCGGAACAAGAGCGGAATGCGCTCTTCGGCAGAGGTCTCCTGCGCCTCCGCCTGTCGCTCGACGATGCGGATAAGCTCGTCCCACTTTTCGTTTTGCGCGTAAAATGTTTCGAGCTCGTCCCACGCCCCGAGCGAGACGTAGCGACGCTTCAGCTGCTCTTGCGCGCGACGATCCGACGGATCGAGCTCGAGGAGCTTCTTGAAAGCGCTGATGGCGCCTTGGTCATTGCCCACCTTGTCGGCGTAAATCATTCCGAGCTTTTGAAGCTGCTGCTTCATCTGGACGACGTCGGTGTCGCTGTCGATCAGCGTCTCGAGCACGCGGGCGAGCGGCTCCCATTCTCGCGCACGCTCGTAAAGCTGTGCAAGGTTGCTCAACGCGTTCGGATTCTGCGCGTCGCCCTCGAGCACTTTCTGCCAAAGCTCGATGCAGACTTCGGGCTTGCGCAGTCGCTGCGTCGCGAGCTCGGCCATCTCCGCATACCGAATGAGCTGATCGTCCTCGGGTAGCAGCTCCACTTCGCGCCGCATCGTGCGAATGAGTTTCTCCCAGTCGCGACGTTTCTCGTACATCTGCTTGAGACGGCCGATCGCATCGACGTCCTTGGGATCGAGCTCGAGGAGCTGCTCGAAACACTTGATCGCCTCAGCCTGGTTGCTCGAACGCTCGAGATAAAGGGTGCCCGCTTGCCGCAGGAGCTGCGCTTTTTCGTCCTTGTCGACGACGAGCTCCGCCTTCTTCAAGATGGAACGGATCATGTCCGACCATCGCTTCTGCTGCTCGAACTTCGCGATTGCGTCGTCAAGCTTTTCAAGCTCACCGGCCCGATCCGTGGTCAGCTCTAGAACCTCATCCCCCGATTCGTGTTCTTCCGACATGTTGCCTCAGCCCCCCTACGGCGATTCGGTCCTCAGCTCTGCGAGACGGTCTTTTGCTGCTTTGACGTAATTTTCCGGCGCTTCCGCTCCCGCCATCATTACGTACTTGTTCAGGTAGCGTTTCGCTTCCTCGTCGTTGTCTTGAAGCGCATAGGTCCAGCCGAGTGCGAAAAGCGCATCGGGCATCCCCGGCACGATCCCGAGCGCTGCCTGGAACTCCGCGACGGCGTCGTCGAACTTTCGCTGCTGTTGATAGACCGTGCCTAGGAGGTGATGGATGTTCGCCTATTCCTCTGTACCCGGCATCGCGACCTTGAGCGCCTCGTGCAGCACCTGTGCGGCGTTGTCCGGATAACGCAAGTCGGCGTACATCCGACCGAGCGCCGAATATGACGGTAGGAACCGCGGGCCCGTCTTGATGGCGTCCGTGTACTGATACAGCGCGTTCTGCAGGTCCTCGACCTCCTCATGGACGCGGCCGAGCTTGAAGTGCGCCTTGAAGAGCGACGGGTCGAGCTCGAGCGCCTTCCTCAGAGACGTTTCGGCAGCCTTCCAGTCTTCGAGCTCCATGAGCACGGTGCCGAGCTTCTCGTGGTAGCCAGCCATGTCCGGCTTCACGACCACGGCCCTTTCGAGTGCTTCGCGAGCAGCGGAGAAGCTCCGTTGCTCGATCTGAACGATGCCCAAGTTGAAATAGGCCTGATGATTGGTTGGATCTAGGGCTGCCGCCCTCTCGAGCATTTCTGCGGCATCGCTGTACCGCTTCAGCTGCGCCATTTCAACGCCAGCGTTCATCTCGTTCATCGACTCCACGCGGGCGCGCGAACAGTTGCCGCCCATCAGGATTAAACCAGCCAACACAAACACGATTTTGTAAGCCCGCATGCGTGCCTCCTAAGCTTGAAAATTCACAAGCACTTCAATCCTACAGCATTTGTCGTCGAGCCAACAACTCTTAAACTAAGCTATTTTTCGGGTGTTTCCGCCTTTTTGGCGAAGCCACAGATACCCGAGACGCCCTGAACGTGAGCACAGGGCTGGAAATCCAGGGTATTAGTGGGAAAACGCGCTTTTCGGGCTGCGACCCGAGGGTCACTGGCCTGCGGCGTCGAGGAGGAACGGATAGTTCACGACCACCACGCCACCACCGTCCGGTGCCGGGAAGGTCCACCGGCGAACCGCACGCACGATGCAGCTTTCGACCGCCTCGTTACGGAGGCTAGAGCTCGCCACCATCGCAGATTGGACCGAGCCAGTCGGCGAGATCACGAACCGTGTCGTGACACGACCCTGAAGGTCGGGACGCGCGTTGAGCTGCTGCTCGTAGCAAAACTTCACCTCGTTGATGTGTCGTCGGACCACGCGTCGGATGACTTCCTTCGAGAGCGAGCCGCGAACCTCGGCACCGCCACTGCGGACTTGAGGAACCCCTGCCGAGCGCCCACGAAACCCGCCGGCGCCGCGGCCATAGCCACCCTCGCCTGCACCGCGACCACCACCGCGGCCGATCGTGCCGAAGTTGCCCATGCCGATCGTGCCCTGACCCAGGCCACCACCACCTCGCCCGGTGCCTCGGAGACCAAGACCGCCGAACCCGAAGTTCTGTCCGATGTCGTTGCCCGTCATGGCGCCTAGGGCGCTCATCGGGTCGTTGCCAAGAGCAAAGTCTGCACCGTACGGCGAGGTCGGCGAATTGAATGAACCCTGCATCGCCGCAAGCGTCCCGATGATGCCGGCCGTCTTTGCCTCTTGCTCGGCCTGCTCACGCGCCATCTGCGGATCGGGATTGTCTTCCGGTCCCTTGATACCGTACTTGTTTCTGTTCTTGTCGGCCTTTTCGTCGCCCATCTGGCCCTGTTCGCCTTCGTGGGCCTTGCCGGTGCCACCGCCGGACGAATCCGCGCCATTGAGCCACTCGGGCTCTGGCTCTTCGAGCTCTTCGGGCTCCATCAGGAACTGGATCAGACGCGAATCGGTGCTGAGCAGATCCGAAGACAGGCCGCGCGGGCGCGGAGGCTGGAAGTAGAACATCGTCAAGACGAGGCTCGCGAAGAGCGCAGCGCCCGCGACGTAGATCATCGGGCGGACATCGATCTTGGCATGTCCCGCAACCTTCTTGCCGGCCTTTACGTCTTTCACGATGAAGGTGAAATCGCGGTGCTTGAAGCGAATCGCCCCGCCTTCAGGCACCGGGAACTCCGTCGCGCCGGCCATCGCGCTGCTTGGGCGAAGCTCACCCTGCCCGCGCATCAAGTCGAAGGAACGTGTCTGCTCCCCGATCGTGGCCTCGCCCTTGGCGCCCTCCGGAATGACCGCGGTCACGCCATCACCCTGGGCAAGACAAAGGGGCATGCGGTCGACGCCGATCGCGTCATGGCCGAGCACGAAATCTACTGCTTCGCCGTCGGGCTCGCCGACGTAGTAGTCGCGTGCCGGAGTGAGATAGTCGACGTTGAGTACGCTCTTGTCGCCCCAGAGCACCGAAACCTCGATCGCGCGTTCGTTGGTTTCGATCTCGTGCGAAGGCACCGCACCCGTCGTGGCGATCAGGGCGTACTCGGGCCCGTCCTCGCCGACCGTGTTGGCGAACGGAGTCCGCGAGAGACGCGTGGCGCCAACCTCGAACGGATTGAACTTTGGACCAGAGTCCTCTTCTTCTTTCGAAACGGCTTTCTGTCGCGGCTCCGATTCTTCGTCGAGCATGGCGGCCATCGCTTGCTCGTCGACGACCGGCGTGTGGCGCTCAGCACCCGCAGCCATGGCCACGGGCGGACTCGAAGCCACAGCCACCGTGCCCGCGATGATGTCGACGTGGATTCGCTTGTTGCCAATCTGAATCACGTCGCCAGTTTGAAGCTTGCGCTTGTTGATCTTCTCGTCATTGACGAGTGTCCCCGAAGCGGAACCGAGGTCGATGATGTACACCTCCCCCGGCGCAGCCACCTCGATGACCGCGTGCATTCGGCTGACCTTGTCATCTTCGAGACGAACGTCGCTCGTCTGAAGACGACCGATCTTGATGATCTCTTGGCTCAGCGTTTCAATGCCGAGTAGCTCATCCCCGTCATAGACGGAGAAAGCGACCGAAGTATTGTGATTCGAATCACTCACCCGAAACCCCCATTACAAATCTTCCACAGATTTCAGCATCTCGGGAATAAAGTGCTCTCGAATCTGAATCAGGGACGCCCGACGCCCACGACGGCGAACGATTAATTGCTCGCCATCGGGACGAACCAAATCGCCGGTGACCAGGTCATCCTCGAAATCGTAGGTCGTCCGCGGTGGCGTCTCGGATTGAGCTCGAGCACCCTGCACTGGCCCCACTGATCCCATGACTAATAGTCCAATAAAAACAAATGCTTGTAAAGCGAACCCAGAAGTTGTTTTGCTCATATTTACCACCTAACCCGCGACCTGCATGGCCTCAATGGAGATGTTGATGTTCTGCATACGTCCCGGTCTACACCTCGGCGCACCGCGCTGCTTGCTGGGCTTCGGTCCGCACCGATTGTTCACATCGGCAACGCTCGAACGGAATTCGGATCGCTTGCCAGCTTTCTGCATGAACTCGGTGAAATAATGTTTCGCCTTTTTTAGGTCAGCTACCGAACCCGACATGTAGTCCTGGTAGAGCACACCGAGGTTGAAGTACGCCTCCGGGCGGCTCGGGTCGAGTTTATGGGCACGTTCGTACTGAGCTTGTGCCTCCTCGAAGCGCTCGAGACCCCGAAGGGCCGTGCCGAAACCGATGACGGCATCATAATTCTTTGGTTCGAGGGCGACGGCGCGTTCGAATGCCTTGCGTCCATCTTCATAGCCGCGGAACGAGATCGTCACCTCGCCGAAGTTCATCTGCGCTTCGAAGAGATCCGGATCAAGCATGATAGCTTTCTGGAAGAACCGAAGTGCAGAAATGACATCGCCCTTGTAGACCTTGATGAGGCCCCAGGTATTGTAGATCGGCGCGTAGTCCGCATCGATCATTTGGGCCTGGCGACACACGACCTCCGCGAGGTCGAGCTCGGCTGCCTTGCCTTTGCGGCCACGATCGTAGTGAAGGAGGGCCATCTGATTGAAGGCGGAGAGGTAGTCCGACTCGATGGCAAGCGCGCGACGAAGGTTCTTGAGCGCTTCGTCATCCTGGCCTTGGGCCCGCTGCACGATGGCGAGGTTGGTATAGCCCGAGGTGCACTGGGGATCGTCCTTGATCGCCCTTTCGAACTCGGACTTGGCCCGGCTGACCTTGCCACCCTCCAAGTCGGGGAGCGCGAGCGCCACGCGAGCCCTGCAGAACTGCGGATCGACCTTGAGAGCCGTCTCGTAGTGTTTGTAGGCCCCACTATCATCGCAGCGCTCGAGCGAGAGCCCGGCCATGTAGTGAGCCTCGGCAAACCCGCCGCCTTGAGCGGCCGCCGCCTTCTCGAACTCCTTCGAAGAACCACCGCACTTGGCCTGCGTCCAGCCCGTCTCCTCGTTGCCTCCGAACCGTCGGAGCGCGGACTCCCAACGGTTGTGCGCCTTCTTGCTGACGGCGCTGCCATCCGCAGTCGTGATCGCCTCACCGCCCGCGGTTCGGGCGACGTCTGCCACCGGAACGGTTTGCTTCTTCGAGCTCTCGCCGCCCGCACAGCCCACGACGAGCATGGTGACGACGACTGCCAGTTTGCGGTTTCGCATCATGGCCTCCCCCTTTCCGCGACGGCATCCTTGGACGTCAGCGACGTATCCTTGATTCCACCAAGATCCACTGCGCCGGGCTCCCCCACGGTGTGCTTCACGTAGTTGGGCTCGCCGCGAAGCTCAGCCGCGACCGGATATTGCTTCGGGTTGAGCGCGTTGAGCTCTTGCTCACACGCGCGCGACCACTTGTTGAACCATCGAACCTGGGTCGCGGTCTTCAAGCAGAATTCGAACTTGTCGACCGCCTGCCGCTGAAGCGGCTCCGACGCATCGTCGAGAGCGCCTACGTAGATATCGAACAGCCCCGGATCCTTTTCGATCTCGCGTGGAATCGGAGCATCCCGGAACTCATCGACGAAGCTTCGGTACATTTCACCGGTGCGCGACGCGGCGGCGATTTGCCATGGAGCCGACTGCATCTTGATGTCGTCGGCAGTCACCGTCATCTTGGCGACTTTGGCGTAGTCGGCCTCGGCCGCGCGGAGCACCGCGAGCTTCTTCTTCATCCACTTCTTGAATTCCGTGTCCGACCACTTCTTGACCTTGGCCAAGCTCTTGCCGCCCTTGTACTTCGGGAAGGCGACCTTCTCGAACTCGGCAAACTTGTACTCGGAGAGGTAGAACTGCGACTCAGCGGCGCTATCGAGCGCTTCTCGCAGGAATCCAACCTTGGTCTCTTTCGAGGTGTCCTTGATGGCTCGAATCCTCTTCGGCGCGCCCGAAGTCCAACCCCTCACCGCAGCCAGGAAGTACTTCCTGGCCTCACTCTTCTTGTTGAGCTGCCAGTACGCCCGGCCGATAGCAGTGTTCGCCTGGATGATCTGATGCGGCATCCCGAGCTTGCCGTACTTCTTCAGGTACTCCTGGTAGTGAGAAATCACTTGGAAGGGTCGGTTCTGACGTTCGTAGATCGAGCCGATCGAGAACATGACCTGTGAAGTCTGCCTCGGAAGCTTGCGCCGGTAGTTGCGGGCAAAGAGGTCCGCGTCTTGCATCGCCGCTTGATCGTCGCCGAGACCGATACGGAAGAAGGTCGCCTGCTCGAGACCCTCGACCGCGTTCGGGCAGATGCCTGCCTTCTTATCGTCGGCGCTGCATTTCGTGCCGTCCTCCCCCGGGAACTTCCGCGCGAACTGCTCGAAGTACTTCGCCGCTTGCTCGTAGTAGGCAAGCGCCTGGAAGTTCTGGCCGATCAGATAGACGGCCTTCTTCGAGAGTGGGTTTTCCGGGTATTGCTCGGTCAGAACGGTCCGGACCTGAATCGCGCGTCCGAGTAGGTGGGCCGCCTCGAAGTTGATCGCGGCGTTGTAAAGCATCTCGGGCATCTCGCCGCACTCTTGGTGTCGCCGGAAAATCCGAACGTACGTGGCGGCGGCTTTCTTGAACTGCTGCGTCTTTTCGTACGTCTCGGCTTCCTTGCGACGCACCTGGCACTGAAGTGTGCTCAGCGTACCACAGAGGTCCGGATGCTCCTCGGCGAGCTGCTCGGTACCGCAGAACGACGCTGACATAGGGTCGATCGAGGCGCCCAGCTCCTGTAGGCAAGCCACCCGTGGCTGCTCGAGCTGCGTTCCCAGAATGTTCAAACAGTCGAGGTAGAGGTTGGCCGCGTACTCCGAGAGCTCGCTGTCCTTGTGATTGAACGCGACGTCGCGGAACAGGACTGCGGCTTCCTCGAAGCGGTTCGCCTCATAGTAGATTCGAGCCCGGCGGTACTTGATCGTCGCGAGGTCCTCGGTCTTGTCGACGTAGCAAACGTACCGATTGAACGCTTCGAGCATGCCCTCTTGAAGAGGCGTGAACTGCTTTTTCTTGAATTTATGGGATTTGGCGGCCTTGGCGTTCTTCAACTCCCTCTGGTCGCGCTTGCTGACGAACTTGGTCTTGGTCTCCCGAGGAACGTACTGCTGCTGGTAGAGGTTGTTGTAGCAAAGCACCGCTGCGTAGGCCGCATCGCTGGTGAACTCACCCTGCGAGTTGAGCTCCACGACGGCGTCGAACGCCGGACCACATTGCCCCCACTCCTCCATCTTCCAAAGGAGCTCGGCGTAGAAGTACGAAATCCTGTACTCCGTCGGCCAATCGCGCCGATCGATGTTCTTGAACTCCATCTGCTCCATGTCCGGGAACTCTTTGAGAAGAGTTCGGTAGAGCACGGCAGCCTGGGACATCGTCTTCTTGCTCCTGGTGCCCGGAGCCGAGTCCGTACCCACGGCCTCGCGGTGCCACCACGTACCGAGCCAAAGTATTGTGGAGGCAGTCTCGACCTTGCACTCCTCGACCTTGGCCGCCGGCTTGTTGCCCTTCTTGAAGGTTCGGTAGATGTCGACCAAGCGCTTGAGCTCGATGATCTGCTCCTGCTTCGGCCGTGAGGAGATCACCGCGCTGGTGACCTTCGTCTGCCAGTCGCAGAGCGAGTTGTTACGAGGCCCGTCGGCCATGAGCTTGTGGTAGACGGTGATCGCTTGAGGCCACTGGCCCGTGTCGAAGTAGAGGACAGCCAGGTTTTCGAGCATCTCGTGAGCCTCGGCGTCGTTCTTCGCGTATCGGCGGAAGAACGCGAGCGCTTTGACGGGCGAGCCGTAGTGCGAATAGGGAAGCACTAGTTCCTTGCGGGCCTGGCGCGCCAGGTTCTTGGCGTCGTTGGCGTGTTTGTTCTTGCGGGCGAACTCGAGAATGTCGACGAAGCCCTGCAACGACTGACGGTAACGCTCCCGATTATACTCGACCCAGGCGATCTTGTAGAGCGCGTAGCCGTAGACCGAGTTGTTCTTCGGCGGGAACTCGACGACCTTCCGGTAGAACTTGGCCGCGGCGTCCATGTCGCTGTTGTTGAAGTAATACTCCGCGAACGAGAGGTAAGCGTTCGGCACGAACCGGCTCCTCGGATAGTCCTTGATCAACCGGCGATAGACCGCGCGAGCCTTGTCGAACTGGTCCTGCTCTTGAAGCGCGAACGCCAATGAAAACAGAACCTCATCCATCCGCCTGAAGTTCGGATGGTCGCGGACGAGAGTCGCGTAGGTGCGAATGCTATCGTTACGGATCGCGTTGAGCGCGGCCCCTGCCTTCTTTTGACCTTCGCGGGCCTGTTTGCAGCGCGCCTTGTCCTTGTCGCGAGTGCAGGCCTCGTAGATCGGGTCGTCGAAGGAACGCAGCTTCGCCGTTTGGGCGATCTGCATCTCGAACTGCGTTTCCGCGAGTCGGAGCAGCACTTCGGGCCGCCGCGGATCGTCATCGGCACTGTTCTTCACCAGCCGCTCGAGGATCTGAAGCTCGCGCTTGAGCAGGTTTTCGGTTCGGGCACGCGTCTCCTCGCGTCCGAGTAGGGTGCTCATGTCGATTTGAAGCGATGGACCCGTTGGACCCTGCTTCTTGGTCCGCTGGCGCTCGGCCTCATGGAACCGAGAGACCGGGACGCTCCCGCCCTCCTTGGCGGCCTGCTTGCGCGCACCGGCGGGACAGGCGGCAATCGCTCGCTCCGTGGTCTCTGGAATGCAAACAGGGGCGACGCTCATTGGCGCTTGTTCGGCCGCGGCCTCGCCCCCCATCACGACGACGAGCGACCCGAAGAGGAAGCTCGCGACGTACTTCGATTTGTTTAGCGCGTACATAGGTTAGTCACCTGTTGTCGATAGAACCCCAATTCGTCTCGCCAGTACTCCCCATTGAACGGCCAGAGTTGGTGTTCGTCGTCTACTTGGACGTTGCCGCCCTTCGATAGCTTGGCCAATGACATCTGCTGCTGCAGCTCTTGGTCGATCTGCCCTCGTCGGAACGTGGCGATCTCGAGCTCGACCGTGTCGACCTGGTTGTTGAGGTCGCGAAGCTCGCGGATCAGTCGCTTGTAGCGCCCTCGTGCGATGTCGCCGGCCTCATCGATCGCAAACGCCTTCGCGAGAGAAACGTCTTCTAGGATCTTTGCGCCAACGGGCGAGCCCTGGAACTCGCCGCTCGACTTGCTCAGGCGCTCCTCTTCCTCATCGAGAATCGACACGTACTCAAGATGCTGAAGAACGGTACGGTCGCTCAGAGCCGTGGCCACGATGGGGCGCACACGAGGTGACAGGTCAGCCTGTGCGGCTCGGACGTTTTTCAAGAACTCGAAGAAGTCAGCATTATCCTGATGCTTGGCCAGCACGGCGTCGAGCTCGGCCTTCACCGGGTCGTATCGGTGGTGGAACTGGGCGACCGTCGCATCGGCATTGTCGACCTGGCAGTTCACGAAGAACGTAACCGCCTTGAGCACAAGCGCTTCGGGGTAGAACGAGTCCTCGAAATACGGCGAGAACAGAGTGTGCACGTTACCGAGCGAACGCGAGTACTCGTCCGCGAGAAAGAACGCCCATGACGATTCGAAGAGCGCGTCTAGCCAGTACTCGCTCGATTGCGAGACCTTGTTCCATGACTCGACGGACTGACCGAGAAGCGTTCCATCGATGTCCTTCCCTTGATTCGCCGCGGTGTAATAGACGCGAGCAAGCGAAATCCAGGCGAGGTTTCTCATGCGGTCTTCGTCGACCCCTTTGGCGTCACCACTGTCGACGACGTCGAGAATCGAGCGGAACGATGCGATCGCCGGACGCGCTTTACGCATGCGTATGAACGAAATCCCCTCGAAAAACTTTGCGTAGGTGTATTGCTCCGAGCCGGGGTCGACTTCTTGGAAGAGGTCGATCGCCTGCCGGAAGTTCGCCTGCGCATAGAGATGGCGTCCCATCAAGTAGAGGAGTTGATTGTAGAGGTCCGGGTCTTTCTCTTTGAACTCCTCGAGTGCGCCGATCCCGTACCGGCCGACGATCTCGATGATGCCCGAGGACTCTGGAAGCTTCGATGCGAGCTTGCCGAGCCACTCGAGAGTCTCGCCAAAGAACAAATGACCGGGACCCTGCTCGCTGATCTCGTCAAAGACGGTGAGCGCGGGTTGGTAGTAGCCCATCTGATAGAGCGTCTGCCCCAACATGAACTGCGCCTTCTGTCGATTGCCCCGTCCGTCCTTCGACTTACCTGCAACGACGCGTTGAAAACCCATCGCGGCCTGCTCGTATTTCCTGGACTCGAACGCAGTCAACGCCGCGGCGAGTTGTTTCGATGGTTTGCCGAGCTTCGCCGGCGCTTTGCTCTGGCCGGTCTCCTCGAGACCGAAGCTCATGTCCTGAGCATTGGCGGATGTGCCAACCCACAAACCGACAACCAACACAGGCACCGCCCACAATTGGATCCACTTCATAAAGTGCTCCTTGCTGTGGAAGCTTGGTTTTCCAAGTTCCCCCTTGACCCCCAAAATTCGAACGAAACCAACCCCTTGTGTCTCGCCCGGGTACCATCATAGAAAGCAGCCCAAGGGGTCGTCAAGGTATAGCGCCATTGAGCTTTTAACGGGCTGACTGCAATTGGCACTGGAATCCTCCTCGCGGACCTGACAAATTTGGGCAGAGGCGTCGGTTTCGCCGGCATCTCCCTTTTCTGACCCCCGACGGCGGGGGAAGTTTGGGTGTGATCTCTTATTGTCGTTATGCTGTGGGTGACCGGGGGCTCTTGAGGGGGCGTTATGAGCAGAAAATTGCTTGAATTGATGGGGTTTGCGGCGATCGCCGCGTTTTGGTTGGTCGGCGCAGGTTGCGCGAGCAGCGCAGTAGGCGATCCGTGTGTTC
>CAXMND010000159.1:0-6932 GCA_964194675.1 uncultured Coxiellaceae bacterium | reverse complement strand
CTCGCGACCCGGCTGCGAACCCAGCAGTGGTTCGAGATGCGCCCCGACTCGGCGAACATCGAAATCAAACGGCCGATCATCATCACCGGCATGGTACGGACCGGCAGCACCGCCCTTCACTACCTGATGGGCGCGAACCCGGATATGCAGTGCCTCCAATACTGGCTGGGCCTGCACCCCCAACCGCGCCCTCCGCGTGCCTATTGGGACAGCGCCACCGACTTCCAGCACGCGCGTATCGAGCTCGACATGATGTACCGAGCCGGCAAGGAAATGCTCGAGGCGATTCATCACATGACACCCGGAGGACCCGATGAGTCGGGCCGCATCCTCGGGCTGGGATTCAGCGACGATCGCTTCGAGGTCGTCTCGACGGTGCCGACGTACTCCGAATGGTATTCGAGCACGGTCCATCGCGAAACCTACGCGTTGCACAAGCGCACGATGCAACTGGTTGGGTCGTATGAGCCCGAGACCCGCTGGCTGCTCAAGTACCCCGTGCACCTTCGAAACCTCGATGCGTTGCTCGAAACGTATCCCGACGCCTGCATCATCTGGACGCATCGTGATCCTGCAGACGTGTTGCCCTCGTACGTGAGCCTGTGCGCACACTTCCGGTCGCTGTTCGAGAAATCCCCGGATCGACCTCGCATCGCGCTCGAGCAAAAGGAAGCCTGGGCACGGGCCGTCGAGCTCGGAATGGAGCTGCGAAAGGGCCGTGAACACCAGTTCCACGACATCTACTTCAACGACCTCATGGCGGACCCGATCGGAGAGGTGGCCAAGGCGTACAAACACTTCAAACAGCCGTTTTCGGTGGCGGCGAGGACGGCCCTCGGGTTGTGGAGAGACACCCACAAGCCGGGCCAGTTTGGCACGCATAACTACGAGCGCGACGACTTCGGGCAATCGGTGGCGCACGTGCATGAACGCTACGCGGACTACCTCGAGCAGTTCCCACGTGTGCTCGAGAAGAAGAGGAGGGCCGCGTGACGGTGATCCGACGGACGCCTCAAGAGCAACGCCTCATCGAAGACGCCGAACGGATCTTTCCGACCGGCACGCGATGCCTCACCTTCGATAGAGATCTCAATTTCTGCGCCGGCAGAGCGAAGGGAAGCCACATCTGGGATGCGAGCGGCAATGAATACATCGACTACCTGCTCGGATCTGGACCACACTTGCTCGGCCACGCGCATCCCGCGGTGCTGCATGCCCTCGAAACCATCCCCAAAAACGGCACGTCATTCCTGATCATCAACGAGAACGCCGTTGCCCTCGGCAAGAAGATCATCGAGCACGTCCCCGGCGCCGAAATGGTGAGCCTTCACAGCAGCGGAAGCGAGGCGACGTTCTTTGCGCTGCGGCTCGCCCGCGTGTACCGAAAGTGCGACAAGATCCTGAAGTTCGAAGGCGCTTACCACGGGATGCACGACTACGCGCTGATGAGCAATCAGTGGACGATAGGGACGCCACCCTTCCCCAAAGCCATCCCGAACAGCCACGGCATCCCAGGCGTGCTGAATGACCAGGTGCTGATCGCCCCCTTCAACGACCTTCAAGCAACCGCGGAGATCATCGCCAAGCATCACGATGAGCTCGGCGGTGTGATCATCGAGCCTCTGCAACGAACGTTCCCGCCGAAACCCGGGTTTCTGGAAGGGGTTCGGGAAATCACCGCTAACTACGACATCCCCTTGATTTTCGACGAAGTGGTCACCGGCTTTCGGATGGGGCTCGGTGGCGCAGCGGAAATCTACGGCGTGACCCCCGATCTGTGTGCGCTCGGCAAAGCGATCAGCGGAGGCATGCCTCTCGGCGTGATTTGCGGTCGCGAGGACATCATGGCCATCGCAAACCCGAGGCGTCGCTTACGGATGCTGCCCTATTCGATGCA
This sequence comes from uncultured Coxiellaceae bacterium, assembly GCA_964194675.1. GTDB lineage: Bacteria > Myxococcota_A > Polyangia > Polyangiales > Houyiibacteriaceae > SG8-38. The sequence continues at coordinate 5,035 of CAXMND010000159.1, read as the reverse complement.
GACCGGGACCTTCTCCTCGAACCCGGTTTCGACGGGTGTGGCATGTGCCGTGATCTCCGAGCTCGAAAAACCAGGGGTGTACGAGCGCATCGAAGAGGTTGGAACCAGGCTCATGGCTGGGTTACGCGGCGCGATCGCAAGCTCAGGGATCGAAGCATCGGTCACCGGCATCCCCAGTGTGTTCGAGATTTGGTTCATGGAAGGAGAGCCCTTCGACCACCGCTCTGCGAAACATTCCGACTTCTACAAGAACATCCGTCTGTCGGATCTTCTTCTTCGGCAAGGGGTCTTGAAGGCAGCAGAGAAGTTCTTCGTTTCCGCGGCACACACCGACGCGGACGTCGACAAGAGCATCGCGGCATTCCACGTGACCCTCGCACAGCTCGCGAAGGAGATCTCATGAAACGGGTCCTCGTAACGGGATCGTGCGGCAATATTGGCGCGAATGTCGTCGATCTGCTCTTGCAACGCGGCTACGCGGTCCGTGGGATCGACCTCGACACGCCGAATAATCGCGAGACGGCGGCACGGTGGGGAACTGATATGGACATGTGCTTTGGTAGCATTTGCAACGAGGCCCTAGTCGCCGACGTCGTGGTCGACATGGATCACGTGATCCATCTGGCGGCGATCGTGCCCCCTGCCACCGACGTCGATCAGGCGCTTGGATACTTGGTCAATGTGGTAGCCACGCGTTCGATCATCACCGCAAGTGAGTCGCAGCCGAGTCCCCCGCGCCTGACCTTCACGTCGACCGCAGCCATTTGGGGGCGCAACGACGAGGTCGAGGGTCCGCGTCGCGCAGATGAGGAGATCTCGCCGAGCGACAATTACACGCGCCAAAAGGCGGAATGCGAAGCCATGGTTCGAGGGTCAAGCCTCGATACCGTGATCTTCCGCATCGCAATGACGCCGCCGGTCGCCCTTACCGCTCTCTCGCCGTTCGTATTCGACATGCATCCGGAAATGCGGGTCGAATTCACGCACCCGAAAGATCAGGCGCTCGGCCTGGTGAACTCGCTCGCCATCACCGATCAGGTCGTCCGGAGGACGCTCCTGCTCGGCGGCGGCGCACGCAACCGTTACCGCTACCGCGAATGGCTGAATATGGTGTTCGACGCCATGGGTATGCCGCCGGTTCCACGATCCGCCTTCGGTGATGCGCTCTTCTTGACGGACTGGGTGAACTCGGAAGAGAGCCAGGCGATCCTCGACTATCAGCGGCACGACCTACGCTCTTACCTGGAAGAAGTCGGCAGGGAGCTCGGCCCGACGCGCCACTTGGTCAAACGAATCGGATCGAGCCTCGGCGCTGTGGTGCTGGCTCACTCGCGACACCAAGCCGCCGCAGAAGGGAAGCGACCTCGAGTGCCCGACGCGTATCGCGCGCTCACGACGATTCGCAGAGGCCTCCGGGCTGCCAAGAGCTACTTCTGATGAGTCCCAACGTCCTCACGACGAATCACGTTCTTAGCCGGGTCCTCGACGACTTGTCCGTGCCGCACATCGAAGAGCGGCTCCCGCGCGACTTCTTCTACCGTTTGGGGCTCGGATTTCCACAACAGTACGGAATCACGTGCCGGGACGTTGCGTCCTGCGTTCGCCGCGCCGAGGCGCTCGGAGCCGGGCCTTTCCTACACGCCACGCTGGCCGCGCCCAACTGGATCGAGGAAGGCGAGAGACGCGATTGCAAGCTCGAGTTCGCGCTTGGCTACGCCGGAGACGCACAGATCGAGTTCTTGGGCCCCGGAGAAGGCACAGAGCACTACGCGCGGGCGCTACGGGACACCGACATCGCCTTCCATCATGTCGGCATCTACCAAACCGGCATCGAGCAGATCTCCGCAACGCTCGAAAGCAGCGGCTACCGCACCGTCGTCCGCGGCGGGATATCACTCGGCCCCGCGCTCACGATCGACTTCCGATACTTCGACGCCCGCCAAGACCACGGCATCTACCTAGAAGTCCTCGACTTCCAAACCTTCGGCTTCCAACTCTCCACCGAACCCGCAATCCGAGCCTACTCGGCACTAAAAAGGAGACTGTCCCCTTTTTTCAGGGGCTGACTCCACCTACATGGAGGCTTCGACAAAAGCGGGGTCGTTCGCAAAAAGGGCTACGTGGTGCTCCTCGTCGCCGAAGAGGGCGTTCAGAGTGTACATCCGCTTGAAGTAGAGCCCGATGTCGTGTTCGTCGGTGGCGCCGATGCCGCCATGAAGCTGTAGCGACTGCTGGGCGACCCAGATACCGCCCGTGGCGAGCTGATATTTGGCAGCCGAGACATCGCGCCGTCGTTCGGTAGCGTCGTCTTCGTCGGCGCGCACCATCGAGGCCATCGAGATCGAACGAAGGAGCTCGACCTCGGCGTACATGTCGACGGCCCGGTGCTGCAACGCTTGGAACGATCCGATCTTGGCGCCGAATTGCTCTCGCGTGCCGAGATAGTCGGTCGTCATGTGGAGCATGGTGGTCGCGAGTCCAACTCCCTCTGCGACGGCCGCGGCCGCGGCGTAGTCCATCGTCCGACCGAGAACGGCGGCGCCGGAGCCTTCTTCGCCGAGCCGAGCATCTTCGGCGACAGCAACATCCTCGAGCTTGATGAACGCGGCCTTGTGGCCATCGATCATCTTGGCGACCGTAACCGTGAGCCCGTCCGCATCCCGTGGCACGACAAAGAGGGTGACGCCGCCGGGCGCTTTGGCCGACACGATGAGGTGATCCGCGTGATGCCCGTTGAGCACCCAGGTCTTGTTACCCGAGACCCTGTAGCCGGCGCCGTTACGGGTGGCGGTCGTCTCGATGGCGGTCACATCGTATCGGCTCTGCGCCTCCGAGTACGCAAGCGCGAGGGTCGTGTCGCCCTCGATCATCGGTGTGAGGTAGGCCGCATATTGGGCCTCGTTGCCGGCCCGCAGCAAGGTCATCCCACCAAGGACCACCGACGCGAGATACGGCTCGGGCACAAGGGTCGCCGCAAGGTTCTCTATGACCAAGGCGCACTCGGTGAAGCCGCCGCCAAAACCACCCACGGACTCCGGGAACGGGACACCCAGCCATCCGAGCTCGCCCATATTCTTCCAGGCCGCCGGGTCGTAGCCAATGTCGTCGTCGCGAAACTTACGAAAGCGCGCGACGGGGGACTCGTTCTTTGCGAAGTCCGCCACCGTTCGGGCAAGCATTTGTTGATCTTGATCGAGCTCGAAATCCATTTGGAAATCTCTCCTATAACCGCTCAGCTGCTCGGCAGCTGCAGGATCATCTTCGCGATGACGTTGCGTTGAATCTCGTTGGAGCCGCCGTAGATCGTTGCGGCACGTTCGTAGCAGAAGTAGGGCCCGATCGATTCCTCGACCGCCGGGACAACGCCGTGGTTGTACCAAGTGAGCGAATTCTCGCCCATGACTTCCATGCAGAGCTCGGTTAGCTCCTGGATGAGCTCGGTGCCTACTAGCTTCAGGATGGAGGACTCGGGACCCGGCATCCGGCCCTTTTGCTGCTCGGCGAGCGCGCGGTAGCTCACCATGAGATGCGCACGGAAGCGCATCTCGAGGCGGGCGATCTTGGCGCGCCAGAGCGGGTCCTCAAGCATGGGGCGCCCGTTCACCATCTTGGTGGCGGCAATGCGCTTGAGCTTCATCAAAGTATTTCGGGAGGGCCCGATCATCGCAAGAATCGTTCGCTCGTGACCGAGAAGCGCCTTGGCCATGGTCCACCCGTTGTTGATGTTGCCGATCACATTCTCCTTGGGGACCTTCACATTCTCGAAAAACGTATCGCAAAACGCTGGGGTGTGGCCGAGCGTCAGCATGGGCTTCACCTCGACACCTGGGCTCTTGAGATCGATCAAGAGGAAGGTGATCCCCGCCTGCTGCTTCACGGAGGGGTCCGTCCGAACGAGACAAAAGATCCAGTCCGCGAACTGCGCGAAGCTCGTCCATGTCTTCTGACCGTTGACGATGAAGTGGTCGCCAGCATCTTCGGCCGTCATCCGCAACGACGCGAGGTCGCTCCCGGAGCCCGGCTCCGAGTACCCCTGGCACCAGAACTCTTCCGCGCTGAGGATCTTGGGCAGGAATCGCTCCTTCTGGGCGTCGGTGCCGAAGCTGATGATCAGTGGACCGACCATCGAAAGGCCAAACACCGAAAGCGGCGGCGCCCCGGCCGTCTCCATCTCCTCGGTGAAGATGAAACGGTGCGCAGCATCCCAACCGGTGCCCCCGAGCTCCTTCGGCCAATGAGGCGCCACCCAACCCTTCGCGTAGAGGATCCGGTGCCACTCGGCGGAGTCTTCGGGGGTGAAGTGCCCCTCCCCGGTCGCCTTTTCACGCATCTCCTCGGGCATCGCCTCCTCTATCCAGGCGCGAACCTCCTGACGAAACGCTTCTTCTTCCTCGGTGAAGGTGAGATTCATAGCTGTATCAGTGACACGAAGTCGGCCTCCGCACCACGCGGTCCGCATGCCGGCACAGGCTGCGAAGTAGCAGGATCACAAACCGAAAGGCTCGCTCTCCCAGCCCCAGGAAGGGTCGATGGCAAGGCCCAGATGCTGAAGCACGGTTGGTGGGACGGCGGTGTGGCCGGGGCCGGGGGAAATGATCGCCCCTCTACGCGTCGCTCCACCGGAAGCGATGAAGGGGATCGTCCGCTCTTCAGCGCTCTGACCGCCATGAGCCGTTACTCCGCCGGACTCGAGTCCGCCGTGGTCTGTCGTGACGACGACGAGCCAATCTTCACGGCCATACGTAGGCCGAGCACGGACGGCATCGAGGACCCGGCCGATCTGCGTATCGACGATCTCGAGCGATTGCACGTACTCCGGCGCCATCGGGGAGAAGCCGTGGGGGTGCCCTTGGAAGTCGGGGTTATCGAGATGGACGAAGACGACATCAGGTGTCTGGATGGCAAGGTGGGCCACGACCGCGTCTGTGACTATCGCATCGCCTTCGACGGAGCTCCCGGCCTCGGGCGAAAACTCCTCGTCCGCGTCCCCGGGAGCCACGATGTACTCGTTGATCGGGCCCCAGGTTACGAATGA
>CAXMND010000158.1:0-12666 GCA_964194675.1 uncultured Coxiellaceae bacterium | reverse complement strand
CATCGTGACGTTCTCGCCAACGGCCGAGCTGTGAAGCGTGGCGCTGTTGAACTGCTTGAGGCTGCCCAAAAAGCTTTCGAGGCGTTCGTGGTTCGCCTGTTTGCCCTCGGTGATCTCTTCAGAACTACCTTCACGCATCTTCGTGTCGTTGCTGTAGAATTCTTGAAGAGCGCCGAGCACGTCTCCAGGTTCGTAGAAACGACGAGAGATCGTAACCGCTGAGCGGCGCGCACCTTCAACGTTCTCAGTCATCGTCACCGCATTCCAAAGCAACGAGGCTGAGCTGATGCGAGCTACGCCGGCACCGCGCCTGTCTCCGCCCCTGCCACAGCCAGCGCCAGTGCCAGCGTCGGTGCCAGCGCCAGTGTCAGCGTCGGCGCCAGTGCTAGCGCCAGTGCCAGCGCCAGCGCCAGTGTCAGGGTCAGCGGCGGCCGCGGTGGGTGGTTGACCGACACCTCGAGCAACGCTAGCGAAGCGAGGTGACGGTTCTTGGGTTGCCGGATGTGCGGAGCGTGCTCGGGGGGCGGGCGCCGAAGGAGTTGTCGGAGCACGACAAGTGGGCTGCGGTGGCGATGCTCCTGCGCGAAACCGGAGCCGGGCCGGAGGTGTTTTTCATCAGGCGGGCGGAGCATCCTCGCGATCCGTGGTCGGGTCACATGGCGTTTCCCGGGGGGCGGCACCAGTCCGAGGATGCGTCGCTGCTCGACACTGCAATACGCGAAACACGCGAAGAGGTGGGGTTCGACCTTGCCATCGGGGCCGACCACATCGGCCAGCTCGATGACCTTCAGGCTATCGCTCGCGGTAAGCCACAGGAAACCGTGATTCGACCGTTCGTGTTCGAGGTTCACCGCGAGGCTCCCCTGCAGGTCGACAATCGCGAGGTCGCGGAGGCCCTTTGGACGCCGCTCCTGCCCTTGTATCGAGGCGAAGTGGATACGGTGCGGCCGTACGAGTGGCACGGGACCCACGTCGACTTCCCGGCGTACGACGTCGATGGCCGCGTCGTGTGGGGGCTCACCTATCAGATGTTGCGTTCCTTCTTTCGGATTCTGGGGTAGCCACCGGGCGCGCCGGTGCTAGGTTCTCTCAGAGAAGCGATGCCTGAAGCTGATACCAATCGCCTGGTCCACTGTCTCAAGCTCGATCGTGAGCTCCCCGGCCTTGCCCGGCCGCCGTTTCCGAACGAGCTCGGTCAGCTCGTCTATGAGAAGGTCTCGAAAGAGGGCTGGGACCAGTGGCTGCAAGAGAGTGTTCGCTACATCAACACGTACCGCGTCGACCTCTCTACCCGGGAAGGCACCGAGTTCATGATGAAGCAGCTTCGGATTTGGCTCGGCCTCGAAGAGGGCGACCAAGCTGCCACCGCGTGGACGCCCGAGACCGAGTAGCGACGTAGCTACTGAAAGTTCTGGACCGCCCAGACGTCGCCTTCGCTTACCTCGTAGAAGCCGCAGGCGACCATAGTGTAGTCCGAGTTGGTCATGTTGATGTAGTGGCCGTGCTCTGAGAAAGGCTCGCCTGGGCCTTCATCCCACATTGCCTGGAGGCAGCCGGACACCACTTGGTCCGCCGAGCGCCGGCCCGGGCACTCGTTCTGAGCCCAGCCGCTGGGGGAGCAAATTCCATCGACGAAGCCCGCGTGTGGACTTCGCGTGCTGTCATACTCGGCATGTTGGTTCGCACACCCTTCTGCTGCGCTCCAACGCTGTAGAGGCGGCAAGCACTGACACTCCCACCGAAGTTGATTGACGCGATTCACGCAATCCTGCGCCAGATCGCCGGTGCTCTCCAAGGTTTCGGGAGCGCAATTCGCGACCGGTGTGGCAAGGGGCCCATTGCTGCAATCCGCCTCGAAGGTCGGGCTGCCACCCGCTCCTCCGGTACCACCCGAAGTGTTTCCGGTGCCGCCCCGATCTCCCCCGAAGACGTCGTTCCCACAAGCAACCGCCAGGACACAAAGAAAAAGTAGTGTGGCTCTCATGATAGGCGTGCCAATCCTCAGTCGAAGTTTTGAGCGCCCCACACCAGGCCACCCGGCGTGGTGTAAAAGCCGCAAGCGACTTGGGTGAACGAGGTGGACGACATGCTCATGTAGTGGCCGTTGATGGTGCCCGGGTCGCCATCTTCGGGGCCTTCGTCCCACATCACAAAGAGGCAGCCATCGATCACTTCTTCGTTAGAGCCCCAGTCTGGACACTCATTCTGGCCACGACCTCCGGAACCACAGGGCTGATCGTCGAAGCTCGCATGCGGTCCGTTGATGCTGTCATATTCTGCATTGCCATCGGCACAGGCTTCGCCGTCAACCCATCGCGCGAGAGGGGGCAGGCACTGGCAGTCCCACCTGAATTGATTGATGCGCGCTACGCAGTCCGCGTGCGGATCCCCTGTGTTCGGGACTGGTGTCGGTTGGCAGTCCGGAGTCGGAGTGGCGAACGGGCCATTCCCGCAGGGCCCCGCGTCGGGGATCATCCCGGCATCCATGGGTGGCTCGACACTGCCATCCGGCACATCGATTGGGGGCACACCGGCGTCGACGGAGCGCGAATCGCCCGTCAGCTGTTTGGCGCCGATCAAACCGCCATCACACCCCATTGCGATCGCCAAGATCGCGAAAAGCCAGGTACGCCACGCCCTCATATCCCAACAAGGTAGCAACGGGTGTCATTACACCCAAATGGGTGAGATACACCCCTACATCGCTATGGCAGGAAGCGACTCCGGTCTTCCGCCGGTGGCAGCGGGCATTGGTCGTACTTCCCGAAAACACGATAGCGACTCTTCGCGAGAATTCCGTAGAAGAAATCGGTCAGCCAGACCGGGAGGACCCGGAGCCAGGAGAGGGCCTTCCAAGGGTAGGAGACCTCTCGCATCGCTTCGAACGCGCCTCGCGATCGCAAGAACACCTCGCCGTCACGAACGTACACCATGGTTTCGAGCTCGCTCGGGATCTCGGGATGAGTCTTCCGGGCTTCGTCGGCGGTGTCGCTTTGAAGCGCCGCGAAGCGAAAAACCCGCGCGTCGTCGATACGCAGCATCCACTTCACGATTCCGTTGCACATCGCACACACGCCATCGTAGAAGACCAGGTGCGATGGAAGCTTAGTCATCGCGGCTTTAATAGCAGAAGTCCCGCCTTTGGCGGCCCGGCGACTTTGAGGTTTTCCGGCAGGATTCGGTTGACCATGTTGTAGAAGATCGAGCTGATCGCGCCCGAGGTCGTCACCACGGCATTTCCATTGGTCAGCGGCGTGATGAAGCCCTCACTCGTTTCGGGTAATAGGATCGGCTCTCCAACGATCGTACCGTCAGCCAGGTCGAACGTCACGAAGAGCGATTCGCGTGGGATCGGTACGCGGGTTCGTTCGCTCCGCGACAGAATGCTCGGCAGGTGATAGCCGCAGACGACGTTCATCCATCCACTATGTGGCCCAACCGTGAGGATGCTGTCGATGAACGCAACCGGTTCCGACAACACGAAGTTCCAGACACCCCCTGGTTTCGGCAGTCGTTCCTTGCAGATGTCGTTGTAGCTCTTTTCCCACCGAACCGATCCGTCCTGTGCGAAAGCCGTGATTTGGTCCTGAAAAGGGGTGTAAATCGTTTCGTCCGCGCCGATGCTCGGCGATGCTGAGCCACCACCACCTTCCTTGCTCTGCCATTGCCGTTTCCCGGTGTGTGCATCGATCGAGATCATTCTCCCGAGCTCGTCCACCGCATAGACCGAGTTGCCGTCGTGGGAAATCGCGGGGCTCGTCCCGCTTCCGCCACCCATCGGGGCTTGAAACACGATCGTGAGCGCGTCGTCGGTGATGTCGATTCCGTACAGAATTCCGGTTTCGGGGGTCTTCCCGGCGGCGGTGATGTAGAGGCGGCCGGTCTCCGGATGGAGCGCGGGTGTGTTTGCGACCTCGAGCTCCCAACCTTGAATCAGATTGAACAGGAAAGGGATCACGGCCGGATCCATCAGGCCCTTCCACAGGCCATCGGGCGGTTCGTCTTCGGGTGCAGGGCCTGGGCCTCCGGGAAGGTCGAGCGGAGGTGTCGCGAGCTCGCCGTTGTGCGACCAGAAGAACAACACCTTGCCGTTGGTCGTCACGCCCCCGACGTAGTTTTGCCGACTGATGACGACCGTCATGAAGCCCCAATCGACACCGTACGGCTCGAGGTCCACGACCCACTTCAGATCGCCGTTCGGCTTGAACGCCCAAAGTTGGTTGCGATCCCCCACGTACAAGTCCCCTGCCGCATCGACTGCGGGTGCGTTCATGATCGCGAACGAATCGAGGTCTGCGAGTGATTCCTGTGGCGGGGCCGCCCAGAGAATTTCACCATCCGCAGAGATCGCGAAGAGATGACTGTTCCCAGGTGGCGCCCCAGTCACCACGTATGAGGTCCCGTCGATCCCGGTCGTCGGCGCCCAGAAGATCGGATGACCCTCGAGCAGGCGCTTGTCGAGCTCGTAGTCGCTGCGGAGAGTTGTCGGAACGAAGTCCGTATTCGAGCTGTCACGGTGTCCCGCGGGCCACATGCTCTGCATGGACTGAGGGCTCAAATTGAGGTCCGTCTTCGATTGGCGGAAAGCAGGAGGCCCCTTGGCCAGGACTGCGGGGGGCAGGGGTCCCGGGGCTTTCCCGGCTTGCCGATTGCTCACAATCCAGACCGCGACGACCGCGAGGGCGAGCGGCACCCCCCAACGAACCCAGCGTCTCGTTACGATGCTCATGGTGGCGTGCTACCACGCCGCCGCTTCGACGTCCCTCTTTCCACCTGAGCGCTCGCAGCGGCCCCGGCCGAATCGCAGGGGCATTGGCACTTACGCTTCATGAGCGTCCGGACTAGGATGACCTGAACGGCGACATCTAGCGAAGAGCGAGGTTCTCCTATGTCCGGGTCTTGGGAAAAAACGGCCTGCATTCTGTGTGAGTGCAATTGCGGTCTCGAAGTTCAGCTGGGCGGGGAGGGCGGCAGGCACTTCACGCGCATTCGGGGCGACAAAGCACACCCCGCTTCTCGGGGATACGCTTGTGAGAAGGCGCACCGACTCGATTTCTATCAAAACGGCCCTGACCGAATCACCTCACCGCTGCGACGGAAGGCTGACGGGACGTTCGAGGAGATCGATTGGGACACCGCGATTCGAGAGGTGGCACAGAGGCTCGGGGCCGTACGCGATCAACACGGTGGCGAGACCATCTTTTACTATGGCGGCGGTGGGCAGGGGAACCACCTGCCGGGCGCGTATTCCACGGCAACGCGGCGAGCCCTCGGTTCGCGGTATCGATCGAACGCGCTCGCGCAGGAAAAGACCGGCGAGTTCTGGGTCAACGGCCGCATGATGGGCTCGGCAGTCCGGGGCGATTTCGAGCATTGCGAAGTCGCGCTGTTCATCGGGAAGAACCCTTGGCAGTCCCACAGCATCCCCCGCGCGCGCGTGACCCTCAAAGCGATCGCCAAAGACCCCGAGCGGTCGATGATCGTGATCGACCCTCGTCGCACGGAAACGGCAGAGATCGCCGATGTCCACCTTCAGGTGAAGCCTGGAACTGACGCGTGGCTCCTCGCAGCATTGGGAGCGGTGCTCGTCGCAGAGGATCTCATTGCGCCGAAATGGCTGGAAGACCACGTCGACGACTATGAGCCTGTACTTGCGGCGCTTCGCGAGGTACCGATCTCGGAGTACTGCGAGAGGTCTGGTGTCTCCGAGTCACTCGTCCGGGAAGCTGCGCGACTGATCGGCAAGGCAAAGAGCGTGGCCGTGTTTGAGGACCTTGGCATCCAGATGAACCGACACTCCACATTGAGCAGCTACCTCAACAAGCTCTTGTGGCTTCTCACAGGGAACTTCGGGAAGAAGGGCGCGCAGTACATTCCCGCGCCACTGGTCAACATCGCGGGCGGGCTCGACAAGATCGCGGGACCAGCCTCGAAGGACAAAGTGACACCGGTCGTCGGCGCCCGCATCATTTCGGGATTGATCCCTTGCAACGTGATCGCCGACGAGATCCTGACCGATCATCCCAAACGATATCGCGCGATGATCGTCGAAAGCGCAAATCCGGCCCATTCATTGGCCGACAGCCGCCGCATGCGGGAGGCGCTGAGCTCGCTCGATACTCTCGTCGTGATCGACATTGCCATGACCGAGACGGCACGGCTTGCGGACTATATCTTGCCGACGTCCACCCAGTTCGAGAAAGCCGAGGCCACCTTCTTCAATTTTGAGTTCCCCGCCAACTACTTTCACCTGAGGCATCCGCTTTTCGACCCGCCCGACGGGGTCCTACCCGAGGCGGAAATTCATGCGCGCCTGTGTGAGGCTCTTGGTGCGTACACTGAGGAGGACCTCGCTCCGTTGCATGCGGCGGCTGCCGAGAACCGGGAGGCTTTCATCCCCGTGTTCTTCGGTACGGTTCTCACCAATCCGAAGCTGGCACCCTACGCTCCGGTGATCCTCTATCGAACGCTCGGTCCTCATCTCCCTGACGGACTTCAGCAGGGAGCGGTCGCTTGGGGTCTCGCCCATCAGTTCGCCGCTGCGTATCCAGATTCGCTTCGGCGCGCCGGCTTCGGCGGCGAGGGGTTCGAGGCACCGGAGCGCCTCTTCGACGCCATCCTCGCGAGCCCTTCCGGGGTCATCTACTCTGTCGATGAGTTCGATGAGAGTTGGAAGCGTATCAAAACCTCGGGCGGGAAATTTCATGCGGCGATTCCGGAGCTGCTCGACGAGCTCGACTCGCTTCGCACGGAGGAGGCCGGTACGGGCGACCGTGCTTTTCCGTTCGTATTGTCCGCGGGCGAGCGTCGGTCGTTTACAGCAAACACGATCGTTCGCGATCCAGCCTGGCGAAAGAAAGACGCCGAAGGTTCGCTCCGGATCAGCCCCGATGATGCCGCGCAACTCGGTGTGACCGACGGCGATCGGGTTCGACTGACGACCAAGCGGGCGTCGGTCGAGGTGCTGGTCGAAGTGTCCACGATGATGCAGCCGGGTCACGTGTCGCTTCCGAACGGGCTAGGCGTCGACCACGTCGAGAACGGGGGAGACCGAATTCAGACCGGAATCGCGCCCAATGAGCTCACCGCGAGCGAGGATCGAGACTGGCTGGCTGGGACGCCGTGGCACAAGCATGTGCCTGCCCGCATCGAGGCTGTACAATAGGCGCCGCCGCGTCGTGTACAAGAACCTCACTGCCCAGACGATTCACTACTTCGCCAGGCCACAGGCGGGTGTGTTGCGGGAGCCGTTGCCGATCGCGGCTGCGTGGAAGGGCAATCAGATGGCGCAGCGTGACGACTGGCGCGAAGCGCTTACCGAATCCGACGTGGAGGAGTTGGATGCGGCGCTCGAGAGCGCCAAGGGCAGCGGCAAAGCGATGGGGGAGCTCTCCCGGGAGGACTTTCCGCTTCCGACGCTGACCCACAAGATCGACCGTTGGCGTCGCGAGATAGCGACGGGGCGCGGCTTTCAAGTGTTGAGCGGTGTGCCGGTCACACGGTGGTCAGAGCATGAAGCCGAGACCTTCTTTTGGTGCTTCGGACTTCACTTTGGGATCCCCGGTGCGCAGAACCCGCAAGGCGATCTTCTGGGGCACGTGATCGACACCGGGGAGAGCCCTGACTTGGTTCGTCACTACCGTACCCGGATCAACATCAACTTCCACTGCGACGCGGCCGATGTCGTCGGACTTCTATGCCTCCAGAAAGCCAGGAGAGGCGGCCAGAGCCGCATCGTCAGCTCGATATCGGTGTACAACGAGCTTCTTCATCGCCAGCCCGAAGCGGTGGGTCGCTTCTATCGGCCGTTCGTGATGGACACCAAAGGGGAAGGCGGCGTACGGTACCTTCCGGTTCGTCCGTGCCGATACGACGGCGAGTGTTTGCGAACTTTCTACCACACCGACTACTTCCGTTCCGCGGTCAGTTTCCGAGGGGAGTCCATGTTGTCCCTAGAGGACCGCGTGCTGCTGGACCTCTACAACGAGATCGCCGGCTCGCCTAAACTCTACCTCGACATGGACTTGCAACCTGGGGACATCCAGTTGCTGTCCAATCACACCGTCCTTCATGCGCGAACCGACTACGAGGACTTCCCCGAGCCCGAGCGAAAGCGGCACTTGCTGCGACTGTGGATATCGCTTCCGGCGCGGGCACCACTCGTCACCCGATTGCGGACTCAACGCAGCCGCCTCGGGGTGGCCGCATCGGCGGTAGGCTTCAAGGTCGGCCACGCAATCCGTCGCGCCACCGGCTAGCTAGGCGATAGCGTGGGGGCGGTGGGGCGGGGGCCGCAGGCCCGACCTGGATCAACCATGCGGTCGTCTAGGCGATAGCGTGGGGGCGCGACGACCTGCTCAGGCCGCTGCCACCAATACCGCTCTTTGGCGTCCATCTTGGTGGCATAGCTCTGGGAATCCGAGCATTACAATTAGCGACATCTTTGACCGTGGCAGCGGACTTCGCGTATTTAGAGCGAGAAAAAGTGAGCCGTTTAACCCCACGCAGTCACTCGAAAATTGCGCGGTCTTGTGCGGCGACTAGACTGGCGCTCGTAACCTCTGCGGTGCAGAGGGAAGGGGAAGAGACTCCATGAAGAGACAACTGAATCCATCTCTGGCGGCCCTGCTGTGCCTCACGCTTTTCGCCGTCCTTGTAGTTGGCTGCAAAAAGGATGCTGAGGAACCCGAGGTCGAAGACACGACTGGCTTCGAAGTTCCCGAGCCGGAACCGATCGAGGTTGAGCCCATGGAAGATCCATGTGCGTTCGAAACGGTCTACTTCGAGTTCAACTCGGCCGAGCTCGACGGTAGCTCGCGGACGTCGATCCAAGAGGCGGTCGAATGCTATCGCAGCCAAAACACCGATGTGGGCCTCCTTCTTACTGGCGCCGCCGATCCGCGGGGCACGGAGGAGTACAACATCGCCCTCGGGGAACGGCGCGGTCAGGCGGTTCGTAGCTACTTGGTTTCGCTCGGAATGGGCTCGAACCAGATCTCCGTCACCTCGGTCGGCGAGGAGATGGCGACGGGCACCGACGAAGCCGGCTGGGCGCGAGACCGTAACGTCAGTGCTTCTGGTAACTGAGTCGTCGGGGTCGCTCGTGGGGGGTAGCCATTGATGCTTTCGGTATTCCTGCAGACGAGCGCGCCCCATTCACTCAGCCCATGGCAGCTCGTGATCGGCGCCTCGCCGGTCGTGCAGCTCGTCATGGTGATCCTCGTGTTCATGACGGTGATGTGCCTGTACATCATCGGCGCGAAGTGGATCCGTTTGAAGCAGGTCACGGACCAAAGCCGTAGCTTCCTCGAGTTGTTCTGGTCGGAGGAAAAAGCTCGCAACTGGAATGCGAAATCACTGAACGAGATCCATGGTCGCTCTGCACAGTACGAGCGTTCGCCTATCGCGACAGTGTTTCGTGCCGGGTACCGGGAGCTCGCGCGCATTGCGAGGACGGGACGGCCCGTGAAGGCCGACGTCGACAATGTGGAGCGCGCCCTTCGGCGGGCCCAGAGCGCTGAGCTGACTCGCCTCGAGAACAAGGTGTCTTTCCTTGCGACGACCGCGTCCACGGCGCCTTTCATAGGCCTCTTTGGAACCGTCTGGGGCGTGATGAACGCCTTCATTCAGATTCATGGCCAGAAGAGTGCTGGTCTCGACGTCGTCGCGCCCGGCATCGCCGAAGCACTCATCGCCACCGCTCTCGGGCTTGCCGCTGCCATCCCCGCGGTGATGGCCTACAACTATTTCGTTCGACGCATCCGCGTCGTCGACAGCGAGACGGCGGCTTTTGCGAGCGATTACCTCAACATCATCCGCAGGCATCTGCTGGTGGAGTAGGGCATGTCGTTTTCGAGCAACAGCGGCGGGCCCGGTAGCCCTCTCAGCGAGATCAACGTGACTCCCCTGGTCGACGTCATGCTCGTCTTGCTGATCATTTTCATGATTGCGGCGCCCATGCTCACCACCGGTATCGATGTGGAGCTTCCCAAGGCAGACGCGCCCCGAATGAACATCGACGAAGACGTTCCGATCATCACGGTACAACGTGACCAGCGGATTTTCCTTTTCGACGAAGAGGTTTCGCTCGACGTGTTGAAAGAACGGCTCACGGTCGACGAACGCGTTCGAAGTGTGGGCGAGGTTTTCGTGCAGGCCGACGAGGAGGTGCCCTACGGTACGGTCGCGCAGGTCCTAGCGCTCGTGCGTCAGGCTGGGATCGGGAAGATGGGCCTCGTCACCGATCCCATAACCCGGAAGCCAAGATAGGATGGCTAACTCCAAGGCGGCCGATTGGCGGGCGCTCTGTCTTTTGGAGGCCGAGCCGACGACCTTCATCGAAGTCGCCGGCGGAATCGGGTTTGCGTTCGGCGCGTTCGTGGCGATCCCCATGCTTGCGCTGCTGAGCGCATTTCTTCTCGGCGCGATGCAGTCGGTTCTGGGGACGTCGACTGCTGCGCTGCCGCCTCCACCGATCGAAGTCATCGAGACACACTTCGTTCGGCTCGGTAAGAAGAAGCAGCCAAGGGCCCTTCCGAGTAAGGAGATGCCGGAGGCTCCCCAGAAGGCTCCAGTGCCCGAAGCCCCGCAGTCCGATCCAGTAGCGGCCGCGCCGACGGGGAAAGCGGATAAGGGCATGACCAAGCCCAAACACAAGCGCGACAAGCCCGACGAAGACCTCCTCTCTCAGCTAGGCGAGCGCGCGGGCGCCATTTCCGACCTGTCGAAAGGCCCCGAGCTCGAAGGTGACCCGGATGGCATCGCGGAAGGTACCAAAGCGACCGGCACCGACCGGGAGATCTATATCGGCAAACTTTACTCCTACTTCCGCCGGGGCTTTCGAACCCCCACGAGCATCTCCGAAGAGGAGCTCCAAAAGCTAACCTGTGTCCTCGAGCTTTCGATCTCGGAGGAAGGGCGCGTGGAAGACTACGAAATCACGAGGCCGAGTGGGAATGAATCCTTCGACGCCGCCGTTCGTCGCAGGGTGGATGAGGCGGAGGGCGCCGCTCTACCACCACCGCCCGAGTCGATCGCAAATCAAGTTCTAGGAAACACGATCTCTTTGCGTTTCTTCGGACGCCATTTTCAGTGAGGGATGGGCATGGCTTTGACACCAACCGGACATCGAGGGTTTCGCGGGGGGTTGCTCTGTGCGCTCGTGTTTGCGCCCGTCGTCTTTGCGGCGATGCCCGCGGCCAGTGAGGATGATGAGCCACCACTTCCAGACGACAAGATCGTCGTGGACATCGATGCCGGCGACGAAGAGGCCTTTCGAATCGGCATTCCCGATCTAATTGGGGATCCGAAGGTCCATGCCGTTGGCGGTGCCGACATTCTGCGCAACGACTTCCGCTTGATGCCGGGCTTTCGCGTCATCGGTCCTGGGTCGATCCGCCACGACTTCGGCAGTATGGGAATCGGGATCGATCTTGGCTCCTGGTCCGTGCTCGGCGCCAACGGCGTCATCAAGGGAACGATCTCACAGAGGCGTTCGGATGTGAGCATCGAGCTTCGCTTCTACCAATCGACTGGGGCGGGCACGGCAGCGCTGCGAAAGACCTACCGAGGCAGCCCCAACGACGTCCGTAAGTGGATGCACGACTTTGCGAATGAGGTGATCGCCATCGTCACCGGGGTCCGCGGTCCGTTTGGGACCGAGATCGCCTTTGCGCGCAAGCTCGGGCCAGGTCGGAAGAGTGTTTACGCCGCCAGCATGGATGGCTACGGCGTTCGTCGCGTTTCGAGCGGCGGCGGGGTGTCGATGCTTCCGTCGTTTGGTGCCGGCGCTATCTGGTACACGCGGCTCTCGAGCAAGGGAATGTTCATCACCAACACCCGCGTCGGAGGAAGGCGTGTAATCGGCGGTAAGGGCATCAACATGGCGCCCACGATTTGTGGTGATCGAGTCTACTTCACGTCGTCTCGCCAAGGGAACTCCGAGATCTACAGTTCGAATCTCGATGGACGTGCCGTACGACGTCTGACCAAGAGCCGCGGAATCGACGTGAGCCCGACATGCGGCCCCGGAAGCAAGCTGGCATTCGTGTCGAACCGTCATGGGAGCCCACAGGTCTTCACGATGAATCGTGACGGCAGCGGCGTGAAGCGAGTGACCTTCCGCGGAGGCCACAACCAGACTCCGGTCTGGTGCATGGACCCTGAGCAGCCACTGATCGCGTTCAGTGGTCGCGATTCGAATTTCGACGTATTCACGGTCAACGTCGAGACCCAGGAATACAAACGCCTCACGCAGGGGCAGGGCGACAACAAAGACCCCGCATTTTCGCCCGACTGCCGAATCATCGCCTTTACCTCGAACCGCCGAGGCGGCTCGGGGGTCTACCTGTCCGGTCAGGATGGGCTCGACCAGAACCAGGTGATCAAGGGCGGCGCCGAGACGGTTCGCTGGCAGCGCTAAGTGTGCGGATCATCAAGGGCCTTGGCGGGGCGCGCCAGGCGACATACTCTCTGGCCTCCATGGCGATTTTGAAACGGGCGTCGTTGGCCGCGATCATCGTCGTAGGGTTGATCGCCTTCGTATTGTGGTTCGTCCTCGGGCGGGGTCACCCACAGGTCGACCGTGAAGTCACCCAATCACCATTGGACCCCAGCATCGTCGCTGCTCGAGATCGCAACTCCGGCGACGCCGAAGGAAGGATTCTC
>CAXMND010000157.1:0-7512 GCA_964194675.1 uncultured Coxiellaceae bacterium | reverse complement strand
GCGACGGTGGGATCGGTGATCGCGATGAAGGATGCGGTGTCGCCGGCCGCGGTGGGCGTCGATATCGGCTGCGGCATGGCGGCCGTGAAGATGAACATGACGTCGCACGACTTGCCGGATTCGCTGGCGTTGCTCAGGCACCGCGTCGAAAAGGCGATCCCGGTCGGGTTCAACCAGCACAACCAGGTGACTAGGTACGCCGAGAAGCTTCCGCTTTGGAAGGGGTTTCACGATCTCACCGACAAGGTGCAGGACCGCCTCGGAAAGGCGCGTAAGCAGATGGGCACCCTTGGTGGAGGAAACCACTTCATCGAGCTCTGCCTGGACGCCGACGACCACGTGTGGCTGATGCTGCACTCGGGGTCGCGCAACATCGGCAAGACGCTCGCCGAGATTCACATCGGGCGCGCGAAGAAGCTGGCGCACAACGCTGAGCTTCCGGACCGCGACCTGGCGGTGTTCTTGGCGAGAACGCGCGAGATGGAGGAATACCGCCGGGATCTGTTCTGGGCGCAGCGGTACGCGAAGCTGAACCGCGAGGTGATGCTGAAGCTCTACCAAGACGTGCTCTTGAAGCTGTTCCCGAAGGTGAAGTTCGATGAGCCGGTTGCATGTCATCACAACTACGTTTCGGAGGAGGTTCACTTCGACGAGGAGGTGTTGGTGACGCGCAAGGGCGCCATCAGTGCGCGTGAAGGCGAGATGGGCATCATCCCGGGGTCGATGGGGACTCATTCGTACATCGTGAGGGGCCTCGGCAACCCGCAGTCGTTCCACTCGGCGTCGCATGGCGCGGGGCGACGAATGAGCCGTGGAAAGGCGAAGCGGTCGTTCTCGGTTGCCGATCTCAAGGCGCAAACCGAGGGTGTCGAGTGCCGCAAAGACCACGCGGTCATCGACGAGATTCCGGGCGCCTACAAGGACATCGACAAAGTCATGGACTACCAGCGTGATCTCGTCGAAGTCGTCGCACAACTCAAGCAAGTGATGTGCGTCAAGGGCTAGCGGTTCTACTCGACCACCACTTCATAACGTGCCCGCAACTCTTTCATCGCGGTGGCCAAGCGCTCTTGTCTTTCGCTCGATTTGTACGCAGCCACGACACGGGCGCGGATCTCTGCGAGCGGCGGTGCCTGTGGTGGCGTGCGCTCTTCGACGAGCAAGAGGTGAACACCGAAGGGAGTCTCGACGGGGTCGGACCACTGCCCCTCGGGAAGGCTCTCGGCGACCTGAGCGAACTTTTCGCCAAAGCGGGATGCGAGCTGCCGGACGAGCTGCCCCGTAAAGCGGTCTCCCAACGGAGAAACGTCGCCCAGCTCGACCGCCTTTTCGGGCCTCAGCACCTCCGTGTTCAGCCTTAGCCTTGCCACGCGGGCAGCCGCGTTGGCCGACGATTGTCGGAGATCTTCGGAGAAGAAAACATGCCAACCCGTCAATCGAGGTGGTCTCTCGAACCGGGAGCGCTGGCTCGCGTAGTACGCCTCAACCTCCTCGTCGGTCGGATCTTGCTCGCCTCTTCGCGACAAGAGCAACCGCATGTTGTGGGCGAGCATGTTGCGGATCACTGGATCGTCTGAGTCCAAGCCCAACGCTTTGGCCTGACGCTCGAGCTCTTCGTCCGATAGCTCGTCGTCTGACACAAACGCCATCTTCTGACGGAGCCTGAGATCGATGGCCTGGTTGTTCGATGTCAGCCCCCATTTATGGGCTTCACGGTAGAGAATTTCTTCCTCGACAAAGCCCTCAATGAGCTCGGCCCGCACGGCGTCAGTCGCGGGAATGGCGCTCATAGCCTCGTACTGGCTGACTAATGCGGCAACCTGCGATTGAGAAACAACGATGCGAGCATCTCGTGCTCGCTCCGTCTCGTCGCTTGGAGAAAACCACCTGGCGCCGACGAACAGCGCCAGCCCGAGCAACGCAAAGTGAAGCAATGGCCACTTCCTAAGCTTAGGCACCTTCAAAGCGTTTCAGGTCGGTACCAAATCGGCGAGCTCCACGCCCTCTCTTTGATCACCTTCTGGTCTTCTATAATCGGCGAACAACACTCAACGAAGTCCTCGGGAACGTTATCGATATCGCCGCAGTCGACGCCAAGCTCGTTGCAAAGCATCGTGCTCCATCGGCAGACCGGATTCTCGAACGTTCTGGCGTAGTAGAACGCGCGTTGTGCCGGGACGAACTCGGGGTCCGGCCAAACGGTGCAAAGCGAAGCGTAGCCACTGCCGGACGTCTCACAGGTGTTGATGTCGACATCCGCCGTGCGATCGCCACCCGCCACATCGAAGACCTTCTCTTGCGCGTTGCCGTCGGAGTCAACCCACCCTTTGACGATCTGAATGCGTTCGAGAGGGGTCCCTGGCTCCCCTGGAGGCCCAGGATCCTGTTGCGCCGATACAAAGAACCGAGGCGCGCTGGGCTCACCGAGACGCACTGCGAGCGTGCCTCCCATCGGCACACCATTTTGATCCGCGATTTCGACGGAGTCCGGTGAATCGCATGCGTCTGAAGGCATGTTCCAACCGCCGAAGAAGCGCAGCGTCGGACGCGTTCCGCTCGTGGCGTACACCTCGCGGCGCTTCATCGCATCGAAGATCGCATCGCGGCTGTTCTCTTCAGCCCACACGATCGCGAGCCCTCCGCCGTTGGACTCCATCCCGCTGGCGGCAAGGAAGTAGAGCAAACGTCGGGGCTCCCAATCAAGCGCACCAATGTGGCCAGTGTTTCGGTAGTCGCCCTCGTGGGTGGCGCCGGCAGTGGCGTTGTGGGTGTCGGATGCGCCGACGAAGCCAAACTCAAAAGGGTTGGCGCCAACGGCCTCGTCTTGGACGAGACCTTCCTTTAGCCCGTTTCGCACGAACGAAAGTGGCGGCACGAACACGCCCGGATCAGGAGGGTCGAGAATCCCTACCTTCTCGTAGGTTTCAAAACCGCAGTCTTCGTCGTTCGTAAGCACGCCCACTTTGCACTCGGAGTTGCCCTTATGCTGGTGGATTTCGACAAGCGGCTCAATCGCCGCACGAAACTCGGCGTCTTCTTTGGAGAGTGGCGAACCGTCGGCGTTCGTCGGCTCAAACATCAAGCCCTGACTGAAGTTTGAGCTGTGGGGAATCGAGAGCACGTCGCAGCCTGGCAAACCGCTAAGGCATTCTGAATCGAGCGCGCTCCACAGTTGCTGAGGTTTGGGGGCTTCGATGTACGACGTCGGCAATGCGGGTACCGTGTCGTTTCGAAAGATCACGTTTCGATGAATGTTCGCCCCGCCGGGGTTGCCTGTCCATTCGTAGGCTGCAAACGTCGTAAACGCGCACCGATCGTTAAACTCTTCGGCGGCAGCCTGCTCATCTTCCCAAACCATCGACGTTTCAGCGATGCAGTCTTCATTGTCCGTACCGCAGAGTGGAAAGCGCGTCGGAGCCGGCACTGCCAATTTCAACGCGATATCAATGAACACCTGAGGCAGCGGGCTGCCGGGCTCGCGAAGAAGGTCGGCGTCTTGAGCGACTTCGATCTGCTCACGATAGCGCTGGCAAAAATCAGAGTCGAAGCCATCGTAGCCGGGGATCGTGCAGACGCGAAACTCGCCAAAAAATTCCGCGTGATCCGTCGCTGCCGCAAAATCCAAGGGGCGCCGCAACTGAGTGGTGCGTTGGGCCGACCCAGGCGCGAAGGGAGGCAGGGCGAGACTTTCGCCTTGAGCAAAGCGGTACATGTCGCGCGGACTGGCCGTCACACCCGCCAAGATCGAATCGAACGAATAGGCTGTGTGCACATGAAGCTCCCCTACGTAAGGGTTGCGCAATGGATTACGGTCGGGGCAGGCGTCCGGCGGCACTACGCACTCCTCGGCCGATGCCGAATCGGGGCAGGAGCCGGAGTCCGGTGAGTCGTCGCACCCAATCAACGCTACCGAAAAGGCAAATGCCAAAAAGGGGCTCGCAGTGGCTACGAAGGATCGAATTGTCATTCTAGTACCTGAAATGGGGCTACGATCGTTGCGGGCGACCTTAGCACTGGCCTCAAGAATAGTTAGAGAAGCAACTCGAACGTTCTCGTCGCAGTTAGTCCGAGGTCGATCAAGTTAGTGCCCTCGTGAAAACCCAGTAGAACGCGAGTGATCCGATAACGTAGGCGCTGACAATCCTAAACGTTCGCGACAACGAATCGGACGAGGAGACGACTGCCACAGGGATGAGTGCCACGGCTACAAAGGCGAGCTGCCCCACTTCGATTCCAACGTTGAACGAGAACAACGAAAGCGGAATCGCACCTTGGGGCAGACCGAGCTCGCGAAGTGCACCTGCAAAACCGAGGCCGTGCAACAAGCCGAAAGTCGCCGCCATCATCACCGGGAGTGTTGTGAAGCCTGTTCGTTCGGCGTTGGCAACGCGTACGACTTCCCAGGCCACGACACCGATGCTCAGGGCGATCAAGACTTCGACAGGTCGTTGCTGAACCCGGACAACGTCAAGTGCGGACAACGCGAGCGTGATGCTGTGGCCAACTGTAAACGCCGTCACTACCCAAAAAAGACGCCGGAGGCTGACCAACAACATGAGCCCGAATACGAAGGAGAGATGATCAAGTCCAGAAAGTATGTGTTCGATTCCGAGTCGCGCGTAGTTTGTGAACACATCCCAGTTGCTTTGAACTTCAGGCACACTCCACCGAGGCTCGTCGTCCGTAAGAATAGACCGGTAGGTGCGCCCATCGAGGAGCTCGATGTGGACAATGACATCTGTTCGGGATTCAGCGATGCCGTCCGCGCCGATCGATGCTTTCGACAGGCCGCGCTCACCGCAGTTTATCCGCCACGTGTAGATATGTGCCGTTCCTTGTTGGCGGAGTTCCGGTTGGGACAGCGATTCGCAATGACCAGGAAGGACGGGTTTGAGCTTACTGCCAGGGACTTTGAGCTTTGGGGTCTTCCATGTGACGTCGGCCTGGCCGGGCGCGTACTCTTTGATGTGTATCAACGAGGGCGACAACGGATGCGCCGACGCCGTCGACGCACAAGACAAGATCGCGACCATTGCACAAGCGAGCGTAGCGGGTGCGTGACGCAATTGGCTGGAAGAACTTCCGGAACCAGCTAATGGCATAAATGCTGCTAAAAGTTACTTTTCGCGATGGTGGATTGTAGTCGGTAGGGAGCTTATGCCACATTCGCGCCCACATGGTGACCGCGAGGAACAAACCCGCTGCTTCTTCACCGGATGGAAGAGCTCAGCACTCACGCAGCGACAGCATCAAGCCCTGGCTGGGCGGAATCTCGTTGTTCAACAGCTTGAGTAGCTGCTCGCCCGCCGCCTGCGTGCCCCGGTGCGTTTGCACCTCTATCTTGCCCGTCAGGGATTGTGTGATCTTCATGCTGGCCGCGAAGGCCCGCATCATCACCTGCCCCGGCCCCCAATCCTGCTCGCGCCGGGCGATGTGGGTTGGCGCAAAGAAGAACTTGGGCTTGGCCCCGGGTACCTCGGCGCGATCGCGCTCGGCTTCCCAATGCGTCGCGCCTACGATGCAGCTTTCCTTGATCTGATCACCAAAGCGCTGGTGCACCGCCTCGATCAACGGCGCGGAGCCGGCCATGTCGACAAAGGCCGTGCGGAGCCCGATGTCCATGCTGGCAATGTGTGGATAGGCCACGACTGCATCGAACACGCCGAGCCCTTCGACGAAATTCACATTGCGCGGCGACGTCAGTCCGACCACGCGCTGTGTGATTTTGGGATCGTGGTGCAACAGATGCGCCAGCCCGAAGCCGGTCTTGGACGAGGCCGAGCCGATCAGCACCTGCTCAGCGCCAAAGAACGCGTTCGCGATCAGGTAATCAAAAAGAACGAACGAGGTCGCAAACAACGGAAACAGCAGGCAACGCGCATCCTCCATAGCCTTGAGCGGCGGCGGATCATTGGCCGTGCGCATGTATTGGTTATAGAGGCCCGGCAGAGGCTTGCGATGGGGCGCGAAGTCGATGAGCTGGGTCGGCGTCAGCTTGCCCGGTTGGAGCGTCACGTGCGTGGCCATCGGGAAAAAGCCCCACAGGCGTTCACCGACCGGAAGCTCACCGCAGCGGCTTTCGACTACATCGGCAAAACCCCAGGCGGGCACGATGCCCCAGTCACCCTCGGCGGGAAAATACTTCCAGTAGCCGATCACGTCGCCGGAGACCGCATAGCTCACGTTATTCGCGGTCAGGCCGAACTTGTCGATCGCCACCCGCACCTCGCCTTCCGCCAGTGGCTTGGGCTCCCGCTCGACCACCTGCATGTCACGCAAGTCGTTGCGCTTAACCCACAGTTGTTGAATCTTCATTGCAGATCTCCACAACGCAGAGGAAGCTCCCTCCTTATTGTATTGGCACTTGTACTGTCGAGAGTGTAGAGAGGCAACGCCGTCATCGTGTCGCCGGCGGGGAACTCTAATTGTCGCTCAGCACACGTTCCTACGGTGCCTATCAGCCGCGCGACGTGCTAGCGTGCGCGCCATGCGAAAGCTCCGACTTCTGCTCGTGCTGTCCCTCCTTGTGAGCGTCTGCGCGTGTTCGAAGTCTACCCCGACGGGCAGCACGGAAGAGGTCGACGCAAGAACTGTAGAGCGGAGCGGGATGCATGCCGATCTAAAGGTGGAGCAAATCGTGACCGGCAATTTGGAGGAGCTAAATGGCAAGTACAAACTCCGTGTTGCCGCTGTTACCTATGACTTGGGCGGGTTCATAGGCAATCATCATCACGCGGGACCTGGACTGCGCTGCGTCACCGCCGGTACGCTGACCTATGTACAAGAGGGTGAAACATCCAACTACGGGCCGGGCGACTGCTTTTACGAATCCGGTAACGTTGACCATCACGCGCGTAACAACGGAGATGAGCCCGTGCGGTTGCTCAACTTTCAGATTCTGCCCAGCGATTGGCAAGGCTCATCCGCCATTACGGTGACCGCAGTTCCGGAATAGCGGTCGCGGTTCGCGTCCGCGGTGGTCGACCGCCTCGGCTAATCATAATTCGTACCGCTAGGTGGTGAGGGGACCGCGCTTCGGCGGGCAGCGGCACCAATGAGTAGACCAACCTGAGCGTCGAAAGCACGAGCCCGATGATGATGCCCGTCAGGAGGTCGATGGCCACGATGCCGATGACGGTCGCCAGGTAAATCCCGAAGACGGACTTCCTTCGGTCGGGTTTGCGCGTTGTGGGTCTGAACGTCTCAAGATCAAAAGGGTTTTGGAGGGCGAGCGTGTCCCCTGTAGTCTCGTCACTGAATGTCTGTGCTCGGCCTCGTCTTGAGCGTCCTGATCGGGATCTCCCTCGGCTTCTTTGGGGGCGGTGGCTCGATCCTCACGGTGCCGCTGCTGGTCTATGTGTTCGGGCTCGATCCGAAGACGGCCATTGCGAGCTCACTGCTGGTGGTGGGGGCGGCCAGCATGTCCGGGGCGCTTCATCACTGGCGCGCCGGCAACGTGGACCTGCGCACGGGGCTTGTCTTCGGGGCTGCGGGCATGACGGGTGCATACAT
>CAXMND010000156.1:0-15041 GCA_964194675.1 uncultured Coxiellaceae bacterium | reverse complement strand
GCGCGAAATTCATCTTGAAATTTGTCGGGCTCGAACCGTTCCTCGCTGAGCTGCTCGATGAGCTGCCGCGCCATCTCGGTCTCCGCCGGCTTGAAGGAAACATCATCGCCGAGGTCGACGTCCCCGAAATCGCGAACCTCGTTCGAATAGAAGACCTGGTGCATCATCAGGCCCTTCTTGTAGGGGCGAATCACGACGAGATGGCTCTTGCCACGCGCAACATGATGGCCGAGGGCAACCCGGCCGGCCTCGCGCATCGCCTCGGCAAGCAACCGGTACGCTTTGTGTCCGCCTTTATCAGGGCCGAGGTAGTACGACTTCTCCACATAGACGAAGTCCACGGTGTCGAGCGGCACGAACTCGATGATCTCGAGGTTGTGCGTCTTCTCTTCTTCGAGCGCCTTCAGCTCGTCCGCCTCAAAACGCACGTACTGCCCTTTGGCGTACTCGTACCCCTTGACGAGATCGGCCCTGTCCACGACTTCGTCGTCGGTCGGGCAGTAGACCTGGTACTTGATGCGGTTCCCACACTTTTCGTGGAGCTGGTGGAACTTCACGCCCTCTGCACTCGCCGCCGTGAAGATCTTGAAGGGGATCGACACGAGGCCAAAGGACAGAGTCCCTGAGCTTGTGGCACGCGCGGGCACCGGAACATGATAGATCGCATCGTAGGATTGGCGAAGACTTGAGTAAGGAACGTGACAAAGGGCTCTCGCAATACCGGAAAAAGCGCGATCCCAGCAAAACCACGGAGCCGTTTGAAGCTGAACCTGCGCGCAGGGGTGGGGAGACGCGGCGCGGGCGGTTCGTCGTCCATTGTCACAGCGCAAGGGCGCTTCACTACGACCTACGGATCCAAGTTGGCGGGGTCCTACAGAGCTTTGCAGTTCCGAAAGGTCCGAGCCTCGACGTCGAAGACAAACGGCTCGCCATTCAAACCGAACCCCATCCGCTTCGCTATCTGAACTTCGAAGGCGTCATTCCCGACGGAAACTACGGCGCGGGTCCGATGATCGTCTGGGATCGTGGCCGCGTTTCCTATCCACGGGACGCGGCAGAGGAGGGCCTCGCCAAGGGGGCGCTGTCCTTCGAGCTCGATGGCTTCAAGCTGAAGGGTCGTTTCAGCCTCGTGCGTCCATCGAAACAACGAGGCGACCAACAGAATCAGTGGTTGCTGATGAAGCGCGACGATGCGTTTGCAGGCGACACCGATATCATTGCTGAGCGGCCACTTAGCGTGCTTTCGGGGCTCACCGTCGAAGAGCGCCGCGACGCCGAACGCTTGTACGAGGAGGCTTGCGACAAGGCCCGCCAACTGGGAGCGAAGAAGGGCAAGGTTCAAGCCAGTCGACTCACGCCGATGCTCTGCACCCTCGACGACGTTCCTGTCGACCGTCCAGACTGGCTGTACGAGCTCAAGCTCGACGGCGTTCGCATCTTGGCGGAGCGTAGAGACACCGAAGCGCGGCTCTTTTATCGAACACATCGCTCGGCAACCGCCAGCTTTCCCGAGATCATCGAAGCTCTCAAGACACTCCTCGCTCGCAACGTCGTGCTCGACGGAGAGATCATCACCTTCGACGACGTGGGACATCCTTCCTTTCAGAAGCTCGCGAGCCGCATCCACGCGCGACGCCCTGGCGACATTCGGTTTCTCCGCAATGCGGTCCCGGTGGTTTTCGTGGTCTTCGATATCTTGAGCCTCGGGGACCTCGACCTGCGATCGCTCGCTCTTCTTCACAGAAAAGCCGTGCTCGCAAAAGTGATCCGTGGCGCTGGGGTCATCCGCGCTCTCGACTACTTCGAGGACGATGGCAGCGCAATACTGGCTTTCTGCAATGCGCATGACCTCGAAGGGCTCGTAGCGAAGCGCAGCAACTCCGTCTATCGCGCAGGTCCGAAGCGTTCGGGACACTGGATCAAAGTCAAACGTGTTCGTGAAGACGATTTCATCGCTACCGGCTACACCCAAGGCAAAGGAAGCCGAAAAAAGCTCGGCTCACTGGAGCTAGGCACCTACCAGAAGGGCGAGCTTCGTGCGTGTGGTCGCGTCGGAAGTGGGATTTCGGACCGCGAGATCGAGGTCTTGCTCGAACGGCTTTCCCAAGAAGCCGTGGTGGTCGTGCGGGTCCGTTACGCCGGCTGGACCGAAGACGGCCATCTCCGACACCCCGTCTACCTCGGCATTCGTGACGATGTTTCGCCGGAAGACGTAACCCTCACACCCAAGCCGGAGGACGCCACCATGCTCCACGACGGCGCCGCCGCGGATAGTGACGCCGACCGTGTCGTCGGCAAGGCCCGGCTCACCAACCAGAGCAAGTTGTTCTGGCCGGACGACGGAATCACCAAAGGCGATCTCTGCAGCTACTACGAGGCCATCGCCCCGACCCTGCTACCTCATCTTCGTGATCGGCCAGTAACGCTGGTTCGTTTTCCCGACGGCATCGACGGGAAGAGCTTTTTCCAGTGGAGAATCCCGAACCAAGCTCCTCCATGGCTCCGGTCCCTGCGCCTACGGTCCGAAGAGGAAGATGGAAAAGAGGTGAACACTATCCTGGTCAACGATCTGAGCTCGTTGATGTATGTCGCGAACCTCGGGTGCATTCCGCTCCACGTTATAGCCTCGCGCGCCGGCTCGCTCGACACCTGCGATTTCCTCACCCTCGACCTCGATGTCGAGCTCGCATCCCTCGAAAAGGCGATCCCGCTTGCTCTGACGATCCGAGAAATCCTCGAAGAAGTAGGGCTTCAAGGGTTTCCCAAGACCTCCGGCAAGACCGGTCTGCATGTCCTGGTTCCACTCGGCGCGGGTCTCGCATGGGATGCCGCCAAACAACTCCTCGAGTTGATCGGAAGATTGGTCCTGCAACGGCATCCAGACGAGGCAACGATGGAGCGCCGCAAAGACAAGCGAGGCCCCCGAGTGTTGATCGACGTAGGCCAAACCGGCCGACATCGAACGATCGTGGCTCCTTACTCCGTCCGGGAAGTTCCCGGCGCTCCGGTATCCACGCCGCTCTCGTGGGACGAGGTCAGCCTGTCTCTGGACCCTTCGTCCTTCGATGTTTTTACAGTCCCGCAACGTGTTCTCGCGGCAGGCGACCCGATGCAGGATGCGTTCGCTTCAGAGCTCAACTTAGCCGAAGTCTTGGTCCGCTTGGGAAACCTCGTGGGCAAGGACAACCCAACTTGATTCCGGTGCTACATTGAACCAGGGTCTCCGACTAGATGAGCCTGTTCGAAGAGCTTGGCGGTGAGCCAAAACTTCGAGCCATCGTCGATGACTTCATCGACCGATGCTTCGACGACGTGATGATCGGTTTCTTGTTCGCTCGTGCGGAACGGGATCGAATCAAGCGTTTCGAGTATCAACACGCCGCCAATGAGCTCGGCGCGCCGATCGAATACGAGGGGCGACCGATCGACGAAGCCCATCGGCCCCACCGCATCCTCGGGGGCCAGTTCGACCGTCGTAAGCAGATTCTCAAAGAAACGCTCCGCGACCACGCGGTACCGGAGGCCGTAGTCAACGCCTGGATGGATCACCAAGATACTCTGCGTCATTTGGTCACAAAGGACCCCGACTCGAACTGCCAAGACTGACCATGTCGGAATCGCTCCAGGGCCTCGTTGTTCGTTCGACCGCAGGTTTCGTAGACGTACGGATGAACGACGAGGTCATCCAATGCCGAATTCGAGGGAGGCTCAAGAAGGGCCCACGGGACAGCGATCTTTGCGTCATCGGCGACCAAGTGGTCGTCACACACGCGGACGAGCGGACCTACGTCGTCGCCGAGGTTCTGCCGAGGAGAAGCCGGTTCTCTCGACGTCAACCCGGTAGGGGGCGGGGCAGAGAAGACGTGCTCATAGCCAACCTCGACCAACTGTTCGTGACTTTCTCGTACGGTCGACCGCTCTTCAACGTCCGGCTACTCGACCGGTTTCTGGTGATCGCGGAGCATCAACAGGTTCAGCCCATCATAGTCATGAACAAGGCGGACCTCGAGCAAACAGGCGACTCGAGTTGGCAGAAGACCTACGAATCGATCGGATACCTGGTGTTGACGATGAGCGCAGGGACCGGCGAAGGCATGGACCCGCTACGCGAAGTTTTACGGGGTAAGATCTCCGCGTTCGTTGGACCCTCTGGAGTCGGCAAGAGCAGCCTCATCAATCAGATCCTGCCGGCATTAGATCTTGGCGTCGCCTCGGTGAGCGACCATCACGGCAAGGGGCGCCACACGACACGCGTCGCTTCGCTCTACGCGCTCCCTGGCAACGGATTCCTAGCTGACACGCCTGGCATCAGGGAGCTCGCAACGTGGGCGCTCCCCATCAACGAGCTCGACCGGTGTTTCCCCGAGCTCACCCGATATCGAACCGGGTGTGCATTTCGGAGTTGCACCCATACTCACGAACCTCAGTGCGCAGTCATCGACGCAGTACACGAGGGTGCGATCGATCACGACCGCTACGAAAGCTACGTGCGCCTACGCGAGGATGCCTCTTCCTAGACCGGTCTAGGGCTCGATCGAGCCTTGACGTGCTTGTTTTCGGAAGTCGAACCGTGCCCGAGAGACGCGGTCGGACTTGACGTTGACCTTCCGCCTGATCTGGCGGCCGTTGTTGAGCTCGAACTCCAAGGTCACACGCCCGAGCGGGACGTAAACGTTCTCCATCGGCGTGCGCCCCAGCAAATCGCCTCCGACGAACACGTCAGAAGGTGGGTTGGTTTCGATGTCGATTCGGCCATAGGCCCCGGGCTGAGCCCCCCCCTGCTTTCCGAGGAGCCTCGCGGTCACGCCCGCAGTCTCACCGGTGGAAACCTTCGCGGTGGTAGACCATGACGCGAAACCTGGCGTCTCGATGCGGATTCGATACTCGCCCTGCATGAGACCCGTGAGCGCAACGGGTGTCACGCCCTGTTCCTTGCCGTCGAGGTAGATCTTCGCACCCGGCGGCGACGAAGCGACCAGGATGCGAGCCCCGTGCTGCTGCAGAAGCGGATTGTCATCGAGCGCAATCTCCGGCGGGCCTTCGTCGGGGAAGAGACCCTCGACGTACTTCATTCCGTCGTACTTCATCATCGCAAATCCACCGGCCCCCACCAAGGCTACCAGCAGCGCGACGAGGGATTTTCGGCTTTGCCTCCGGACCGGCCTGCGTCGAGCGGGCCCCTTGCTCACGCGCTTTGGTGGATCCACTGTCGGCTGTCGGCTCAGTCGAGGCCCCGAGGCGTCCTCCTCGGACGCTGTCGTGGTCGGTTCTGGCGCAGCCGCTGGAGCGGGCCCCGCATCGAGCAGGTGACCCAAATCGAGATCGGCACTAGTGTCGATCTCCAGCTCACGTACACCCGGGACCTGCGACACGTACGACTTGGAAGAGTCGTTGGCGTGATGCATGTCGAGGGTGATCGAAGCGCCAAAAGGAACTGTGTCGACGCGAGGCCCTCGAGTAACCTCTTCGGGGAAGACCTTTTGAATGAAGTCGGAGACTTCACGCTGACGAGCGAACTGCTCAGTCGACTTCCCAAACTTCTCGAGTGCATCGCCGAACTCTTCGGCGGTCGCGAATCGATCACCCGCCTCTTTTGCGAGAGCTTTTTGCAAGATTTGGTCGAGCTCGTCCGACACGTCCGGGAGTCGTTCCTTGAGCGTGGGAACCGGGTCCATGATGACGGCACGCATCGTCGCCGCCTCCGTCTGCCTTCGATAAAGCGAGCGCCCCGTGAGAGTTTCGAAAAGACAAACGCCGAGCGCGAAGATGTCGAGACGATGGTCGGCTTGTGCCCCAGTGCATTGCTCGGGCGCCATGTATGCGAACTTGCCTTTGACGACGCCGGCCTGAGTTTTGTGGGCTCGGTGGTCCGCCTTGGCGATGCCAAAATCAAGGAGTTTCACCGACCCGTCGTACCCAATCATGATGTTGTGGGGCGAAACGTCGCGATGGATCATGTTGAACGGCTCGCCGTGCTCGTCGTCAGCGGTGTGCGCATAGTGAAGCGCTCGAGCCATGTCCGTTCCGATACGAATGGCGATCGGAAGGCCAACGCCACCTTGTTTTCGGGCCTTCCGAATCAAGCGACCCAGAGGCATCCCGTTGACCCACTCCATGACGATGAAGTGCGACCCTTCGTCGGCGCCGAACTGGTGGAACTTGCAGATATTGGGATGCTTCAGCTGCATCCCGATGCGCGCTTCATCGAGGAACATCTGGACGAAGTCGTTGTCCTGCTCGAAGTGCGGCAAGATCCGCTTCACCACCATGAAGCGCGTACCGCCATCGATGTCCTTGTGACGCACGAGAAGGATCTCGGCCATGCCCCCGAGGGCAAGACGCCCTAAAACGTCGTACCCGGCGAACTTGCCGAGGACTGGAAGGTCCACCGGCGGCTTCGGCCCCTCCACGTTGGCTGTAGCTTGCTGTTCCTGCGTCACGAATGTCCTCGGACACACCCCCCCCAAGGAGTATGTCCCACAAGACCAGCATAACCCTTCAAAAGAGCCGTCGCCTACTCAGGACGCCGAAAAGATCAGTGAGCCTGAGGAGTTGTGGGCTTTCTCACAAAATGCGCTCGGTTCGGCCGAGCTCGCGACACATGTTCTTCTGATGCGCCTCGAGTGTGCCGCCGCCGATTTCGAGGAGCTTGGCATCTCGCCACAGTCGTTCGACAGCATACTCGGATACGTAGCCGTAACCCCCAAGCACTTGGATGGCGCGGTCAGCGATTTCCTTGCCCATCGTCGAGGTAAAGAGCTTCACACCATCCGTGTCCAATCGATGGCCCGGAGTCTCCAAGCTCATGCTCGCCGCCGTGTAATAGGCATAGGTACGGCCGGCCATGAACTCCGCGTACGACTGGGCGATGTAGCGTTGGATCTGGCCAAACTCTCGAAGTGGTTTCCCGAATGAGCTGCGTTCGTTGGCGTATCGATTCATCACTTCGAGGGACCTACGTGCAATCCCGAGGCTCATCCCCGCGAGCGCCAGACGCTCAATCTCGAGATTGCGCATCATGTGAAGGGTAGCGGTCCCTTCTTCGCCTACCAGATTCTCCGCCGGCACCTCGCATTCTTCGAACACGAGCTCAGCTGTCGTGGAAGCACGCATCCCGAGCTTGCCCTTGATTTTCTGGCCCAGACTGAAGCCAGGGAAGCCCTTTTCGACGATGAACATCGAGAGCTGGTTGCGTCCTTGCCCCTCGACGCGCGCATAGACCAAAAACATATCCCCGAGCTCCGAGTCGCTCACTGCTCCGTTGGTGATCCACATCTTCGCGCCGTTCAACACGTAGATATCCCCGTTGCGGACCGCGGATGTCTGCATGCCGAGGACGTCGGTCCCGGCGCTCGGTTCGGTCATGCACATCCCGCAAACCTTCTCACCTGTGCAAGCGCCAGGAAGGTATTTGACGCGCTGAGCATCGCTACCGTTGATCTGCAAGTTGTTGGCAAAGAGCATGGAGTGCGCGAGAAACGCGAGCGCAAGACCGGGGTCCGCGGCAGAGATCTCCTCGTGGGCAATGACAGCGGCCACCGGATCCAACCCCGAGCCACCGAAGCGCTCTTCGACGGTGATGCCAAGAAGCCCAAGCTCGCCTAGTTGCCGGAAGAGCTCGACGTTGAAACGTTCGGCGTGATCGGACGCCTCGGCTTGTGGATCGATCTCGCGTTCTGCGAACGATCGAACAAGCTCCCGGAGCGCGCGATGCTCCGGAGAGGGATTGAAAAGGTCAGCCACCTTCCGGGCCTAGCACGCCCACTAGGCTGCGTCTGCAACCTGGGTATTGGACAGGATACTGGTGACGATCGCGCGCGACGCTACCGAGGCGGCGCGATCGAGGTCGTCGACCCTGTCGTCTAGGCACGCCTCGGCCAGGCCAAAGATGATGCTGACGAGCAGATCCGCATGCAACGCAGCATCGGCCGGGGTGACGTCCGGGCGAACCTGCACGAGGATCTGGCGCGTCCGCTCACGGAGGCCCTCTGTGAGTACGGTCCAACGTCGACCGAGAGCGGACGTCTGATCTCTCCTGTTAGAAAGGAACACCTCGGCGACCTTGCGATCCTCGATCAACGAGCGCGTGCACTTCGACACCGCTTCCTCGAGAACCTGAGCTGCGCGATCGCGCTCTGGCGACACCGCTGGCTCGAAGCCCGGTCCGAGCTCCAATGCGACCCATTCAGCCACTTGCTCGAGGGCCTGGTCCATGCTTCGGAAGTGGACGTAAAAAGTGGGTTGCGCTACCCCCGCAAGCTGTGCGACCCGCCCGGTCGTCAGCGTTCCGTACCCGTAGCGATGGATCGTCTTGAGAATCGCTTGAAGCAAGCGACGCCGTGTACGTTCCTTGTTGATTAGGCGTGACATGGTCCTCATGTAGCAGTGGAACCCACCTGGTTCCATGCGAAACTCGTAGCGGCCGTGGTATTTACCCCAATGAAACAAACACGGCCTACACCAGCGCAGAAACTGCGCGCTCGCATTATGACGAAACGGTCCCTAGATCAACCCAACTCGCATTCCGCTGAAGATTTCGCGCCAGGTTGGTATGTGTTGGCGGCAAGCAGTGAAGTGGGCGTTACACCGAAGCCGTTCGTGTTGGATGGGCTACCGCTAGTTACATTTCGCGACCCAAAAGGACACCCCGCTGTATTGGTCGACCGCTGTGCTCATCGAAACGCGCCGTTGTCTCTCGGCCGTGTCGTCGGATCGAACATTCAGTGCCACTACCATGGCTGGCAGTTCGATCATACGGGCAAGTGCCGCGAGGTGCCGGGGCTATGTGGAGACACGGAACACCCAAAGCGTCGCGTCCGCTCGCACGCGTGTCGCGATGCGCAAGGTTGGCTCTGGGTCTATTCGGTACCGGATGTCGAACCGGACTCGGCTCCGTACGAGATCCCGTTTGCGGATCAAAAGGGCTACCTCACGGTTCGCGAACGAATCGAGATGCCGGGCCCGCTCGATGCAGTCGCCGAGAACGCGCTCGACGTCCCACACACGGCGTTTGTCCATGCGGGCCTCTTCCGGAAAAACAAAGACCGGCAGCTCATCGAGGTCATCGTCCGCACGTCCCGTGACCGCGTCGAAGCCGAGTTCGTGGGGGAACAAAGGCCGGGGGGTTTGGTCGGGCGATTGCTCGCCCCAAAGGGCGGCGAGGTGTTCCATTGGGACCGCTTCATCCTGCCTTGTATTGCCCAGGTGGAGTACCGTTTGAGTGAGTACAGCCACATCATCACGACAGCGGCGCTGACGCCGCGAACCCCGACCATGACGGATCTTTTTGCCACCGTCGCGGTCAATGCCCCGGTTCCCAACGCAATCCTCCGGACCCTCGCAATACCCTCGGCGATGCATATCCTTAGACAGGACGCCAAGATCCTGCAGCGACAGACCGAACAGGTTCGTCGCTTCGGGGGCGAAGAGTTCGCCTCCACCGAGATCGACGTCCTCGGGCTCCGGATCAAGAAGCTGCTCCGCGAGGCCGCGACCGGGCATCTTCGCGAGGGTGGCGAAGAGCGACGGATCAAGATGCTCGTTTGAGGTCGTTTGGTGTACCCTTGACCTTGGTGGGCCCAGGGAAGAATCGCGACTCGACGTACTTGATCAAGAACGCGCCGTCTGATCAGGTGGATTCGCCGAGCCCCAGTACCGCTCCTGAGCCCGAGCCGCCGAGCGGGCGTTGGCGAACGTCGAACCCGCCGCCCGGGGAGAGCCTCGAAGCGAAGTGGTGGCCCGACCGAGAGCTTGGCAGCGCATTTCGCACGTGGACGGGTATCCCACCAGCCGGTGGCGAAGGCGGGCGTTCAGTCGCACTCGAGTTTCTGGTGGAACACCTCAAAGTTACCGATCTGACGGCAGTGGGGACCGCGCCACGTACCGCCCTACCCCCGATCGAGCCCCCCGACTTCTCCGCGCGCGCCGAAATTATGGTCGTGCGGCTCGGCATGCACGGCCCAAACGAGGAGGCCCCCGACCACCGAGCCCTGCTCGATCTCGGCGAAGAGGTGCTCCCCACGCTGCAAGCGCTTTTTCCGGGGCGCCTTTGGTTCAACCGCTGGGAGCCTCATGTGCAGCCGCCTAAAGGTCGAAGTGTGTCTGGCCTGTGCAGGACGCTGGTGGCTTTCGGCGAGCCCGCGGTCCCGTATGTCGCCGAGCTCCTGAGATCCGACAGCGAGGAGATCCAATACTACGCCATCCTCGTGGCCGCCGAGCTCCCCCACCCCCTCTTGATCGAGCCCCTTGCCGCCGCACTATTCGCCGACGACCAGGGCGTGTCTCGAAGTGCGCTCTACGCGCTCGAGGCCTTTCACGAGCTCGAGGGTATCGACAGCCTCAAGGAGTCCCTTCGTGCACTCGCGACGACGCCGAATACCGATCAACGTACGCGACTGCTTGCCATACGGGCACTCGCCGTTCTTCGCGACGAGGCATCGGTGGAAGCGTTGATCCCCGCCCTCTCTGAGCGCAGCGTGCTCGGGGAAGCCGCCTGGCGTGTGCTACGCATGCTGAGCGCACAAGACTTCGGCACCGACATCAGCGCCTGGCGCGCTTGGTGGGACGAAAACGCGCGACGTCCGCGGGTCGAATGGCTGATCGAAAGTCTCGACCACGACGACCAGGAAATCCGCGAGATCGTCGCCCGCGATTTGGCTCGGCACTCCAAGCAAAGCTTCGGCTATAGCGCCGAGCTGCCTTCGGAAGAACGACAAGCGATCCGCGAACGCTATCGTCTCTGGTGGTCAGCTCAGCAGAGCGCAAACGACTGATCGTCAGTCGAGGAGCTGTCCCGCGATCGATGACGCAAGCTTGCCGTCGATCTCGCCCCGGTGACGAGCCATCACCTCTTTCATCACCTTGCCGAGGTCTTTCTTGCTGGCGACGCCTAGGTCCGCGACGATCGCGGTGATCGCTGCGCGAGCCTCGTCTTCGGTGAGTTGCTTCGGTCGATAGCGCTCGATGACCGCGATCTCTGCTTCTTCCTTTTCGGCGAGGTCATCGCGGCCGCCATCCCGATAGCTCTGAGCGCTGTCCCGCCGAGATTTCACGGCGCGGGAGAGAACCGCCGCTTCGTCGGGGTTCTCCAAGGTGAGGAGCTCCGACTTGAGCATTCGCAAGGTGTCTCGGGTGAGTTCGTCCCGCGCCAACATCGCCTTCTTGAGATCCGCATTGATCGTATCGAGCAGTGACATGCGCCGAAGCGTGCTCTGGGATCCGAGCACGCAGCAACTATCGAGATCCCTGTGATCCTGGCTAGTTGGCCTAAAAGCTAGCCAAATCGAGCTTGTAAAGTGGCTGTAAATGCCTGTTTTTGTTGGGTTTCGGTTGACGTTGGGGGGCTATCAATCCACATTGAGCCTTCCCGGCTAGTTAACTTGTAAACAGCCGAGGCAGCGAAAGGAACCAAGATGTTGTCGGCGAGCACGACGAGCACAGCAGGGTTGAGCGCTAAGTCCATGGACTTACTCAACTCTCGCACGATCAAACACGTGGTGATCCTCGGCGCCAATGGCGCGATGGGTGCGGGCAGCGGAGCGCTTTTCACGACCACGGTCCCCCGCGTGACATTCCTAGCCCGAACCAAAGAGAAAGCCGACGGTGGGTTGTCCGCGGCGATCAAGATGGTTCGGTCGAGCACGGTCGGAGCACGCGTGGACACCGGCAGCTACGATGCGGACTTCGATCGCGCCGTCGCCGAGGCGGATCTCATCTTCGAGGCCGTCACCGAGCAACTCGACCTCAAGCGTGAGTTCTTCGAGCGCATCGACAAGATCAGGCGACCGGATTCGATCGTCGCGACGGTTACGTCCGGCTTGTCGATCAACTTACTCGCCGAGGGACGGAGCGAATCGTTCCGCAAGAACTTCCTCGGGCTGCACTTTTTCAATCCGCCGAACGTCATCGTTGGGACCGAGCTCGTCGCTGGCAAGGATACCAATCCGAAGCTCGTGGACTTCATCGACGCGTACTGTACGAAGCGGCTCGGTCGCGCGATGGTACGCACGGCCGACACCCCGGGCTTCGCCGGCAACCGCATCGGTTTCAAGGTGCTCAACGAGTGTGCAATCCTCGCCGAGGAGCACGGCCCACTGCTGATCGACGAGCTGGTCGGCCCCTACACCGGACGAGCGCTGACGCCGCTCGCGACGATCGACCTCGTGGGCTGGGACATCCACCGCGCGATCGTCGACAACATCTACGAGCTCGCACCGGACGAGGCCCACGAGACCCTGAAGCTTCCCGAGTACATGGCGGATCTGATGGCCAAGGGTGTTCTCGGCAACAAGACGGGCGCTGGCTTCTTCGGCAAGGACGACGCCGGTGAGAGCATCGTTCTCGATCCGAAGACCCGCAAGTACAGCCCAAGGAGCGCGAACGCACGTCCGGAGCTCTCCTTCATCGAGGAGATCTCGCGCTTGCATCACGTGGGTCGGTATAGAGAAGGCATGCAAGCGTTCACGGCGGCAACCGGCCCGTACGCTGCGATCGCCCAGAAGGTGATCGCCGGATACATCAGCTACTCCTTCCACCGTGTCGGCGAGGTCACCGACGACATTTCCGGCATCGACCGCATCATGGGCTACGGCTTCAACTGGGCGCCGCCAAGCGTTCTGGTCGACGTCATTGGCCTCCGGCCGACCATCCAAATGATAGAGAAGGCGGGGCTTTCCGTGCCGCCTGCCCTTGCGAACGCCCAAGAGGGCACGACGTTTTTCCGAGACCCACAGGTCAATGTGGGCAAGTTCTTCGTTGCCGCGTGAACGAAAGGTTTTGGTGAATAAGATGGCACAGGTTCCAGAGGTCTACGTTCTCGGCGGACATCAAACGGATTTTGCCCGCAACTGGAGCAAAGAGAAGAAGCACTTCGTGGCAATGATGCGCGAGGCCGTTCTCGGCGCGCTCGAAAAGACACAAATCGAGCCCGGCGAAATCGATGTCGCGCACACCGGTAACTTCGCCGGTGAGCTCTATAGCAAGCAAGGCCACATGGGGGCGTTCTTTCTCGAGATCGACCCCGCGTTCAGCGGTCTTCCGACTTCGCGGCACGAAGCGGCTTGCGCCTCGGGGAGCATCGCGATTCTTGCGGCCGGCGCCGAGATCGAAGCCAAGCGCTACGATCTCGCATGCATCGTTGGCGTCGAGCAGATGAAGACGGTGGGCCCCGGTGAAGGCGGCGATTTCCTCGGCACTGCGGCTTGGTACGAGCTCGAAGCCAAGGGGATCGAGTTCCCGTTCCCCAAGCTCTTCGGCAAGCTGGGCGATGAATACGACAAGCGCTACGGGTTGAAAGACGAGCACCTCGCCGGGATCAGCACGATCAACTACGCCAATGCGAAGCTCAACCCGAATGCACAGACCCGCACCTGGTACATGAACTACGACCACGCGATGAGCCGCGACGAGTTCAACGGCACCGTCGGTGGACGCATCCACATCACGGATTGCTCGCAGGTGACCGACGGTGCGGTAGCTCTGTTGTTGGCGTCGCCCGAGTACGCCAAGAAGTGGGCGGAGCGCGTCGGCGTGCCA
The DNA here is from genome assembly GCA_964194675.1 of uncultured Coxiellaceae bacterium. Lineage (GTDB taxonomy): Bacteria > Myxococcota_A > Polyangia > Polyangiales > Houyiibacteriaceae > SG8-38. The sequence continues at coordinate 1,508 of CAXMND010000156.1, read as the reverse complement.
CTCGAGTCGATCCCCCGCATCAAGGGCTGGGGTCATCACACGGCGCGGATTCGCTTCGAGGACAAAATTGCCGAGAGCGCTGACGACGAGTACGTGCTCCCCCACGTTCGCGCCACGGTCACTGACGCGCAGAAGCGCGCCGGCATCGCCGACATCGACGGTATCGATGGCATCGAAACGCACGACTGCTTCACGACCTCGGAGTACATGGCGATCGACCACTTCGGCCTCACGGCCCCGGGCGAGAGCTGGAAGGCAGTCGAGGAAGGCGTCATCGCCCTAGACGGCAAGACGCCGATCAACCCGAGTGGCGGCCTCATCGGCGCTGGCCACCCCGTCGGCGCAACCGGCGTCCGCCAAGCCCTCGACTCGTACAAGCAAGTGGCGGGCGAAGCCGGTGACTACCAGATCGACGGCGCGAAGAACATCCAGACCCTCAACATCGGCGGAAGCGGCACCACCAGCGTCAGCTTCATCATCGGCACCTGAAAAACGTCCTTCTCTCCGAGGGTTCAAACCCCGTTGGGGACCCCACCACTGCGGCTTCGGCGACGTCGGTTGGATATCTAATTCTGGCCTGCTAGAGACGGCGCCATGCGGTATTCGCGGGCGTTCATCCCGACGCTGAAAGAGGTCCCGAAGGATGCGACCGTGCCATCGCATGTCCTGATGTTGCGCGCCGGGTATGCGCGCATGGTGGGGGCCGGAATCTACGAGCTCCTCCCACTCGGAACGCGGGTGCTCCGCAAGATAGAGAAGATCGTCCGTGAGGAAATGGATGCGTCGGGGGCGCAGGAGCTGCTGATGCCGACCTTTCTCCCCAGCGAGTACTTCAAAGAGTCGGGCCGATGGGAGCTCTACGGGCCGACCCTGCTGCGAATCAAAGACCGCAAGGGCGGCGAGTACCACCTCGGGCCTACGCACGAAGAGATCGTCACCGACCTGATCCGGCGCGAAGTGAAGAGCTACCGCCAGCTGCCGCTCAACCTCTACCAAATTCAGAACAAGTACCGCGACGAGCCACGGCCGCGCGGCGGTCTGCTCCGGTGTCGCGAGTTCATCATGAAGGACGCCTATTCGTTTGACGTGTCGGACGAAGCCGCATTGGCGAGCTACGACCAGATGCGCGACGCCTACCACCGCATCTTTCAGCGCCTCGGACTCGACTATCGCGTGGTGGAGGCCGACAGCGGTGCCATCGGCGGCAAGCAGAGCGCCGAGTTCCAAGTTCTCGCCCAGACCGGCGAGGACTGGATCGTCGTCTGCAGTAAGTGCGACTACGCCGCAAACATGGAAGTGGCCCAGGCTGGGCCCGTCACCGACGACCAACCCGATCCCTCGAAAATGCTCCCGATCGAAAGAGTCGAGACCCGAGACACGCACACCATCGCAGAGGTGGTCGCGTTCTTCGGGCCCGAAGCGACCCCGGCACAGACGCTCAAGTCGCTCGTCTATCTCGCAGGCGATGAGGTCGTTCTTGCCGTCGTCCGCGGCGACCACGAGATCAA
>CAXMND010000155.1:0-32047 GCA_964194675.1 uncultured Coxiellaceae bacterium | reverse complement strand
TTGCAATACAAACCCCTAGTCGGGGTGCGGGAGGGCGGGTTTGAACCGCCGACTTCCGCCTTGTCAAGACGGCACTCTACCCCTGAGTTACTCCCGCGCTCGTGCGGTGGAACTACATAGCCGCACTTTTTATCACGATCGGTACTGTCGTTGATGTCGTATTTCGTATGTATTACAAGGCGCTAGTTTCCATGTGGAAGCGGCGTCTTAACCCTGACCCTCAGGGGTGTCAACCCTGTAAAAACAGCGCTTCGCGCCAGTCATGGGGCTCTGGCCCCTAAAGGTGGCTTTGCGTATTCGCCTAGCCGCTGATAAGTCGAGCGTCCGATGAGTGCGGATCCGAGCAGTGAGAAGAAGCCCGCCCTGCGGCCTTTGCCCTCGGTGGAGATGGCGCTCTTGCCGAATGAGCTTCGTGCCCAGCGTATCAAGCGGCTGGTCGTGAGCGGGGTCGTTGGCGCCGTCGTTCTCGGGTTCGTGTTCGTCTGGCTCGTCCGGAGTGTGTTGCCGGAAGCATGGGCATGGGTGGAAACCGGCCTCGACCCGGAGGGGGAAGCGGCAGCGCTCGCAATAGCAGCCACCGACCGCACCTCGTTGACGGATTCCGACGGCGGCATCGAAGAAGAGCTCAGTCTGGAGGAGAGCCTCGCCCTCCAACGCTCACGTCCCAACGCTCGCTACGAGACTTTGTTTGGTAGCGTACCAAGCTTCCGCGGCGCGCTTCTCAATGCTGGACTCGAGGTGGAGGAATGCAATCAGATCGAGCAAGCCTTGAAACACATCGTCGACTTCCGGCGGTGTCGTCCCGAGCACAAGCTGGTGGTCGAGCGCGACGAAAACGCAGCGCTGAAGCATTTCGAGTATCACCCTTCGGCCACGGAGTTCGTCGAAGTCTCTCGGGGCGAAAACGGACTCTTTCGTGCCGAACAGATCCGTATCAAGGTCGAACGAACGCCGATCGCGCGGGCCGCCTCGGTGCAAACGTCGATCGGTGATGGCCTGGTGGGGATCGGGCTTCCCGCCGGTCTCGCCGCCTTCTTCACCGAGGCATTCGAGGGCCAAATCAACTTCCCACTGCAAGCGCGCAAAGGGGATGTCTTTCGAGTCATCGTCGACGAAGAGCGGGTAGACGGGGAGTTTCTACGCTACGGCCGGATACACGCACTCGAATACGACGGCCAGCGAACGGGTAAGGCCCAGGCCTTCTACTACGAAGCGCCCAACGTACCCGGGCAGTTCTACGACGACACCGGACGCGCGATACAGGGTGGTTGGCTGCGCACGCCGCTTCGTTACGACCGTCTTTCGTCTCGCTTCAACCCGCGACGCTTTCATCCGATCCTGAAACGAACGATGCCGCACCTCGGGATCGACTACGCCGCGGACCCCGGCACCCCTGTGTGGGCTGCCGCAAACGGCCGAGTGAAGTTCGCCGGACGCATGGGTCCGAACGGGAATCTGGTCGCTATCCGTCACAGCGGGGGCTTCGAAAGTTACTATGCGCACTTGCACCGCATCAAAGGAGGAATCCGCCCCGGTACGCGCGTGAAGCAGCGTGAACTGATCGGGTTCGTGGGCTCGACCGGTCGTTCAACAGGGCCGCATCTGCACTTTGGCCTCAAGAAGTACAGGCGGTACATCGATCCGATCACCGAGTTGAACGGACCCGGTCTGCGCATGGCTGCGCGTGACCTCCCGGCGTTCCAAGAGGTGATCGCCCAACGAAAGGCTGAGCTGAGCAGCATCGCCGAGGTGCCCGAGCTCGTGGCTGGCGACGATGAACCGCTCGTCGAGCAAGTCGACGAAATCATGGACTGAGCCATAGGCCAGGGTTAAGCTGCGCGCGGTGTTGAACCGATCCGTCGCATTCGAACGGTTGGTGGTTGCGCTCATCCCGCTGCTGCTCGTTTGGGGGATTTGGTCGTTCGGCATCTGGAACCCTTGGGAGCTCGAGACAGCCGAGGCCGCGCGTACCTTTCGGGACGCCGGTACGGAAACCTCCTACCGCTCGATCCTCCGAACCTGGTTGATCGGCGCGGGCTTCGAGGCGGTCGGGGTCCACGCGTGGGCTGGGCGGCTTCCCGGAGTTCTCGGGGGGCTCTTGACCTTCCTTCTGGCGTTCTCGTTGGTACGCCGGTACGCCGGTCGTCGCGCGGCCGTTATCGCGGTCGTCGTTCTCGGCACTTCACCGCTCTTCTTATTGAATGTCCGTTTGATGATGGGCGAAGGCATCGGCTTTGCCGCCCAAACATGGGTGGGGCTCGCTGCGTTTCATGCCTGCACGAAGGTCGCGAGCAGTCGAGAGCGACTGACGTCGTACGCGTGGCTCGGCGGAGGTATCGGCGCCAGCATGCTAGCGAGCGGCGCGCTGCTGGGCCCTTTGCCTCCCCTTCTCGCGGTTGGGGTGTGGAGCATACTTGCCGGGGACACAGATGAGAGGCGCGGCGATCCCCTGGGACGCTGGGTGATCGTTGCAACCAGCGCGGCCCTAGTCGCCGGAGTGATCCGAGCGGTGATCCGCGACGCCACGGACTTCAGCATCTGGATTGGAGCCGGCGCTGTTGGCGGGAATCCTCCGACCTACGAGAAGGCACTCGAGTTGATTTTTCATGGCTTTGCACCCTGGAGTGCGACGCTTCCAGTAGCGGCTCTGTGGGTGTTGGCGCCTCGAGCGAACAGAAACACCGACGCGCAAGACCTCGGATGGATGTTGATGCTATGGGCGGCATTCGCTTACGTCGCGTGGACCCTTTTCGCGTCGCGCTACGGCATCCCCGCGTACCTCGCGGTGGTTCCGCTTGCCGGCGTCGTGGCGCTTTGGTTGTTCGAGATCATCGACGAGCCCTTGTCTAGGTGGCCCGCGGCCGTGGCCGTCGTGCTTCTGATGGCGTTGCTGGCCCGGGACTATGCGCTCTACCCGGAGAGTGCGCTTCGAGGCCTCCCCGTGGAGGGGCTCGACGTTCCCGGGGTCGTCCGGACGGCCGGTCCCTGGGCGGCGGTGTTTGGGTTCGCCGCCCTGACGTTATGCCTCCTGCTTGTCAGCCCTGCGACCACCAAGAAACCGGACGCACACGCCGTCGAAGCATGGGTACGGCATCAATGGACGCGAGGACCGGTGGAGCGGGGCTGGTTGCTCATCACCGCGCTTCTTCTCCTCGCCTGCTTGGTGTTTGGCTTCCTGTGTCTCGTGGCGGACCTCCGACTCGCTTCCGTCGTGGTGCGTGTCGGGCGCGTCTTGTTCTTCCTGCCGATTCTGCTGCTGATGCTGCTGTTCGGCGCTCCGTGGTTGCAGTACGCCTACAGTCGACTTGGAGCCGCCCGGGGGCTGCCCGTACTCTTCAGTGGACTCGTGATCGCCGCATACGTCACCACGTCCCTTCAACCCGTGCTGAGCCAACACTTCTCGCCGAAGGCCGTCTACGACGCGTATGAAGAGCTCGCCGGGGACAGTGGCGAGCCACTCGCCTCGTATCGATCGTCGTCGACCGCCGCGCGGTACTACACCGAGGCACCCACTGAGGAGATCGAGGAGCGATCCAAGCTGATCGACTACCTCGAGGACGAGGGACAGCGTTGGGCGGTGATTCCGTCCGAGGAACTGGCGAGGCTAAATCGCGAGTACCGCCGCCGGACGGGGCGTCATCTCTACGTTGCTGACGGACGAAACGCGCGTCTTCTTCTCGTCGCAGCCAACCCCGTGGACGGACGGCCCAACAAGAACTTCATCGCCGACCATGTGCTAACCGAAGCCCCCGAGATTCAGCGTCCACTCGACGTGAGCTTCGCCGACCAGGTCGAGCTTCTCGGCTACGACCTCGACTTGCCCGAGGGAGACTACGTTGGCGCCGGGCAACGCTTCTCGCTGACGTGGTTTTGGCGGGTCACCGGAACCCCGCCCAAGGGCTACAAGGTCTTTGTCCACATCGACGGGTACGGACAGCGGATGAATGGCGACCACGTTCCGGTCGACGGCCAGTACCCGATCAAATATTGGGAAAAGGGAGATCTGATCGTGGACCCGCAAGAGCTTACGGTTCCCGCGAACTACCCAGTCGGCGACTACGAGATCTATGTCGGACTATTCAAAGGGGACGAGCGTCTCGATGTCGTGTCCGGGCCGCAGGACGGAGCGAACCGTGTTCGCGCAGGCATGCTTCAGGTGCGCTAGGGGGAGTCCGTTCCGCCGAACACCGACGTCGCGAGGTCGAGGCCACCCTGGAACGCCGGCGAGTCGGGATCGGGCTTCGGCCGCTCACGCTCCGGAGCCTTTCGTACCGGCCTGCTCGAGAGCGGTTGCGCAGGGGCGGACCAACCCACGACGGTTCTCGCCGGGTCCGGCACCGGCCCCAAAGGTTCCAGAGGTTCGTCAGGTCCGACGGGGACCCCAACGAGCGTGCGCTGATCTAGAATGTACGAGGCGTCGGCTCTCAAGCACCGCATACTCTGCGTCAACTGACGACGTTCGTCGGTTCGCAGCGCGTCGAACTCGATCCCCATGCCGATGGAGGTCGCTTGCCTCGCGCTACGCTCTAGCTCCACCCTCTTTACGCGGCCTGCGGCGTAGAGCGGTTCTTCCCAATCCGGGGGATAGAATGTGAGGGTGACCTCGCTTCCCACCTCGAGCAGCAAGTCGGTTTCAATCCAGAGCCCATCCTCGCTCACATCGGTCACCCGGTGCATGATCGCTTCACCCCAGATATCCGAGAAAACCCCGCACTCCAGGTCTATGAGGCGTCGAACCGCCTGCCGCGCCTCGCGCTTGGCCCCGAACTGGCGCAGTGCCATGCCTCGCTTGTAAGCGAGCGTGCCTTCGAACGGCAAGTTACCCGACGATCTCGTAGGCCTCGTCCGACTCGAGAATGTAGCGCGATTGATCCCAGCGACCCGGAGTGGCCACCGCACGATGCTCTTCGACGTCGAACACCCAGAGCCCTTCGCGACCCTCATGCGTCGTGCTGCCCGCACAGAAGAGCGGCAATCGTGATTCCGCGACCCGGACGCGATAGCGCCAGTGGACATGCCCGTGCAGGATCAGCCCTCGCTGCGCCGCACCACTGATCTGGAGAAACGCGTCAGCGTTCTCGAGCCCATGATGACGTCTGTCGGCTCGACCGCTTTCCAGTCGGGGTGCGTAATGAGTCGCGATGATGATGAAGCGATCTCGAACGCGCCGGTCGTCGAGGATGCGTGCCAACGCGTCTAGTTGCGCGTCCGGGATACGGCCGTTCGAGAATGAGGGCTTCGGATTCGGTCGCGCGCTGTTGACCGCAATGAGGGCTAATCCATCGACCGGAAGCCGAACTTGCGGCCATGGTCCGTCGACGGCGCACTCGGGGAGGTCCGTTCGCAGAAACTCTCCGAAATGGTCGTCGAACCAGCCCGCGCGCACAGTGTCTTCGAGATAGAGATCATGATTTCCGGGAACCGTGAAGAACCCTAGCGGAGCATGCGTGAGCGGCTCGATCACGCGCCTCGCGTACGCGATCTCGGCGTGGGTTCCGAGCGCTGTGTAGTCGCCCGTGCAGACGACGAGGTCCACCCTCTGGTCTTTTGCGAAGTCCGCCAGCGCATCAACCTTCTGCGAAGCTCGAGCGAAAAGCCGTCGCCGCCGAAGCTGCAAGTTGGCCAGCCCCACGAGTCGTTTGTTGGCGAAGCTCGTCCAAGGGACGCCCGGAAAGCCGTCCTCGAGATGAAGGTCGCTGATGTGTAAGACGCGGGTCACGGCCACTCGGCTGGAGCGCCCAATCCTGCACCCTCGTCCAAGCCGAAGCGCACGTTCAGGCATTGCAGCGCCTGGCCGGCCGCGCCTTTGACCAAGTTGTCGATCGCGCTCATCGCGATGATCTTTCCGGTACCAGGGTCCTGGGTGTACGCCACGTGCACACGGTTCGAGCCGCGGACCCACAGCGTGTCGGGATGAGCCCCAGGGTCGAGCACCTGTACCGACGGCGAGCCAGAGTACAGCACGCGTGCGGCTTCGGTGCAGATCGCCGGGGTCGACCGGGGGCCGATGGCCTCGGCATAGCAGGTCGCGAGAATGCCTCGCGTCATGGGAAGGAGATGCGGAACGAAGGTGATCCGAATCGCAGCCCCCGCAAGGCGGCTCAGCTCCTGCTCGATCTCAGGACCGTGGCGATGCACCCCTGCTTCGTACGCACGAACGCCTTCGGCGGTTTCAGGATAGTGCGTCGTGTTCGACAAGCCTCGCCCCGCGCCGGAAACACCCGACTTGGCGTCGACGATGATTCCGTCCGTGCGAATGAGACCCGCCTCTACGAGAGGGGCAAGCGCGAGCGTCGAGGCCGTAGGATAGCAACCGGGCACCGCGACGAGATCGGCCGTTTTCAACTCTTCGCGATGAAGCTCCACGAGCCCGTAGACGGCCTCCGACAACAGCTCGGGAACAGGATGCGCGCCGTACAGGCGTTCGTATACGGCCTGGTCGTCGAAACGAAGGTCTGCCGAGAGATCGAAAACCTTGAGGCCGCGCTGGCGCAAAGCGCTCACGGCCTCTGCGCTCGCCGCGTGCGGAAGCGCGCAGAACGCAACATCGGCGCGGGCCGCGATCGAATCGGCGTCGAACGGCTCGACCGTTCCTTCGAAGACACCTCGCAGAGCCGGAAGAACCTCCGCAATCGAACGCCCCGCCGTCGTGTCACCGACGACTGCCACGAGCTCGATCGACGGATGCCCGAGCACGAGACGCAACAGCTCCGCTCCGGTGTATCCGGTTCCGCCTACGACGATCACGCGTATTGTCTTCGAGGTCATTGTGTCGACTTCCTCATCGGGGTGGTGGGTCCATTGTCTACGTATCGAGGTCCAAACTTAAGCAAAAAAGCCGCGACACACCTGGCGCCGCGGCTCGAAATCGCAAATCGAAAGTCTCAGCGCTTAGAGTACTGGAACTTTTTGCGCGCGCCGGGCTGGCCTGGCTTCTTACGCTCCTTCTTACGGGCGTCGCGCGTCAGGTAACCAGCACGCTTGAGGGCCGGCTTGTTGCTTTCATCCACACCGACGAGCGCCCTCGCGATGCCGTGGCGAACCGCTTGAGCTTGCGCAGAGACCCCGCCGCCAATCACGTTCACCTCGACGTCGTACTGACCCTGCTTGGCAAGCGTCGCGAATGGTTGCATCGCGACGATTCGAAGAATCTCGCGCGGGAAGTAATTCTCGAAGGTGCGACCGTTCACGGTCACGGTACCCGCTCCCGAGCTCAAGAAAACGCGAGCGATCGCGTTCTTGCGCTTACCTGTGCCGTAGTGGCGTCCGTCGATGACTTTAGAATGTGTCATGCAAAATATCTCTCGAGATCAATACGGAAAGGGCTCAGGCTTCTGAGCCGTGTGTGGGTGGGTCCCTTCCGGGTATACTTTTAGTTTGCGGAACATCTGTCTGCCGAGGCTGTTCTTAGGTAGCATTCCTTTGACGGCCCGCTCGACGATGAACGAAGGTTTCCGCTCGAGGAGTTGACCATAGCTTTCGGACTTGAGTCCGCCAGGATAGCCAGAGTGGCGGTGGTATTGCTTGTCCGTGCGCTTCTTGCCCGAGAGATGCACCTGAGCCGCGTTCGTGATGATGACGAAGTCGCCAGTGTCGATGTGCGGGGTGTATTCCGGTCGATGCTTGCCCCGCAGGACGTGCGCCACTTTGGACGCAAGCCGCCCAAGCGGTTGTCCCGCCGCATCGACGACGTACCACTTGCGCTCTATTTCTGACGCTTTGGCACTCTGGGTGGCCATGATTCGCTCCTAAGCCCCTGTTTCGGGGCGCGTTTCGTAGCCGCCGACCCCTACAGTGTCAAGCGGGCATAGCCCGATAGTGAAGTCCGGAAAGCCCGGTTTTCACCCTGGATTTCAATCGACCGACCATCGCGGCTTCGAATTGGGCTAAAAGGGTAACAGGTGAGAATCTTTACCCAAACAGCTGGGCACCGCCATGTCGCGGTCACCGCGAGCGTGCTCGGCCCCATGATCGCTGCAACCGCCCTCTCATGGGCTCCCATGTCGGCGGATGCACAGACCGGGCAGATCTCTTGCTCGGTGACAACCAACGGAACGCCTGCCAGTGGCACGATCGTGGTCGAGCGCGATGGTCGGGAGGTCGCCGGCGGATCGTGCCGAGCCGCCATCTCCGTTCCAGCAGGGAAATGGCGCGCGACTGTTCGGCTGGACGGCACCCTAGACAACCCCTCGAAACAGGTCGACGTGATCGTGACGACCGGAAAAGCTACGCCTGTCCGCGTCGATTTTCAGACAGGGGTCCTCGAGGTTCAAATTGAGGCGAGAGGAGGCTCGGGAACGGGAATGGTGACCGTCAACCGGGGCTCGAAACGGATCGGCACGCTCGGTGCCGGCGTCGCCGCCCGGCTCAGCGCGGGAAACTACGAGGTGGTAGTTCGGTACGGGGGTAAGGAACGGCGCTATACAGTCGACCTCCGCCCAGGGCAGCGCCGCCTGGTGAGGGCCCAGTTCTAGGCGCTAGCGTGGGGGCGCGGTGTATACTCGACCGCATCGGGGCCGCTGCTAGTGTCTGACAGTCCGATGACCGATATGCCGGAGCTTGCGCGGCGCTCACCGACGCCTGCGCCATACGCCCCCAATGCGTTTCTGCGATGGCTCTACCGTCGGTTCTTCTCCCACATCCTAGTGGATGAAAACTGGAGCCGAGGCGTTCGAGAGGCTGCGAGCAAGGGCGTGGTCGTCTACGTGATGCGGTCGCTCTCGTTTCTCGACTTCCTGTGCCTCGACTTCTTGCTCAAGAAGTTCGGGCTGCCGCTGGTCCGGTTCGTGAACGACCTCGGGCTCTGGATCCTCGAGCCTTTTGGCAAGGGCGAGCGGCGACTCAGTCTGCGCCGGCAGATCCCCGAGGCCGAAGCACTCGAGCGCGCCGTGGGCGATGGGTACAGCGCGCTCCTCTTCTTGCGTCGGCCTCCCCAGCTCGGGCGCCAATCGAGACGTGGGCGAAAGCTCGAAGTAGATCTCATTCAGACGCTCGTCCACAAGCAGCGCTCCTCGGAGCAGCCGATTCTCTTGGTTCCTCAGACGTTCGTGTGGAGCAAGCAGCCCGGCAGCGCGAGCCCGAGCTTGCTCGACCTCCTGTTTGGGCCGGTCCAATGGCCAGGGCGCGTCCGCGTTTTTTGCCAGTTCCTGCTCAACTACCGGAACGCCAAGCTTCGTTCGGGCGAGCCGTTCGACCTGAGGGCCTTCCTGGATCGACACGGGGACCTCACGGACAGCCAGGCCGCGGACAAGGTCAGATACGCCCTCCTCCGCCGCATGGAGAGAGACCGAGCCGTCGTCCTAGGCCCGATGAAAAAGGCCACTGCCCGGATCCAGGAGGAGCTTCTGCGAGGACCGCGGGTCCGGGCCGAAATTCAGAACTACGCGACTCACAAGGGGATCTCCCGGGCCAAGGCCGAGCGCATCGCCCGAAAACACCTGCGCCATTTGTGCGCCAAGCAGGCCCCCTTCGTCGTCGACCTGTTGTATCGGTTCCTCAGCTGGGTGTGGGCCCGGATGTACGACGGCGTGGTGGTGGACAAGGAAGGGTTAGAGCGGGTTCGCCGTGCCGCGCGAGATTCGTCCATCGTCCTCCTGCCGAGCCACAAGAGCCACATCGACTACTTGATCCTCAGTGTCCTGCTCTATGGCAACGCACTCATGGCGCCGCTGATCGCTGCTGGGGAGAACCTCAGTTTCTGGCCGATGGGCCCAGTGCTGAGGCACGCCGGCGCGTTCTTCATTCGCCGCGACTTCACGGGAGACCGGCTCTACCCTGCGCTCGTCGAGGCGTATATGCGCAAGCTCCTTGCCGAGGGGTTCACCACCGAATTCTTCCTCGAGGGCGGACGCTCGCGCACAGGCAAGCCGTTGCCGCCGAAGTACGGGCTGCTCTCGATGGTTTTCGCATCCGCCAGGAAGCTTCCCGCGACTAAAGTGTGTCTCGTCCCGATCTCGATCGGATACGAACGGATCATCGAAGAGCGCTCCTTCGTGCATGAGCTCGGGGGCGGCGAGAAGCAGTCGGAAAACATGGGCGATCTCCTCAAGAGCTCGAGCATCCTTCGCTCGAAGTGGGGTCGGCTCTACGTGCAGTTCGGAGAGATCATCGACTTCGACGAGTTTCTCGAAAGCACGCTTCAACGGTCGGCGAGCGGGCTTCATAGCATCGAAGAGCTCAGCCCCAACCAAGAGCGCGCCGCAGTCCGAGCCCTCGCCCACAAGGTGATGCACTCGATCAACGAGGTTACGATCGTTACCCCAGCCGCTCTCGTAGCGACGGCGCTGTTGAGCCATCGGAAACGAGGCATGACGAGGTCTGCCCTGATTGCGACGTGCGAGGATTTGCTGTCGACGCTTTCGACGATGGGTGCACGAATCGCAAACCAGCTCCGAATTGCCGACGGCCGTATTCGCGAGGACACAGTCGAGGAAGCCCTTCGACTCTTCATCGACGCGCGTCTAATCGTCACGCACGACACTGGCACCGAACCGATCTACACGATCGACTCCGAACGCCGCATTGCCCTCGAGTACTATCAGAACACGACCATTCATTTCTTCGTTCCGAGCGCGCTGATCGCATCGGCGCTCTTGGTGGACCGAGAGGAATGGGTCGACATTCCTCGCCTCAACGACCGGGTGCAGCAGCTCTCTCGACTCTTCAAACACGAGTTCATTTTCCGCACCGATGCGACTTTCGATCAGATCTTCGACGATGCTCTGAAGGCCATGGAAGACGCGGGCGAAATCGAGATCCGAGATGGGAAAGTGCAGGCCACGGAAGGTGTCCGCCGCCAGCGCCTCGAGCGATATGCCCTCATGCTACAGACGTTCTTCGAGAGCTATCTTCTCGCACTTCGCGGCGCGGAGATCGTGATCGATGGCCCGATTCCCAAGAAGGACTGGTACAAGCGCACGCTTGCCCTCGGCCAGCAGATGTACCTCGCCGGTGAAATCGAGAGGCGCGAATCGCTCTCGAAGCTCAAGCTCGAAACCGCCCTCAAGGCGCTCCAAGACTACAAGCTCCTCCAGATCACCGGGGATACTCTCGAGCGTGGCATCGACGTCGAAAGTGTTGCCGACCTGCAGGCCCTAGAGCCGAAGCTCACTGGCTTCTTGCGCTGATCCGCGCGTCCTTTGAAGTCTCGGCGCCGCGAGTCCACACGCTGCAAACGTCCTGAAGCACGCAGCGCTCGCACTTGGTTGGGTCTGGCCGACTCGGACACTGCCGCGAGACGCCGAGATGACACAGCGCGAAGTCGTATTTGACCGGGTCGTCGGGATCATAGCGCCGCAACGCAGCGGTGATTTCCTCCGCAGTCGCCCACGTTGCAGTCCGCCGTTTGGTAAGCCCCAGGTTTCTGCTGATTCGATGAATGTGCGTGTCGACCGGGATCACGAGTTCCGACGGGGCGATCGGCCAAAGCCCTAGGTCAACGCCGTCGGCCGGGCGAACCATCCAGCGTGCGTAGAGCAGGAGTCGCTTACAAGCGCTTCCTGCGCGAGGATCGCTGACGAGATGCCGCAAACTGCGCGAGCGTGAATCGGAGCGAAGCGCATCGGCAAAGCGGGCCATCGACTCGCGAAAATCGCCACCCGCACCTTCGTAGAAACCGAGAAACGCCCGACCTAGGCTCCCGTGCCGGGCAATCAGAGCGGCGGCACACCCCAACATCACAGCAAGGTGTTCATCTCGATAGATTCGATGGACGAAGCCTCGGAGCCGTTCGAAGATCTCGTCCTGGTCGGCCTCCACGATCGTCGTTGCTGGCCTTTCCCCAAGAGCTGAAAGCACGCGTTCGACGCTGCGCCTTGCGGCCACGGCATTGCCGAATGCAAGGCTCGCCGCTATCAACCCGACGACCTCCTGGTCAATGGGGTCGTCGTATTGATGGATGAAGTCGACCGGATCCTGCCGGCGGCGCAGCGCTGAATCGCAGCCGCGGAGCAGCACTTCCAAGCGTTCACCGATAGGATCCATTTCCTCGGGTTCTTGCTATATTGTCCACCCAGCCGCAATGAACACGAGGAGTCTCTTCAAAACCGGCATCTGCGGAATCAGCATTGCACTGGCAGTGGCCACCGGCTGCGCGGGCGATTCGTCCAGGGGCGTCGAGACGGCGTCCCAGTCGCAAGGGCCTCGCTTGCAACTCGGGATCCGTCTGTCGGATGGACGTTGGCTCGAACTCAGTGACGTCCGCGGGACGCCTGTGCTCCTCTTCGTATTCGCGACCTTCGATATGGTGAGTCAGGCGTCCCTAAAAGCGCTTCGGCCCTTCGTACAACAGCATCCCGAGGTACTCGTGATCGGGGTCGCGGCCGAACCCCGAGCGACGCAATTGGTAGAAGCGTGGGCCCATGCCCTCGACCCTCCGTTCGTCGTCGGGTCCAATCCCTATGGCAAGGTCGAAAATGGACAGAGCTCACTAGGCAGGATCGAAATCGTCCCGACCTACATCTTGTACAACAGCGAAGGCTACGAGCTGGAGCGTGTCACGGGCTACCGGAGTGAGGGCGAGCTCGAGGCAATGGTGAGGCCTCTCAGTAGGTAGCGTTTGATCCCGGTCGGGCCTATGGCCCGTCAGTTTGTCCCGCCCCACCGCCCCCACGCTATCGCCTACCATAGTGTTCCGAGCTCTTGGCCGAAGCGGTCGAGCGCTAGGGCGCGGACCTCCTTCGAGGATGCGCAGCCGAGCGCCTCTGCGGCGGCTTCGGTCGTGGTTGCGAGGTCGAGATTGCGAATGACTGCTCGCGCCAAAGGCACCACGCTTGCTGGCACGGAAACCTTCCGATATCCGAGCCCGAGCGCTAGGCCGAGCCCAACGGGGTCGGTGGCCATGTCGCCACACATCGAACACGGAATCTCGGCGTTACTGGCGGCGATGATCGTCTGGCTCAGCAACCGCAATACGGCGGGGTCCAACGGATCGGCGGCCGCGGCCATTCGATGATCGTCGCGATCGAGTCCGAGGGTGTATTGAACGAGATCGTTAGTCCCCACGGCAAAGAAGTCGGCGCGCGCTGCGAACTGCTCCGCCAGAAGCGCTGCGGATGGAACCTCGACCATCATTCCGATCGGAAGAGACGCCAGACGCGTGCCGTCGTCCTCGAGCTCACCCCTGCACTCGTCCACCAACGAGCGGGCTTTTTCGAGATCCTCGAGAGTCGCGACCATCGGAAACATCAGCGCCACCGATCCCTCAGTGCTGGCTCGAAAGATGGCCCTGATCTGGGTCTTCAACCAGCCGAGTTGGCGGTCTTGGGACGTACTGCCCCGTGGCGACGAAGCCGTTTTACGGGACGTGCGAAGCCGTTTGTCACCTCGCCAATCGAACGTTCGGAAGATCACGGATTTCGGTGCGACCGCCGTCACGACCACCCGATAGAGCTCGACTTGTTCCTCCTCCGTTGGGGGTTCCGAGCGGTCGAGGCACATGAACTCCGTCCGGTAGAGGCCGATGCCCTCGGCGCCGCTCTCGATCGCGGCTTCGATCTCGCTCGGTAATTCGATGTTCGCTGCTACCGAGATCGAAACCCCATCGCGCGTGACGGCATTGGTGGAGCGCTCAGATTGGAGAAACGAGATAAAGCGATCTCTGCGTGTCTCCGCGACGCGCTGTTCGTCGAGGGGCGCGCCGATCGTAACGTCTCCGGAGAAACCGTCTACGACAATCATTTCATCCTCGGCGACCGTCACTGGAAGCGGGCCGGTCCCTACTACGGCTGGAACCCCAAACGTTCGTGCCAAGATCGCCGTGTGACTATTCGGGCCACCCATCTCGGTAACGAGGCCCACGGTGGGCGGCGCCAGCATGTGAACCGCGTCGGCGGGCGTCAGGTCGTGCGCGACTAGAACCGCAGGGCTGCACGCGGGCGTCTCGCCGCGACCCTCCCCTGAGAGGTGGCGGAGTAGATGCTCTTTGACGTGGTCGATATCTCTCGCTCGTTCCCGGAAGTACGACGACGCGTCGTTGAGGAGTGGCCCTTTGAGCCGTTCGACGACGCGGCCAAGGGCCCACTGCGCATTGATCTTGTCGCTACGAATCTCATTCGCAATTGCGTCGATCAAGAGAGCATCCGTGTGCATCAATAGATACACATCCAAAATCGGGGCGTACGCCGACCCGTGTTGTTGGGTGAGCTCCTGTTTGGCGAGCTCGATTTCATCCCGCGACGCGGCAACGGCACGTTCGAACCGGCTCAGCTCCTCCGCCACTTCGTCATCCGAAATGCGACGGTGCGTAAGCCCCCGGCGTCCCCAAACCGACAGCCGCGCGGGACCCACCCCGACCCCGATCGAAGCAGCGATACCCCTGATTCGAGCTGGACGAGTCACTACGCCTCTCCGAACCCCTTGGTCACGAGGTCGCAAAGGGCCTCGAGTGCGTCCTCGGCATCGGCGCCGAGCGCCCGAATCGTGAGCTTGGCGCCGCGCCGCCCGCACAACAGCAGAACTCCCATGATGCTCTTCGCGTCGGCAACCTGTCCGTCCTTACTCACTTCGATATGAGCCTCGTAACGGTTGGCGAGGTCGACGAGCTTCGCCGCAGCCCGCGCATGGAGGCCGAGCCTGTTTGGAACCTCAACCGTTGCAACGAAGGCACCGCTCACGAGCCGGCTCGATCCACGTCGCGATGGGAAACCACCACTTCATGCTTGTTCTTCAGCTGACGACCGAGCTCTTCCGCCAACGCGACCGACCGATGCCGCCCACCTGTACAGCCAAGCGCAATCGTCAAGTACGCCTTCCCCTCAAGCGCATACCGGGGCAACGCATAGTCGAGCAACGGTCCCAGATGCAAAAGAAGCTCGCGCGTTTCGGCTGCCTCCAATACGTAGGTGGCCACGTCTGGGTCCATGCCCGTTTGTGGTCGAAGGGTGTCGACGAAGTGGGGATTCGGGAGAAAGCGTAGATCGAAGACCAAATCCGCGTGCGTGGGGATTCCGTACTTGAACCCGAACGAAACCAGTCGAACTACCATCGATGCGCCGGTCGGATCGCGACCGATGTACTCGATTAGGCGACGCCTGAGGTCGTGGACACTGAGCTCCGTCGTATCGATCACGACATCAGCGCGGTCACGAAGGCCGGCAAGCCGTTGTCGTTCGCTGCTGATCGCGGCTTGCAAGTCGCCCGTAGGAGCCAAGGCATGCGGGCGCCGCGTTTCACTGAAGCGGCGCACCAAGACGTCGTCGGAGCAATCGAGGAAGACCACCTCCACGCGCTGGCCGGAATCTTCGAGCGCTTGAAGCGTCTCTTCGACGCCGCTCAAGAACGCCCCAGTTCGAACGTCGATCCCGAGCCCTACCCGCTCGAGGTTTCCGTCGCGCCCAATGAGCGTGAGGAGCTCCTGGACGAGCGCCGGCGGGAGATTGTCCACGCAGAAAAAACCAGCGTCCTCCAACACCCTGAGCGCCGTGCTTCGACCCGCCCCCGAGAGTCCCGTCACGACGACGATGTGGAGTTGTTCGGTCATGGCTCGTGTCCGGTATCCGGATCTTCGACCTCTTCCATGAGGCTTTCGATGAACTTCTGCGCGCCATGCTGCCCAGCGGCCTTGAGGATGTGATTGCGCGCAGCGACTTCGAGGATCACCGCCATGTTGCGCCCTGGGCGCACGGGAATCCGCAGCATTGAAATCGACAAGCCGAGGATCTCCAGCGCCGAATCATCGAGCCCCAAGCGGTCGAACGGCTCCTCTGAGTCCCAAGGGCACAGCTCGACGACGAGTTGGACGGTCTTTTCGGCGCGCACGGCGTTCGCCCCGAATAAGTCGCGAACGTTGATGATCCCGATACCGCGGAGCTCGAGATGATTGCGCAGCAATGGAGGGGCCCGCCCGACGATTTGCTCGGAGGGTAGCAACGACAAGATCACCTGATCGTCGGCGACCAATCGATGGCCGCGCTCAACCAGGAAAAGTGCACATTCGCTCTTGCCGATACCGCTAGGACCCAACAGTAGGGTTCCGATGCCGTGGACATCCATCAAGACGCCCTGACGAGTCTCGGAGGGCGCAAGGAGCGAGTCCAGGACTGCGTGGATCGCCTGAATCGTGCGGCTCGACCGTAGCTCTGCGACGACGAGCGGCGTGGCCGTCTCCTGCGCGGCTTGCAAGAGTGCGGCAGGAGGCTCCACGCCGCGAGTCACTACCACGAGCGAGAGGCCAATCTCGAAGAGCCCGGCCGCCCTGCGCACCTGCTCGTCAGGCGACAATCCTTCGAGGTACGTGATCTCGGTCTCCCCCAAAATCTGAACACGCGCCGGAACGACTCCATGAGTATGGCCCACCAATGCGAGACCGGGCTTCTGGACGCGGGGGTGATTCAGCATACGGTTCACACCATCGTTTCCCGCAACGAGCTTCATCATCGCGCTCAACCGAGGCTCGCCAAGCAAGTGCGCGACCGTGATACCGCGTTCGACGCGCATGCTGGCCAGGTCGCCGGCGCGTCGCGGAGAAGAGGGTTGGGTCACGCTCACATCATACGCGAGTGACCCGCTGGTGTCTGCTAGACCGCTCTGGGGCCTCGAGGGCGGGTCAAGTCGACTCCAAAGCGGTCTAGTCAGAATTCAACGAGAAGGCGGTATGCTTCAGCGTTGTCGCTCGCAGCGATCAGCCCTTCGCGAACCGCGTCATTTCGGAGCACGCGAGACACCCCGGCCAATGCGGCCAGATGCTTCTGTGGCATCGATCGCGGCCCGACGATTGCAACCAGGATGGTCACGGGGAGACCATCTACCGCGTCGAAGTCGACTCCATCCGCACAGACGGCCACGGCCGCTCGAAGCTCGTCCACTCCATCGAAGCGGCCGTGGGGAATCGCAACGCCGCTTCCCACTCCCGTGCTCGCGAGACGCTCCCGCTCCATCAACACGTCATACACGCTCTCTTCGTTCGCATTCCGTTCGGGCATCACGAGCAAAGCGGCAGCGGCTCGCAGCGCGGCTTCTTTGTCGGAAGCCGTCAGGGCAATGCTCACTCGCTCGGGATGAAGCAGATTGGCCAACATCGAGGGCAGGCGATACCGCACCCTCCGGCTGAACGCAACGCGGGTTGGCCCGTCGGGTCAGCCCTTGACGTTACGCACGGACTCTCCGCTATTCCTTCTGCGGTGGGTCTCCGTTGCTTTCATCTCACGCACTTGCCGATCGATTTTGTCTATGACGAGGTCGATGGTGGCGTACATGTCTTCCGACTGGCCGTGGCCCGCGTACTGATGGCCGTCCCCGGTCAATGTCAGATCAACCCGATGGAAACGTCGCTCCATCGAAAAGGTCACCTCGGCGTGAAGCGGAGCTCTCATGTACTTTTGGATCTTGGCTATTTTCTCCGATGCGTAATTTTTGACTCCGTCCGAGGACTCCATGTTGCGAAATGAGTAGCTGATACGCATCGAACCTCCATCGTCTAAAAGTATTTTTTGCGTTTCGACGAACTCAAAATGCCGAGCATCTCACGGTACTTCGCAACCGTCCGACGGGCAATCCTGATGTCGTCTTGAGCTAGTATTTCAACGATTCGCTGATCTGACAATGGGGCTTTCTCGTCCTCATCCCCGATGATGTTCTTGATCGCCTGTTTCACACTTTCCGAGGCGATATCGGTGTGATGGTCCCGCCTTATGGCGCTGTTGAAAAAGTACTTCAACTCGAACGTGCCCCTGGACGTATGGACGTATTTGTTGCTGGTTACTCGAGAAATCGTGCTCTCGTGCATGCCGACCGTTTCGGCGATATCGCGCAAGATCATCGGCTTGAGATGTTCGATGCCTTTCTCGAAAAAGTCCTGTTGCTTCTCGACGATGCATTCCGTCACCCGAACGATGGTCTTCCGGCGCTGATCGATGCTTCGAATCAGCCATTGGGCGCTCCGGAGCTTATCCTGAATGTACTCTTTTGCCTTCGGGTTGCCGGCCATGGCCGATCGATAAAAACCGCTGATCTTGAGCTTGGGCATCCCGTCGTCGTTGGTGACCACGAAGTACTCGTCGCCCACCCGGTGGACGTAGACATCGGGAACGATGTAGCGCGGCTCTTCGGTCTGAAAGCGACTCGCTGGACGCGGTTCGAGCTCCGCAATGATCTGCGCAACGTCGTACACCTCTTCGAGCGGGCAATCGAGCGTCTTGGCTATCGCCGGATAACGCCTCGTTTCGAGATCGTGCAGATGGTCAGCAATCACGGTGAGGACCAAGTCGTCCATTCCGTGGTGCTTGGCCTGGATGGTGAGGCATTCTTCGAGCGATCTGGCCGCAACCGCGATCGGATCGAATTGCTGGATCATCTTGAGGACCTCTTCGGCGTCCTCTGGGTCCAACCCTGCCTCTGCCGAGAGACGAGGAACGACCTCGCGCTCTTCCACTCCGTCGATCTTGAGGTAGCCGTTGTCGTCCAGGTTACCGATGACGAGCGCGGCAAAGCGTCTCTCGTCGTCCATGAACTCGCCCATTCGAAGTTGCCACCCTAGATGATCGGTCAGGTCTTCGGCGATCGATAGAGTCGACTCGAGACCCGGCATGTCGTCGTCGTTGCGACGCATCGAGGGCATGGGAGCTTGCTGGGTGTAGTTCTCGACATAGCGCTCCCAGTCGATCTCAGCCTTCTTGACCTCGCCCGGCTCTAGTGGAGCGGATTCCATCTCTTCCGAAGGCGAGGTTCGAGAGTCACGCGCTTCGGCACCTTCCTCCAGCATGGGATTTTCGAGCAACTCCTCCTGCACGAGCTCGCTGAGCTCCATCCTCGACATCTGCAGCAGCTTGATCGCCTGCTGCAATTGCGGCGTCATGATCAGTTGCTGCGTCAGTTTGAGTTGCTGCTTGAGCTCCATTCAGGCCTGGCGTCCTTGCGGTTTCTTGATTGCCAGTATAGACGTCTAATGGTCGAGGGGAAACTCGACGGGAAGAGTCGCGGATCATCTATCGTTCCGCTACGCTGTGGAGGTGGTTGACGCTCGACCATTTCCAACGGCGCTTGTAGTCGTTGCCGACGACGATCGAGCCACGTGTGATCACATCGCCAGATTGCTTCGGGCCCGTGGCCTGGAGGTCGTGCCCGTCTACGGCGGTCAGAAGGCTGTCGACGCGGTTCGCGCACGTTCCGTCGACCTGTTGGTTCTCGACGTAGGAATGCCAGGGCTCGGCGGAATCGGCGCGTGCCGAGTCGTGAAGACCATCGCCGAGGACCGATTCCTGCCGGTCATCCTGTTGACAGCTCCTGACGATCGTGGCGGGCGGGTGCAGGGTCTTCGAACCGATGCAGACGACCAGATTGCGAAGCCGCTCGAAGACGCAGAGCTCGTGGCGAGCGTCGAGAACATGCTGCGCGTCAAGCGCGCCCACGACGACGTGCGAGTCGCTCGAAGCAAGCTCCGATATACGTCCATGCACGAACAGCTGAGGGCTCTGCCCGACCATCGCCATTTCCACAGGAGTCTAGAAGGAGCATTCGAGACCGCGCAGCGACACCTGGAACCTCTAGCTTGTTGCATCATTGCCGTTGACGAATTCCGTAAGCTCGCCGAAGAGCGGGGCCCAGATTTCGCGACCGAAGTTCTCGACGGAGTCTCGGAACGGCTGGAGCGCACGATTCGCGAGACGGACACCGCGACGCAGTTTCGCACAGCAGAGTTCGGTCTTTTGATGGGCAACACGAGCCCGGCACGCGCATTGACTCTCGCCGACCGCATCGTTACGGAAGTAGCCTTCAAGCCGTTCGATGTGGCGGGCGAAAGCATAAATCTTCAAATTTCGATTGGAGTCGGCTTGTACCCCAGTGCGAACGTACGCACGCATAGCGAATTGCTAGACGCTGCGAGTATCGCGGTCGCGCGAGCAAGGGTCGCCGGGCCGAACCGAGTGTGCGTCGTGCAACAGCAGGGCTACATCTTTCGGCCGACATTACCTGGCGCGGCCTAGTTGCCACCATCGGGCTCGTGCGTTTTTGTCGTGTTCGTGATAACCGCTCCCCCGGGTCATGGAGATCAGGGGTCTTACCAAAGTCGATTTCGACTATATCATCTCGGTGCTCGACCAGTGGTGGGGTGGGCCCGCGGGGCGACGTGCCGATCCGATGTTTTTTTACGAGTTCGGCGAGCACGCCCTCGTCGCCGAACAGGACGGGCAAGTGATCGGTTTTCTCTTGGGTGTGATGGTTCCTGCCCCCGCTGCCAGCGGATACGTCCACCTGGTGGGGATTCACCCCGATCACCGTCGGCGAAGCGTCGGGAAGAGGCTATACGAGCAATTCACCGAGCGCTGCAGGGCCGCGGGGATGAAGCGCATCAAGTCCCTCGCGGCTGAGGGCCATGAAGGGCCGGTCCGATTTCACGAGTCGATGGGCTTCGAAAGCACCGAAGTCCCCGACTACGCAGGCCCCGGGCGGTCGCGGATCGTATTCATCAAGGAGCTTTGACCCAGGGACCACTCCCGGTATCCTGAGAGCGAGGCAAGCGGGGAAAGATCGACGATGGGTTACTCAGGGGCGGACGACGCGCGGAACGCTCGCGAATCGCTTGGCAAAGCACTCGAGGTACTGCAACAGGAAACCGACGTTCCAGACGAAGTCCTCGCGATCACCCAGAACGTCGCGCAGGCGATCGGGGCGCTCTTCGAAGCGGAGCACGCGTCGACCGAACCGGACGGCAAGGCCGGCGTGAAAAGCGCACTGGGGACGCTGAGCCAGACACTGGCGCTCCTCCAAGACGTCAAGAGCCAGTACGATGGTGTCCTGACCGCGACGGAAAACATCGCCGACGTCGTCAGCATGCTGTTTCCGCTTACCAACAGGCCGAGCGCGCGGCCTGAGGGTTCCTCGCCCGCACCGGCACAAGGGTCGAGCCGACCACCCGCGAGCGTGCACCCTTTGGATCGCCCTGTCTCGAGGAGGCCCTTGTCGGGAGCAGCAATCTCGCCGCCCCTTTTGAAGCCACCAAGCGTACGCTCATTGGATCGCCCCGTGTCGAACAGACCCTCGACAAGAGCCCCGATATCGTCACCGCCACCTTCAGGGCCACCGACGGCGGCCGCCATCCCGACGTCGATGCTGCCTCCGCCAGCCCCCGTGCCAAGCGGTGAACGTCGCCGCATCGAAGCCAATCTTGGCGCCACGACCCAATCGAACTTCTACGTCGGGTTTACCGGCGAGATCGCCCATGGCGGAGTCTTCCTGGCCACCTACGAAGCACTTGCCAAGGACATCTCCGTATCGATGCTCGTCACCCTACCCGGTGGCTTCGAGTTCGAGTGCGATGGGTACGTGCGTTTCGTACGCGATCCTCTGGATTTCGCGTCAGAATCCGAGCCTGGAATGGGCATCCAATTCGAAGAGCTTTCGGACGAGGCACGTGACCTGGCGCTTCGGTTTGTCCGACAGCGCCCCCCAATGTTCTACGACGTGTAATGTGCGGATCTTTTCGCTTGTGGTCGGCTTACCTCCTCGTTCGCTCCCTGCGAGGTACATTAGTACCTCTCAGTCGCTCTCTGCGGGGGCGCTCGACCACAAGCGAAAATCTCTCGCACATTACGTCTTGTAGGGGGGCGGTGGGTGCGACGCACTATGCTTCGCCGAGGAGTTTGCTCATTGAGGCTTCGTCGACGGGGGTGAAGGAGAACTTTTCCATCTCTTCCGAGGTGACCCACGCGTAGTCTTTGACGGCGCGACAACTGAGGGGGTCGCTTTGAAGCACGCACTCGTACAAGTAGAGGTCGACCGCGTACTTCTCGTACGGGTGGTTGACGAACGAGATCAGCTGGCGGACTTGGACGCTCACCCCAAGACGCTCCATCACCTCCCGGGCGAGCGCTGCCTCATCGGTCTCGCCGTCCTCGACGCGGCCGCCAGGGAAGTCCCAAAGCAATGGGAGCACTGCCGTTTCGCGGCGCTGGGTGATCAGGTAGCGCCCGTCACGCTCCACGAGGGCGGCCACGACACGAATGGTTCTCAACTCGGACGACACCCTCCGGGATATAGCACCCCGCTTTTCCCGATGCTTACATCGGGTAGTTGTAAACTACCTGCCGCGCCGGTCGTTCGACGTTGAGGACGGGGCTCGTGATCAAGTCACGACCTGCTGCGATGAAGAAGAGCGACTCGCCAACCGTAGGCAGCCCTTCCGAGGCGCTGATCCCTCCGCTGTCGTGAAACTTCAGCCCTCCCGAAACCGTGCTTCGAAGCGCCAAATGGCCTGCCAGCCATTCCCCGCTCCGGCGGTCCCGGACCCCCACACAAACGTTCCGGCGAACGTGATATTCGCTGTTGCGAGTCACGAAGATACGATGAATTCGGCGTTCCTTGCCCAAATAGCCCATCTCAAACCTCCCTTGGGCGCTACCATTAGGATTCAGGGTCACCTTACATGTGGGATAAAGTAGGTCCAAGAAACTGGCGGAAGCCTCTTCTGCTGCGTCCAGACAATTTCACGCCGCCGGGACGGACTCCCTGGGGCGGCACTCGGATCGTCCGCGATTTGAAAGGTGAGCTCGGGCTGGTCCACGCGGACGTGGTGGGCGAGGCATGGGAGCTCTCGGTCGAGCCAGACTTTCCGAGCCGACTCATCGACGGGCCGACTCTTGATGAAGTTTTACGGTCCGACCCGTCCGCTCTGCTCGGAGGAGAGTCCCCCCTCGGGTCGACGGCTCTGCTCGTCAAGCTCCTCGACGCTGCCGACGATCTTTCGGTTCAGATCCATCCCGAAGACTCGGATCCGGCGTTGGGCGCCGATGAGAGTGGAAAGCCGGAGGCCTGGTACATCATCGATGCGGCGTCGAATTCCGGTCTCTATCTCGGATTCCGAGAGGGTGTGTCGCGCGAAACCGTTCAGGAAGCGATCGACAACGAAGATGACGTAGGGGCGCTGCTACGGTTTGTCCCAGTCTGCATCGGCGACGTGTTCGTCATCGAGCCCGGGACACCACACGCGGTCGGACGAGGTGTCATGCTGCTCGAGCCACAACGCGTATCTCCCGGGAAGCGCGGAGTCACCTACCGCTACTGGGACTGGAATCGTCGATACGATCCCAACGGGAAACCGGATCCCTCAGGAGCGCCACGCGCTCTTCACTTACCGCGCGCACTCGACGTCACGCGATGGCAGGCCCCACGAGGAGACTCACTTCTCGAGACCATTCGCCACCGTGCAGGCCCGGCCGCCATCGACGGGAAGGCCGTTCTCGAGCCTCTGATCTCCGGGGAGAGGCCGCTTCGTTCCGCCATTTTTCGCGTGAAACGGTTGGCCGGCAGCGGAGAAACCACTCTGCCCTCGAGCCATAATCTGCGTTCGCTGACGGTGCTCGCAGGGCGCGTCACGGTTCGAAGCGACGACACCGAGCTCAATATCCCGCAAGGCCAGACCGCCGCCCTCCCACCATGCCTTGGGCCGCTCCCCGTGACGCTCGACCGCGCCCACGCGATTGTCTGCCACTTAGCTTGACGTCGGGCTGTGTGCGTAAGACATTGCCGCGCCTGCCTTGGTCGAGTCACGCGCCGAACCGTACGTCTCCATCGTCATCCCCGTGTACAACGAGGAGGCACTTCTCCACGCCGCAATCCTGGACTTGGTAGATCGGCTCAGTGATTTCGGGAAGCCGTACGAGATCATCATCGCCGAAAACGGGTCAACGGACGAAACCGTGGAAGTGGCCGCGGAGCTCGGCGAGCGATTCGGGCAAGTCCGTTCTCGACACGCCGCCGAACCCAACTACGGCAAGGCTCTCCGCGACGGGATCCTCGATGCAAAAGGCGAGATCGTCATTTGCGAAGAGATCGATCTTTGCGATATCGATTTTCTCACGCGGTCGGTCCACATGCTCGAAACGGAGCCGGTCGACCTGGTCGTTGGCTCGAAGGCCATGAGGGGAGCTAGCGACGAACGACCCTTCATCCGCCGACTCGGGACTCGCGTCATCAACGGCCTCTTGCGTCTGACGCTCGGCTTCCGGGGGACCGACACTCACGGGCTCAAAGCGTTCCGACGGCACAAGCTCCAACCCATCGCACGAATCTGCGTCGTCGATCGAGATCTGTTCGCCTCGGAGCTCGTGATTCGCGCCGAGCGTGCCGGGCTCGACGTTCGCGAGATTCCGGTGCGCGTGCTCGAAAAGCGCCCTCCGACGGTGGGATTGGTGTGGCGCGTACCCAACGTTCTGAGAAACCTCGCTAAACTATTCATCGCAATTCGGATCAAGAGGTGAAGCGAAAACTGGCATCGATATCGGTCGACTTGGATGAGGTGGGTTGCTACGGCGCTGTTCACGGTGTCGAGATCCCGGAAGGCCCGGCACTGCATGCCGTCTACGACCGCTGCGTCCCACGATTGGTCGAACTCTTCGATGAGGAGTCGATCCGCGCCACGTTCTTTGCGATCGGCTCCGACCTCGACCGCGCGCACAATCGAGACCGCATCGCGTCTCTGCACGAGTCGGGTCACGAGATCGGAAACCACTCGTTTCATCACCACTACGATCTGACTCGCCGATCCGCCGGAGACATTCGTGAAGACATCGAGCTTGGGGCATCGGCCATTCGCGAAGTGTGCGGCTCTCGTCCTGTGGGCTTTCGGGCTCCCGGCTATACTATCAGCGACACGATGTTCGATGCACTCGAAGTGTCGGGAGCAGAGTACGATTCGAGCGTCTTTCCCTGCCCGAGCTACTACGCAACGAAAGTGTCCATGCTCGGCTTGATGGCGCTTAGGCGTCGACGAAGCCATAGCATCATCGATACGCCAATGGTTTTACGGTCCTCGAAGCAACCCTATCGAGTAGGACGACCGTACTGGCGCAAAGGGGCTGGTCTCCTCGAGATTCCGATCGGAGTCACACCCTGGGGCCTCCCCTACATTGGCACTTCACTCGTGCTTTGGGGCGATAGGGGTGCGAGAGCGCTGACCCGGCAGATGCTGGGACAGGACCTGATCCACGTGGAGCTTCATGGATTCGACGTCGCCGACGTCGAGCTAGACGGCCTGCAAGCCCTCGCACCCCATCGACCGGATCTAAAGAGGCCGGCAACCGAGAAGGTCTCGGTGATACGCACTGTGATCGGCATGATCCAAGGGGCGGGCTACGAGCTCGTTCCGCTGAAAGAGGTTGCCCGTCGGCTCAGCGAGAAACCCAGCCCTTAGACGCGCGATTCTTCACAGCCTCCACGGCAAGCTCGTCCGCCACTTCGTTGAGTGCCACCCCCTGATGGCCACGCACGTGAAACAGCTGCGTGTCGGGTTGACCCTCGAGCCACTCTCGTATCTCCGCGATGAGCTCTTTGTTTGCCTTGGCTTTCCAACCCTGAGTCAGCACACCCATCGCGTACTTGGAGTCCGTGTACAAGCGAAGCGGTTTGCCGAGCTCATGCGCCAACTGGAGCGCGCGGAGGACACCAGTGAGCTCGGCGATGTTGTTCGTGGCGTCGCCGATGTACTCGCTGAGCTCACGGCGTTTGTCGTCCCAGAGCGCCACCACCCCTACCCCAGCGGGGCCTGGGTTCCCGCTGCACGCTCCGTCGGCGTAGACCAGAAGCTCGCCACTCTCCGGTTTCTCGGGCGCATGCACGGTCTCGGCTTTCTTTTTGGAAGGCTTCTGCCCTTGCTTGACGGGCTCGGCATCGCTGCAGAACGAGTCCGGCTCGATCTGGACGGGACCGGCGGTTGGGCTCAGATTGGAGACGCCGGCAAAGTACGCTCGCCCATCGTTGGGTTTGTAGCGGATTTCAACTCGACCTCCGCTCGAGGCAAGCTCCCCCTGGTCGTCGCAGCGAGCTAACACCTCGGCGTTGCGAAGCCGCATACGGCGCCATGGCATGGGCACGCGTTAGCACGAGCGCTTGCTTGGTGAAAAGAACTTCCTACGCTCGGCGTGTGTCTCGATCGACGAAAGTGGCAGGGGCGGCCGCGATTGCGACTGTCCTCCTATTGTACGCGATCATCCAGCACGGGAGAACATCGCGGGCGGAACGGGCTCTTCACGAGCTTCCCAAGACGGCCCGTGCCGTGCTTCGGATCGACGCTGCGGCACTGGCGGATAGCGAGTCCGCCCGCGCACTTTTCGACTGGTTCGTCCCGACAGAACGGCTGAGCGAGATCGAAGTGCGGTGCGGACTGGTCCCACTCACCGCACTCGACGATGCAACCGTCTGGGTGGGTGGGCCAGAGGGTGAGCCTTTCCAGTCGTTTGGACTGCTGCTTCGCGGTCGAACCGCCGACGCGGAGACACTTGCGGAATGCTACCGGACCCTGGTCGAGGCACGAGGCGGCGCGATCGACCGGGTCGCAACCCCCACAGGACCGCTGCTCAGAAGTCGCGATGGCCAAAGCGCGCTGGCGCAGGTCGACGACCGCACCGTCGTCACCGGGTCCACCGCCACGGTCGCCGAATTCATGGCCGTCGAGCGCGGTGTGGTCCCTCCGCTGGTCGAAGAAACCCGGTTTCGCGATATCTGGTCGCGCGTGTCGGTTGGTGCAGCCATCGTGGGTGTGTTCGTCGCCCCACCCCGCTGGCAATCTGCGTTCGAGCGAGTCGGCGCGATCGGCGACCGAGCTTCGGCGTTAGCTGGTGTGGAAGGCCTCGGGCTCACCACCCGGGCCAAGACTCCCACGGCACTCACGGTGGTGCTCGAGGTCACTGACTCCGAGGTCGCGCGACGCGACGCAGCGCTGATGGAGGTCTGGCTGGAAGCTCCGCCGGACACGGTCGAGCCCTACTTGGTCGACTTGGCGCGATCCGCGCAAATCCACGTCGACGGGGCTCTGATCACCCTTACGCTCGACGTTTCTAGTCTTCCGAAACGTCTGTAGAGGCTCCGCCCGGGCCGACGAAAAACTCGGAGCTCCGATACCGGACACCGACGTGCTCAACGAAGACCTTGACCACTGCGGCCGTGGGGACGGCGAGTAAGACACCCGTGAACCCGAGGAGCTCGCCACCCACCAACAACGCGAACAAGACCGCAATGGCCGATATCCCGACGGTGTCACCCATGATCTTCGGTGTGATCACGAAACCCTCGAGACCCTGAATGGTGAAGTGGACGCCGGTGACCCAGAGCACTTGCGTCCAGCCCTGCCAATCGAGCGCGGTCATGAGCAACGCGGCGCCTAATGCCGTAAGGCTCCCGACGTACGGAATGAATGAAAGAAGGCCTGCCATGATCCCGATTGGAAGCGCCAGTGGGACGCCGATCAGCCCGTACCCGAGGCTGTAAAGAACGGCGAGGATCGCCATGACCGTGAACTGGCCCCGGAAAAACTGACCCAACACCGTGTCGACGTCGCCAAAGAACGAATACGTCTCCGGTCGATGGCGAGGCGGGATGAGCTTGGCAATCCTCGCGACGATGTTGTCGAAGTCATATGTGAGATAAAAGGCGAAGACAGGCACGATCAACGCGGCAACCATCGCACCCACGGCAGAAGCGGTGCCGCCCAGAAGCCATTTCACTGCCGCCGAAACCGGCGTGTAGCTCTTCGCGACCACCTCTTGGACGTCGAGCTGCAAATCCTCGAGGGCCTCCCCGACCGACGTGGGCAGGGTCAGCCCGTACTCGGCGAGAACTGGCGCCCACGCGGCCCGACTCCGTTCGAGCAACGCGGGAAGCCCCCGCACGAAACCCGAAATCTGCTCGAACACCATGGGCGCAACGACGAGCAGAAGCACAGCGGTGACCGCGAAAACACCCAGCAGGAGGACTGCGATCCCGACCCCACGCGCGATCGAGGTGTTCCGCAGAAACGGGATCCCCTCGACGCGATCGACGAGCGGGTCGAGCATGTACGCGATCAGAAACGCGAAGAAGACCGGTGCAAGCACTCCGCGGAGCGTGTAGAGGAGCCAGCCCGCGCCCACCAACGCAACGAGCCATAGCACCCACCGGGGCACCGAGTCACGGTCGCTCATGGGAGCTTTCTATCACAGACCTCATGCGTGACGCCGAAAGCAATCGCTCACAATCCCCAGTTGGCGGCGTGAAGGTTGGGTTTCTTCGATGAACCGACTGGTCACTGGATCGTGATAGCCGCTCGCGAGCCGCAATCCCGGAACGTCGCGACGATAGAACTCGCCGATCCGGAGCATGCAAATCTCTCGGAGGTACTTCCCGACGATCGATGCCAAAGCCACGGGTAGATGGCGGGCGTCGGCGTCCACCTCGAAACGAATCTCTCCTAGCCCTTCGACTGCGTATCGACGCTGGCCGCGGCGCCCAGGCAGGTTGTCCACACGCTCGTGGTCAACGCGACGAAGGCGGGACGAATAGTCACGAATGCCGCCGATCATCCCGCAGATGACCAGTAACGGTCCTCCGTGGAGTTGGTGCGCCGCGATGATCAACTCCTCGAAGAGCTCGAGGTCGACCGCAAGCTTGTTCTGGCCAACGGCCTGTCGCGCATTCAGTATGCCGGCGCACGCGAGTCGACTTTGCACGCCAACCACCCTGAGCTTGGACCTTCCGACGAGCTTGCGGAGCAGAGCCGCCCCGTGCGCGGGTTCTCCGCCGAAGGCCGGAAGCGGAAGGTCGACGGCCCAACATTGGGCTGCGGTCTCGTCGTTCGGACAGCAGGCCCGGAGCTCGACTCGCGACGCGGGCGAAAGCCGGTCCAGCAGATCGTCCGCAGAGCGTGGAAGCCCCCGTAAAACCGACCCTGCGCGCCGGCCATGGGGCTGCTCCGAGCCAAGCAATGCTAAGGCCACGGACTCGATGAAGGCCATGCGCCCGAAGCCCCCGGTTTCCTTGCTATCTGTGAGGCCCAGGTCGAGGCCTCGATCGCATAGCGTTCTTCGAAGGTACCTGGGCGTCTCCAGGACGACGGAGGTGGCCACCAAGGGGCCCAGTCTCGGTCCCAAACCATTCTCGTCGACCCCCATCACGAGCATCTTTGCGCTGTATCATAGAGCGCCGACCCAGCACCACTCCTGCCGGGTTGGACGCGCAGCCAATTCACGGTAATATTATGGTGTTATGGTAGCTAGGTCGCGTGCGTCCTCTGGAGAGAAGGGCTCGGTGGATAACGAGAGCCCAATCGCGCAGATCATCCGTGAGGCGATCGAGGCTGTCGCCGCTCCTGAGGTTCGTCTCCAGATCATGCATCGCGCCCTTCACATGGCGCGCGAACACGAGGTTCCTCCGTCGGGAGAGCCGCTCCATACCTTCGTCGACAAGCACCTGCGCACGGCCACCGCGTTCTACCTTGGCAACGAAGCAGCCGAGGCAATCATGAAGAACCTGGAGCCGCTCGTGTCTCTTGCACAGAAAGTCGCTTCGCGGCCACCTCATCGTCGGGCAGGCCGAAGCGAACCAACCCAACGCATGGGACGCGACCGCCAGTACTCGGGGGTCTCACCCAAGGACGAGGTGGGCCTCGAGTCGGATCCGGACACGTCGAAGTACCCGAGGGTGCAACCGCTCGGGTCGGCATTGCCGATGGTCTTCGTCGCGACGCGCAATCGGGAACGATGCGCTGGAATCGAGGCGCATTTGCAAGACGCGGCGGCGGTCCAACAGATCGAAGACGTCGTCGGCTTCCTGGACAACCTAAAAGCCACCGCTTCGCTGAGCCCACTGGTCGTGATCGACTGCGTCGAGGCTTCAGTGCAACCGTCGACCATCGCCACGCTCGCACACGAGCTACCCAAAGGTTCAGGGGTTTTGCTGTGGGGCGCGACCGACCGCCATCGCGAGCTAGTCGACTTAGCGACCCGCGATCGTGGCTGGTTGCGGTGCGATACCGATGCTTCCCCCGCAGACGTGGCGGCTCTGATCCAGATGCTCCTCGACGAATAGCCAGCCGACCAACTGCGCGTCACTCGCAGCAGTTTGTGCCTGGTCTTCTTCTTTGCGAGCCGCGTCGCTGAGCCAAGGCCAAAACGGCGCTTGCTCCTGGCATCCTAGCGTTCGCTCGGCCGGACCACATCCGACACGCACGTGAAAGTGATCGACATGTGGATCCCCGCGCGCCGGTTGGTGGAGCACCCAAGTCGCGCGAAACACCGCCTGCGGTGACCGCTCGTACCGCGCGGCATATCGAAGGAGACGCGCCTTGATGTCGTTAGAGCAGAAGAGCCACTTGACGCGGGCCTGGGGGTCCATCACCAGGGTTCGCACCAGATGCCAGTTCCGCGCCTCGTCGAACGAAAACACGCGGTCTCTTCGCACGGCCAGGCCATAACGACCGAACCGCAGCCAGCCGGCACCGCGCG
The DNA here is from genome assembly GCA_964194675.1 of uncultured Coxiellaceae bacterium. GTDB lineage: Bacteria > Myxococcota_A > Polyangia > Polyangiales > Houyiibacteriaceae > SG8-38. The sequence continues at coordinate 1,862 of CAXMND010000155.1, read as the reverse complement.
CGGCCATCCCTCCCGCATCGCGCGCGTAGAACACGAGGTCCACATCCCGCCCTGCGCGGTGGCTCAGATGCCTCTGGTGTGCGCCCCCGCGCCGATTCGAGAGGTCTCCGACACGCAGTGGGTACCCGCCCGGAAACGCTTCGGCGACCGCCCTGGCGGCACTCCCAATAGCCTCGATCAGGGTCGCGGTTCCGTAGCGCGTTTCTTCCCCTGGGCGCAGCCGGCGATATCCTTCCCCTTGATCGGGCAGTGAGATCGCATGATGAAGATATCCCTGGTCGGAAGTGCCGATCGAGATCGTCTGACCAGCCGGCAGCGGCTTGCTCACACAGGCGCAGATCGCTGTGATTACGACAGTCGTGAGAATCCTGGCCATTCCTTGGCATGATAGCGCACGCTTCCGCTTGACGTCCCAAACGCGCCACGTAAGTTTCGACACGGCTATAAAATGACCGAGCAAAACGAAGGCTTCATGGATCGCTTGAGCGCGCACCTCGACCGCGGGTGGGAGCTCGTGACGCAGGGCGACTTGAGCGGCGCGATGGCGTCCGCAGAACAGACCCTCGAGCTCGACGGCGGCTCCCCGGACGCGCACAACCTCATCGGCTACATCCATGCGGCCAACGGGAACCTCGAGCTTGCGCTCGAGCACTACCACCAGGCGATCGACCTCGACGAGCACTACCTCGAGGCAATGCTCAATGCTGCAGAGTTACTGATTCACCCGCTCGGGAGCTTCCCCGACGCGATCCGTATCCTCGACCAGGCCCTCGAGAACTGCCAGACGGCGGACGACATCGCCGACGCGTCGGTGCTCAAGGTGGACGCGCTCTTGCAGCAGGGCGATCGCGCTGCAGCCGCCGAACTTCTGCTGGGCCTTCCCGAAGGGCCGTTCGAAAACCAGCAGCTCGATTTCCTGATCGGACGCGCGCACTTCGAACTCGAACAGCTCGAGCCGGCTGCCGTGCTCATCGAACGCGCCGCCGAGCACCCCGAGGCATCACCCGACGTGCTCTACTACCTCGGCCTCCTGCGGGAGCGTCAGGGGCGCACCGCCGAAGCGTCGCTGGCCTTCTTGAAGACGCGGCACCTCGACGGTCAGCTTCCTCAACCGCCCTGGTCGCCCTCCCCCACACGATTCGAAAAGGTGGTCCAGAGTGCCCTCCAAAATCTCCCCGAGGAGCTCGCGCAGCGCCTCGAAGGCAATCTGATCATGGTTACGGATCTGCCCGGCCTCGAGGTCGTAGCCGAAGGAGTGGACCCGCGTACCCCCCTTCTCCTGGACGAGACTCACGCCGGGAAAGACAGTGTCGATCAGCGCCGGCTCTTCGTGTATCAGCGAAATCTCGAACGGCTCATCCGTCATCCCTTGGAGCTCCAGCAGGACGTCCTCGAAGTGCTTCGTCGAGAGCTCGAAGCGCATTTCAGCAAGCAGACGGAAACCACCGGCAGCGAGAGCTAGTTTCCCTCGTCGTGGGCGTCATCTCGACCCACACGCGATCGTGCGTCGTGGTCGTGCGTCGACTACGACTACGATCGAGCACAAGTACGACTGACGAGTAGTCACAAACAGTCAAGAGAACGGGGGCGCGCGAGGCGAGTGGCGAGCAGGCGTGACCGCGATTGGCTCCGCTTCGGGGGCATGGGCTTAAGAGAGGGCAAGAGCTGCGCGCGGGTCGGCCGTAGTGGACCTGACCGGTGAGGCGCTGGAGTGTGCGCACGCCCAGCGATGTAGCCGGTCCATACACCACACGTTTTTGGGAGATTCCTCTTGACTTCAATCAATATCTGCGGTATCCAGAGCAATGGCCGATCGTGCTCCACTGCAACGCCCTCCCAAGCAGCGTCGAAGACGACGAAAA
>CAXMND010000154.1:0-8571 GCA_964194675.1 uncultured Coxiellaceae bacterium | reverse complement strand
TGCGGATCTTTTCGCTTGTGGTCGGCTTACGTCCTCGTTGGCGCTACGCACCGCTGCTACGCAGCCCTGCGAGGTACAGACGTACCTCTCAGTCGCTCTCTGCGGGCGCGCTCGACCACAAACGAAAATCTCTCGCACACTTCGTTTCTGGATCGGATACCAAGTGCGAGGGCGGCTGTTACTTCTTGATTCGTCGCGTGAGGGGGATGCTCGCGTCGGGTATTGTTTCGTCGGCGGCGCCTGCGAGCGCGAGTGCGCGCTCGGCGGGAAACGACTTGGTTACGGGTTCGGTCTGGGCGTCCCCGTCGAGCTGTCGCCGGGCCCAGCGAATGCTCTCGGCGATCACGGCGGCGTCCGTTGGTTCTTCCGTCGTGCGGAGAAGAGCGGCGAGGTCCCGCCCCATGGCATGCGCCGTTGGATATCGGTCGATCGGTTCTCGCTGCAGCGCCCGTCCGATGATCTCTCGGAAGCGAGTGGGGATGTCTCGTCGCATCTTGGCGAGGCTCGGTATCTCCATGCCTCTAATGGTCCCAACGACTTTGAGGGGGTCTTTGCCCTTGAACAACTTCTCTCCGGCGAGAACCTCCCAAAGTACGACGCCGATGCTGAAGAGATCGGTTTGCGCGCTCGGGTCTGCCTCGTAGGTGAGCTCCGGTGCCAGGTAGGCGATCTTGCCTTTCACGAACCCGGGTTTGGTGATGCTGCTGCGGTCCATCGCACGTGCGAGCCCAAAATCGGTCAGCTTCACCACCCCGCACTTGCTGACCATCACATTCTGCGGCGTCACGTCACGGTGAAAGATCGGGGCTGAGTTTCCGTTTCGGTCGACACGCACATGGGCGGCGTGGAGCGCTTTTAGCACCTCGATCCCTATTGCGGCGACGAGGTGCCACGGCGTTTGTTGGCCGTTCTTCTGAAAGGCTTCTCGCCACTCGGCAAGCGTGAGGCCGTCGACCCACTCGAGGACCAAATAGTACTCTCCCGCGCGGTCGCGATCGAAGTCGTGAATCTGGGCGATGTTCGGATGCTCGAGCTCTGACACGACGCGTGCCTCCTCGACGAACATCTTCAGGAACTCTGGGTTCTGACTCAGCGGCGCCAAGACGCGCTTGATGGCGATCGGGCGCGCGAACCCTGCCGCGCCGTGGGTCTGGCCACGGTACACCTTAGCCATCCCGCCTTCGCCGGCGAGTTCGAGTACTTCGTATTTGCCGCCAAGAAGCTCGGTCATACGGGTTTAATGCCTCAGCTTTCTTTAGCAGAAAGCACGGCGTCGAGTTCACCCTTCTCGTACATTTCGCGGACGATATCGCAGCCGCCGACGAATTTGCCGCGCACGTAAAGCTGCGGGATCGTTGGCCAGTTGGCGAACTCCTTAATCCCTTGTCGAACTGAGGGATCCTCCAGGACGTTTACATCCTGAAAGTCCGAGCCCGAGCGGCGAAGCACCTCGACGAGCGTGGCCGAAAAACCACATTGTGGGAAGTGTTTCGTCCCTTTCATGAAAAGGACGACGTCGTTGGCGTCGATGATGCCCTGAATCTGTTCTCGTACGGAATCTTCCATGTTAACCCTCTTGCTTATCCCAACTCTCGGGCGAGTAGGTCTTGAGCGCAAGTGCGTGGACGGGGCCCGCCATGAGCTCGCCTAGCGCTGCGTAGACCATCTGGTGCTGTTCGACGCGGTTTTTGCCGTTGAAGGCTTCGGAGACGACGAGGGCTTCCCAGTGGTCCCTGGTGCCGGTGAGGTCGGTGACCACAAGATGGGACACGTTCCCTACGCCTTGACGAATCCTCTCCTCGAGCTCTTCCATTTCAACCATTGGGCAGCCTCCAGTCAGCATTCTTCGGTACGGCTCGTAACGGCTGTTGTCAATCAGCGCATGCCGAATGAGCGCTTCACAGTTGGGCGCGACAGAACGATGATAGTGAACACCCCGAGGATCGTCCCGAAGGGGAACATCAGGCATTCGCCCCAGCCGCTCAAATAACAAAAAGTCCACCATCGGCGCTGGCGAAGCTTCAGCCCGACCAGGAAGAAGCCGATCGCCGTCACGACTATCAACACGAAGCTCAGCACCGTCATCGCGATCATGAGCGTACCGAAATCTTTCATCATCGCCTCGGGGGCGCCGGCAAAGGGGTCGACCCCCGCTTGGCCAGAGAGATCCCCCATCGTCAGCGCCATCTCGTGAGTGAGCTGGTCGACGAGTTTCGCGCCCGCGAAGGCATAGGCCACCAGAGGTATTGCGGTAATCGCCGAGAGGCCGGCCATGATGTAGTGACCAATCGAGAGAGCGCTCACGTGTTCGGCGTCTTCGGCGTTGATCGGTTCTTCCAAACGTATCTCCTACCAGATCGTGCTATGCAGCTCCGCGATGGGCAAGGTCGCTTTCGTTTTTCCGGGTCAGGGTAGTCAAGAGGTCGGAATGGGCCGCGAGGCGTACGATGAGCTCGCTGCCGCGCGTGAAGTTTTCGATGCCGCCGACGCCGCGCTCGATGAGAAGCTGTCCGAGCTTTGCTTCGAAGGCCCCGAAGAAGATCTGAAGCTCACGGTCAACACTCAGCCGGCGGTTCTGACCACGTCGATCGCGCTGCTCCGCGCGCTCGACGCACCGCTCGACATCGTGGCGGGGCACAGCCTAGGCGAGTACTCGGCCCACGTGGCCGCGGGCACGATCGACCTCGTTGACGCGGTGCGATTGGTTCGGAAGCGGGGGCAGTACATGCAAGACGCCGTCCCATATGGAGAAGGCGCGATGGCAGCGGTCCTCAAGGCAGACCGCACGTTGGTAGAACGAATCTGCGCGGAAGTGCCCGGGCTTGTCGAAGCGGTGAACTACAACTCGCCCCAGCAGATCGTGATCGCAGGCGAGACGGATGCAGTACGGGAGGCAGGGGCGAAGCTCAAGAAGGCGGGCGCGCGCGCGAGCTCCCTTCCGGTGAGCGCTCCGTTTCATTCGACGCTCATGGAGCCGGCGGAGCGACGACTTGCCGAGGACATCGAAGGAATCACGTTTTCGGATCCGGGTATGCCGGTGTACGTCAATGTCGACGCAGAGCCTGTCACCGATGCAGCGGCCGCGAAAAATGCGTTGGTCCGTCAGGTCAGTCGGCCCGTTCGCTGGGAAGATAGCGTCCGCCGCATGATTGCCGACGGCGCCTCACTTTTCGTCGAGGTGGGGCCTGGGCGCGTTCTGAGCGGCCTTTTGGTCCGAATCGACAAGGATGTCGGGCGCCTCAGCGTGCAGGGTCCCTCGGACTTCGCTGCGGCCCGGGACGCGATTGTCGAAGCCCGAGCGAGTTGATTCCGCTGTATTTCCGCGCATCTAGGAACTCCCCAGCGCCTGGGTTTGACCTAATTTTCAAATCTTGTAAAAACGCGCCGCCCGCCGAGTAGTTCACCGAGAACGGGCGCGAATAGAGGTTCAGCGGATATGGAAAAACTGATCTACGCAGCCCCCGCGGCGGGCGTGCTTGCTCTCCTTTTTGCCTGGACGAAGGCACAATGGGTTTCCAAACAGGACCCGGGCGACGCCAACATGGTCGAGATCGCCGGGCAGATTCAGGAGGGCGCCCTGGCTTTCCTCCGCGCGGAGTACCGAGTTCTCATGTTCTTCGTGTTGGGCGTTGGCTCGATTCTCGCGTTCGCATACTACGAGGACCCGCTACGAGGCTGGCAGATTGCGGGAGCTTTCGTCGCGGGGGCTACGGCCTCGGCGGCCGCCGGCTGGATCGGGATGAAAGTCGCCACGAACGCCAACGTGCGGACCACGGCCGCGGCTCGTGTGGGGCTGGCCCCTGCGCTCGCCGTTGCCTTCTCGGGCGGCACGGTGATGGGGATGACCGTGGTCGGGCTAGCGACCATTGGTCTCAGCGGGCTCTACATCCTCTTCAGCGACGACGTTCTCGGCTGGGAGCTCGTACGTACCGTCAATGTGATCACGGGCTTTTCGATGGGCGCTTCGTCGATTGCGCTCTTCGCTCGCGTCGGCGGTGGCATCTACACGAAGGCGGCCGATGTCGGCGCCGACCTCGTGGGCAAGGTCGAATCGGGCCTTCCGGAGGACGATCCTCGTAACCCTGCCGTCATCGCGGACAATGTCGGTGACAACGTCGGCGACGTGGCCGGCATGGGCGCGGACCTCTTCGAGTCGTTCGTTGGCGCGATCATCGGAGCGATGGTGTTGGCGCTCGGCTTCAACGTCGTTTCAGAGGGCACGTCGGTGAGCCCGGTGATCATGCCGCTCGTGATCGCGGCCGCGGGTATCGTGTGCTCTATCGTCGGCACGTTTTTCGTGCGCACGAAAGAGGGCGGAAATCCTCAGCACGCGCTCGATGCCGGCGCTTTTGGTGCGGCCGGTGTGATGGCTCTCGCGACCTTCGGGATCGCGAAGTACATGTGGCCTGCCGAGGGCGCGCTGAACCTCAACGGCAAGCTAGTGTCCTGGACGGACGTCGGCTGGGCGACCGTGGCCGGCTTGTTGGCCGGCGTCGCAGTGGGTCTCATCACCTCGTACTACACCTCGATGGGGAAGCCGCCCGTCCAAAGCATTGCCGAGCAGAGCAAGACTGGAACCGCGACTAACATCATCTCCGGCCTCGCAGTGGGCATGCAGTCCACCGCCATGCCGATCCTCGTGATCGCGTTTGGCGTCGTCGTCGCGGCTCAGATGGCCGGCCTCTACGGCGTGGCTATCGCCGCGCTCGGTATGCTTTCCACAACCGGCATCCAGCTCGCCGTCGACGCGTACGGCCCGATCGCCGACAACGCCGGCGGCATCGCCCAGATGAGCGGTCAGGACCCTCGGGTCCGCGAGCGCACCGACAAGCTCGACGCTGTCGGTAACACCACGGCGGCCATCGGTAAGGGCTTCGCGATCGGTTCCGCCGCCATGACCGCTCTCGCACTGTTTGGTGCATTCGCGCAGACCGCGGGTATCACCGGGATCAATATTTCGAAGCCGCTGGTCATGGCCGGCCTGTTCCTCGGGGCCATGCTTCCGTTCCTCTTCTCCTCGATGGCGATGAAAGCCGTGGGCGTTGCCGCGATGGAGATGATCGAAGAGGTTCGCAGGCAGTTCCGCGAGATTCCCGGGCTCCTCGAGGGTAAGGCCAAGCCCGATACCGCCCGCTGCGTGAAGATCTCCACCGAGGCTTCGCTCAAGCGCATGGTCGCACCTGGAGCGCTGGCGCTTCTCACGCCGGTCGTCGTTGGCTTCGTGATGGGCCCTGAGGCGCTTGGCGGCGTGCTCGCGGGCGTCACGGTGTCGGGCGTGTCCATGGCTCTTTTCATGGCAAACGCCGGCGGCGCCTGGGATAACGCCAAGAAGTCTTTTGAAAGCGGTGGCTACAAGATGACCGACGGCTCGGTTCACCCGAAGGGCAGCGATGCCCATAACGCGGCAGTCGTGGGCGACACCGTTGGCGATCCCTTCAAAGATACGGCCGGTCCGTCCTTGAACATCCTCGTGAAGCTGATGGCCATTGTGTCCCTCGTGCTCGCGCCGCTCCTGGTCTAGCGGCGTCAGGCCTCGCGTTTACGAGGTGCGGGGGTTACCTTGAGCCCGATGGTCGATCCCACTCAGACCCGTGCTTGGCACGCCTTGCAGGCTCACTACGACCAGATACGCGACCTGCACATGAGGGAGCTCTTCGAGGAGGAGCCCGAGCGCGCCGAGCGTTTCTCGTCGACGCTTGGCGATCTTCTTTTCGACTATTCGAAGAACCGTATCACCGATCAGAGCGTTAGCCTGCTCGTCGACCTAGCCGAAGAGTGTGGCGTTCGTGATTGGATCGCCCGCATGTTCTCAGGTGATGCGATCAACGTGACCGAAAACCGCGCGGTCTTGCACACCGCTCTTCGCAATCGAGGCGATCGTGCTGTCATGATCCACGGCTCCGACGTGATGCCCGACGTGCGCCGCGTGCTCGAGCAAATGCGGCAATTTGCGGCGGCCGTTCGTGACGGCGCATGGGTGGGGCAAACCGGGCAAGCCATCACCGACGTCGTCAACATCGGGATCGGCGGATCGGATCTTGGGCCGCTCATGGTCACTGAAGCGCTCCGCCCATATTGGAAAGACGGGCTGCGCGCGCATTTCGTGTCCAACGTCGACGGCACCCACCTGAGTGAGGTACTCCGAGAAGTTCAACCCGAAACGACGCTCTTCATCATTGCGTCGAAGACATTCACTACACAGGAGACGCTTACGAACGCGCGCTCGGCCCGCCAGTGGTTGATCGAGAGCTTCCGGAGCGAAGACGCGGTGGCCAAGCATTTCGTTGCACTGTCGACGAACCGCGAGGCAGTGATCGAGTTCGGGATCGACCCCGACAACATGTTCGAATTCTGGGACTGGGTGGGCGGCCGGTACTCGCTCTGGTCTGCGATAGGGCTCTCGATCGCATGCGTCATCGGAATGGAACACTTCGAGGAGTTGCTCGCGGGCGCGTACGAAGTGGACGAGCATTTTCGAACAGCGCCGTTGCGCGAGAACATCCCTGTGTTGATGGCGCTACTCGGAGTCTGGTACCGCGACTTCTTCGGCGCGACGTCGCATGCCGTGCTGCCCTACGACCAGTCCTTGCACCGTTTCCCGGCGTACCTGCAGCAGGCAGACATGGAGAGCAACGGCAAGCGTACCTCGCGCGATGGCGAAGTCGTGGGTTACGGCACCGGGCCCATCGTATGGGGAGAGCCGGGTACCAACGGGCAACATGCCTTCTTCCAGTTGCTCCACCAGGGAACGCATTTGGTGCCGTGCGACTTCATCGTTACCATCCAAAGTCAAAACCCCATTGGCCAGCATCACGATATCCTCGTTGCCAATTGCATCGCCCAGGCGGAGGCGCTGATGCGCGGCAAGACCGAGGAGGAGGCGCGTGACGAACTCCGTAAGGGTGGAGCATCTGAGGACCAGGTTGCGCTACTTGCGCCCCACAAGGCGTTTCCTGGCAACCGACCCAGCAACACCTTCATGCTCGACAAACTGACTCCGAGGGCGCTCGGACGACTGATCGCGCTCTCTGAGCACAAGATCTTCGTGCAGGGCGTGATTTGGAACATCTATAGCTTCGACCAGTGGGGCGTAGAGCTTGGGAAGTACCTCGCAAAGGTAATCCTAGCGGAGCTCAGCGGGCAATCTGGCGAGCACGACAGTTCAACTCAGCAGCTGATCGAGTACTATCGACGGCATCGGGGGCCGGCCTCATGAGCACGCTTGCAATCGACATAGGTGGCGGAAGCATCAAGTTCCTCGCGCTGAGCGACGAGGGCCTCACCACGGGGACGTCGCAGAGCCGCCCGACCCCGGACCCGGCGACACCCGATGCGGTTCTTACCTTGATCGGTGAAGTCGCCGACACGGTCGAGGCATATCATCGCGTGTCGGTCGGTTTTCCCGGCGTCGTGAAATCCGGCGTGACGTATAATGCGCCAAACCTCGGAAACGAGGTTTGGCGAGCGGTGCCTTTGGCGGCGAACCTCGAACAACTGCTCGGGAGTCAGGTCCGTGTCCTCAACGACGCGGACCTGCAGGGACTCGGTGTAGTCGAAGGCCATGGCGTGGAGCTCGTGTTGACGCTCGGAACGGGACTGGGGACGGCGTTGTTCACCCACGGCGAGCTCGTTCCGAACCTGGAGCTTGGGCATCATCCGTTTCGCGACGGCAAAACCTATGAGGACTTGGTCCGCGACGCGGAGCTCAAGCGCATTGGCCCATCCGATTGGACCGAGCGAGTGATCGGCGCCCTCGGACAGCTCGAGCGGCTCTTCAGCTATGACAGGCTCCATCTCGGTGGAGGAAACGTGCGTCACCTCCAAGAAGACATGCCGAAGGAGGTGCGCTTCTTCTCCCTCGAAGAAGCGATGCAGGGTGCTCTGCGTTTGTGGGACTGAGCCACCGCCCCCGCACTATCCCCTAACAAAGGGGTTCATTTTTCGCTCTTCTCCGATGGTCGTCGTTGGGCCGTGACCGGTGATCACCAGCGTCTCATCGGGGAGTGCGAACAGCTTGCGTTGAATCGAGTTGGTAATCTGGGAGGTGTCGCCGCCCCACAGGTCGGTGCGTCCAATGCTGCGCGCGAAGAGGGTGTCGCCCGCGACGACGATCGGACGGTCGCCCTCGACCGTGAGACAGATGCTACCAGGAGAATGGCCGGGGGTGTGGAGGACGTCGAGCTCGACACCGCCTGCTTGCACGGTGTCCCCCTCCGAAAGAAAGCGGTCGATCTCGGCGATCTCAGGAGCACGGAATGGAGCGCGAAAGCCATCGAGCTGCATTTGGACGCCTTCGTAGAGGAACAGATCGTCCTCATGGATCATGTTGGAGGCGTTGGTAGCTTCTTGTACTTCTTTGGTGCCCCCAATGTGATCGAAGTGCGTATGGGTGTGGACGATCCCTTCGCAACGAAGCCCCAGCTCTGCAAGCCGAGCCAGGATCCGCGGCGCTTCACCCCCCGGATCGACCACGATGGCAACGCCGCGCTCCTCGTCTCCGAGAATCACGCAGTTACAGCCCAGTGGGGCGACGGAGAAATGTTCGACGATCATGGGACTGGTGTAGCACGT
>CAXMND010000153.1:0-34880 GCA_964194675.1 uncultured Coxiellaceae bacterium | reverse complement strand
GAGGCGGATGTCCACGTTGCAATGCTGGAACATCCCATGGATCGCGGTGTAGAGCGCGTGCAGAGCGATGACGCCCGTGTTCGCGCCCAGCAGGATCAACGGCGTCACTGACAAGACGTATTGCGCGAACAGGTCGAGCGGATGAAACCGCCCCGCGTTGAGCCAATACAGTCGGGGCGCGCTGTGATGGGCCGCATGGAAGCGCCACAGAAAGGGCCTCTCGTGCATCAGGCGGTGAATCCAATAGGTGCCGACCTCCCCTATCACCAGAGCAAGGAGGAGCTGCGCGATCATCGGCCACCCCGTCGGCCAAAGGGTCATCCCGAGCGCCTCCGAGAGCCACGACGCACCCGCGGCAGCCCCCCCGACGAAAGCCACCGTGTACACCTGGGGAATCGTCGCGTTGACAATGTTGTGGATGAGGTCCGTGCGGACGTCGCCTTGGCTTCGAAGCCAGTCTTTTTGGTATGGGTGCACCCGTTCGAGGACCAAAAGCGCGATGACGACGGCGCCGGTCAACGTCACCGCGGTCAAGACCGGATCCCAACCCTTCGAGATCCCATAGAGTGCCACTCCCATCGCCCCACCGAACACCAGGGGGAAGCTGCCGTAGGTGAGCGCGTCGTCGATCAGCTTGGGCTTCGGCATCTTGGGCCTCTAGTTGTCCTTGCGCCATGCTGCAGGCGGTTGGTCGACGTAACGTTTGAAGGCCCGGTTGAAAGCGGCTTCGGACTCGTAGCCCACGCGACGAGCTATCTCGGCGATGCTTTCGCCCGTGTCGCGGAGCAAGTGCGACGCCTCCTGGAGCCGAAGCCGGGTGATGTAGTGCATGGGTGGCATGCCGAGGAGCTCCTTGAAGCGAGAGGCAAGCGACGAGCGCGACATCCCGATCTGGCGACCCAACCGATCGACGGTCCATGATTCGGCGGGCGCAGCGTGGATCGCCTCGAGCGCTCGCGCGATCTGTTCGTCTTGGAGCGCGGCCAACAGCCCTGACGCCGGAGTTTCCTGCTGCGCTATGTACCTGCGAAGCACGTCGAGGAACAACAGCTCCGCAAGTCGCGTCACCAGAGCATCGCTGCCAGGTTGATCGCCAATCGCCTCGCTCAAGCTCTGACTCACCATGAGATCCAACCACCGCGCCTTCGGGCCCTCCACGGTGCTCACCGAAAAGAGCCTCGGAAGCGCGGCAAGAAGCGGATTGAATAGTGCGTCGTCGCAGTGGAGAAAACCGCACATCAGATTTGTCATCGCACCGCCTCCACCGCAGAAAATGTGCGGAGGCTCCGGCCATGGCGGTATCGGCAGCAGCTGGACCACCGAAACGCGTTTGGCTCCGTCGGCCCAACCCATGACGTGCGCATCGCCGTATGGAAACACGACGACGTCTCCAGATTTCAGCTGGATACGGGACTCGCCATCGACCTCTGCCCAGCACTCGCCGCCTGTGATCACGTGAAAAACCACCAATCGCCCGGCGCCGGGCACGAGCATCCGAGCCAGCAGCGCGGAGCTGGGAGAGGACACATCCCAGGGAGCCGAGAAATCCGCCGTAAAGAGCACAGCTCCGGACAACCGAAGCACCCGTAAAGCGTCAGACAGGACGTCCATCGGTCGACTTTGGCGTTTCAGACAAGCCTTTTGGAGCCTACGTCATTGCAACTCTTTCGGCCAAGCGCGAGAATCGAAGCACGAACGACGCGAAAGGAGGAATTATGGCGAAGTATCTCTTGATCGAGTCTCGCGATCCGTTCGACTCGAACGATGTCGCGGGCTTCTACGAGCTTGCCAGCGGACTGGTCCAGGAAGGTGATCAAGTCACGGTCTTCTTGGTTCAGAACGGTGTATTGCCAGCTCGGAGAAGCACTAAATCCAAACCGCTCTCAGACCTCGCGCAAAACGGCGTCGAGGTTCTCGCAGACGATTTCTCGCTCCGTGAACGGGGCATCGAAGCTGCCCGACTTGTGGACGGCGTCAAGGCCGCTGCGCTCGACACCGTAATCGACCATCTTGCCGACGGCAGCAAGGTCATCTGGCACTAAGGAGGCACGACATGTCGGACAAGAAGACGATCACCTTTGCCCTGATGGATGCGCCCTATGAAAACGCGCGCAGTACCACAGCGCTCCGCCTCATCGATATCGCCGCAAGGCGAGGCTACACCGTCAATGTGTTCGCCTACGAGGGCGCGGTCGGGCTGCCCTTTACGAAGCAGGCCCCTCATCCAAACGCGGTCCACGGCCATGACGCGGACGAAGAAGACCATCCCTTGCCGCATCAGTGGATCGAATCGATAGCAAAGACCGCCGAAGCTAACGGTGGGAAGCTAGACTGGATCAACTGCGGTCTATGCGTGGACGAACGGGGCGTCCACGAGGCGCTCGAGTTCACGCGCCGAGGAACCCCTGGCGACCTTTGGAAATGGGCCGAGTCGTCGGACAACACCCTGGTGATTCCCACCAAGTAAGGAGGCGACCATGGCACTCAAAGTTCTAAACATCGTGGAAACCGCCTACCGGGCAACACTCGAAGAGCAAGACGACACGATCTTGTGGATCAGCGCCGCTATGAAGGGCGCAGGGGCCGATATAGACGTGCTTCTTCGCGGAAACGCGGTCAACTACGGGGTCAAAGGCCAGGATGCCTCGGGACTTCGCTTCGGGGACAAGGCACAAACTCATCCGCCGCGCCTCGACGAGGATGTTCGGCGGCTCATCGACAAGGGGGCCAAGGTCTACGTGGTCGCAGACGACGTCGCAGAACGAGGCCTAGAACGAACCGACTTGGTCGAGGGACTGCAGAGCGTATCCCGAGCTGGTATCGCTCGGCTTTGTGCAGACTACGACCAGGTTTGGCATTGGTAAGCCACCGCCAGCCCCATGATCTGAGACGCAGCCTGCGTGAGTCCTACGACCGGAGGGTTGACGAACGGGACAGCCGAGCGGCGCCTGCATACGAGTTGCAGGAACGCGACACTTTCCTCTCTCTCTTGCACACGGAACAGAAGCACTCCGTTCTGGACCTCGGCGCCGCCACCGGCACGGACGGGAAGTTCTTTCAGCGGCACGGCCTGGACACGGTGTGCATCGACCTGTCGCCCGAGATGGTCCGCCGATGTCGAGGGAAGGGCCTGCCGGCTTATGTGATGGACCTCGCTGACTTGCAGTTTCCCCCTGATTCTTTCGATGCGGCCTATGCGATGAATAGTTTGGTCCACCTTCCCAGGGCCGAGCTTCCTCGCATTCTACGAGAAGTCAGTCGGATCGTGAAGCCTCGTGGCTTGTTCTACGTAGGTATGTACGGAGGTTACGACTACGAGGGCACCGGTGACTGGGATCCGTATGAGCCGAAGCGATTCTTCTCATTCCATACCGACGAGCATCTGCAACGCTTGCTCAAACAAAGCTTCCGCGTGCACACGTTCAGGCGCATCCCACATGGCTGGGCGGGGCTGCATTTCCAATCTGTCGTCTTGAGCAAGAGGATGCTTCCTTAAATGGTTTTGGCGCGTTGTGCGTCAAAACCACTATGTTTTCGTGCAGTTTGAGGCCGGTTCGGTGTCACGACACTCTCACCGGCACATGCTCGAATTTTTCGTAATAATGTATGCGTGCGCACTTCAGGGGGGGGGAGTGGGGCGCAAGCGCTGCCTTCAACTCCGGATTCTCAGATACCGCGGATCGGCGACGTCTTGGATTCTCGCTACCGCATTACCGGGGTTCTCGGCTCCGGCGGGATGGGGTGCGTCTATCTTGCGGAACACGTCTCGATTCAGCGGCCGTTGGCGCTGAAGCTGCTGCATCCGGAGGTCGGAGAGATCGAGGAGGTGACCAAACGCTTCGAGCGGGAGGCGTTTGCCATCGGTCGTGTCGACCACCCGAACTGCGTCAACGTGTCGGACTTTGGAAAGCTCGGCGACGGCACCTTCTACATGGTGCTGGAGCTGTTAGACGGCGTACTGCTTTTCGACTTGCTCGAACGGCAGGAGCGGGTCCATTGGAAGCGCGCGCTTCACATTGGCCGTCACGTGCTCAGCGCTCTCGCCTATGCGCACAACGCCGGGATCATTCACCGGGATGTCAAACCCGAGAACGTGATTCTCGTCGAGCAAGATGGCGATCCCGACTTCGCCAAGATCCTCGACTTTGGAATCGCGAAGCTCCACGACGAGGCGAAACCCGACTCGGAGACGGAACCCCTGACCAATGACACCAAGTTGACCCAGCAGGGCGTCACGATCGGTACGCCTACGTATATTGCACCCGAGCAGGCATATGGGTTGTCGATCGACGGGCGGGCCGACCTCTATTCCCTGTCGGTCATGTTGTACGAGATGATTACGGGTGTGCCGCCGTTCGACGCCGATGAAGTGGGCACGCTCCTACGCATGCATATTTCGGCGAGTGTTCCGACGTTCGCCGAGGTGGCACCGGACGTGGACGTCCCCAAGGCTGTGGAGCGGCTCATCCAGCACGGCCTCGAGAAAAAGGCGGACGACCGTATCGGCACCGCCAAGGAGTACATCGATCGAATCGACGAGATCCTGCCGGGCGAGCGTCAAGGCGGGTCGGGGCTTCGCGATATCCCGTCGCTCGTCGTCAGTGGTCTCCGCGGCTCGCTTGGGATGGCGATTGCGCGTGTGGTCCCCAAGAAGAAGAGAGCGAAGCAGGTCGTCGCAGCTGCGCTCCTGGCGATCGCCCTGACGGCTGTCCTTGCTCTTGCGGGTAGTCAGGGCCCCGACTACGCGGCGCAAGTGCGAGAGCAACCTTACACGCAATTGATTCTCGGACACGCTGAGGTCGCCGCCGAGCGCAACATCCAAGCCCTGATCGCCTACGAGCAGGCCGTGTCGCTCGATCCCAAGCTTGCGAAAGACGAGCTGATGCGCACCAACGTCGAGCTCATGCTGGACAGGCATGCCCCTCCTGGTGTGACTGATGCCGCGCTCGACTACCTGGGGATGTTGGTGTCGGCGACAGGCGACGAGGCGGCCGCGGATCAACTCATCGACCTCGCTTCTTCGTCCAAGGTGCCGCGCCGGCGGCACAAGGCCGCGAACGTCGCAGACGACGTCGGCTTGGGCGACCGAATCGACCGGCTGGGTTCCTATCTTCTCGATCTGCGGCGGGGAGAAAGCTGTTTACATCGCAAGGCGGCCGTCGCGAGCCTTCGCACTCTGGGCGACAAGCAGGCGATCCCGGCCTTGCGCAAGGCCAGGAAGCGCATCCGCGCCGAGGGCGGT
Source organism: uncultured Coxiellaceae bacterium (assembly GCA_964194675.1). GTDB lineage: Bacteria > Myxococcota_A > Polyangia > Polyangiales > Houyiibacteriaceae > SG8-38. Next base: position 29,638 of record CAXMND010000153.1, on the reverse strand, counting down.
TTCGGCAAGAGGAAGGTCAACACCAACGCTTGCCTCCGCACCGAAGCAGCCGAAGCGATTCGGTACCTGCAAAGCCTCTAACAGGGAGTGAAACCGTCCCAGGCACCGATGCCTTTCGGTCTCCCGACGTTGAGTTGACCTGCCACCATAGCGTGCTAAACGGCGGGGCCGGGCAGGCAAGCATCTTTCGGGATGGGGTGGCAATGGAAGAGCGAAATGGCGTGCCGGATGGTGAGCTGCAGGCGCCGGGTTCGAACGCTTGTCGCAGTAGCAACAAGGTAGGTCGCGGCGAACATGCGTAGACGCCTTCTCGCGCTGCTTCTCACGATTCCGCTCGTAGCCTCGGGCGCGGTCGAAGTGGTCTCGCACGTCTGCGACTCGATGGGACGCGTGGCGGTCGCAGACTGTTGCTGCAGCCATGCCGGGGACGCCGCCCGCGATGGGCACCATGCGCCAATCCAACTGCAGACGCAGCCCTGCTGCACGGTGGAGCTGTCGGGCACTGACCAGCTGATCACAACCCAAGGGGCGTCTTCGCTGCAAGTCGACGAGGCCACGTTCGCTTTTGTCGGCCTGACCAACACCGGATTGACCGCGTCGCGGCAGGTCTGCGATTTTGGACCCTACCGAGAGCGCGGCCCCCCAAACGTTCACGCCCCACCGATTTTCGTCCGCAACTGTTCCTTCCTGAATTGAGTTCCAGGCGTAGCACCGGACTGAGCGCCGACTTGCGCGCGCCGTTCGAGGCGCCGCACGGCCGCGGAAACTCAACCAGAGGAGGAATCAATGAAAAGGAATGTCCCGCTAGGGATGACAACGAGACGGAAGCACATCGCCGTGCTTCTCGCAGTAGAGCAAGCTGCGCTGGTCGGCTGCCGTGGCACGCAAGCAGGAGTGGAACGCCCTTGGACCGCGTAGCCTCAGCCCTCATCGACTTCGTGGAAGCAGCGTACGACCTCGACGTGAGTGAGCCCGAGTGGCTCCCGAGACTGCTGGAAGCCGGGTTGCCGGTCTTTGACCACGGGCTAATCGTCGCGGGCGTCGTTTACGCTCGCCCACCGAAGGGTGGAGCGGTCTTTCCGGAGCGGTTCCATGTGGCTTCTGGTCCCCAGGACTTTGCAGACGCCTATGCGCAGGCCGTTCGCGAGCTTCCTGTTGATTTGATCCGGGGCATGTTGCGCCCGGGTACGGCGGAAACATTGAGCGAGAGCTCGAAACGATACCCCGGAGCCTTTGCGGACATTGGTCAACATTTCAATCATGGGAAGGATGGTTTGGCAATCACAGCCGTCGATCCAAACGGGCTCGGTGTCCACATCGTTGCCGCACTTCCAAAGGTGACCAAGCTCGCCGGACGCAGCCTAGAACGCTGGCAAATGCTAGCAGCGCATGTTTGCGCGGGTCACCGGCTACGTCGGGCCATCGCCGGGTCGGGGTCGAATGGACGCGCGAAGACTCCCCTGCCCCACAGTGCGGAAGCCGTCCTGGACCCGAAGCGCTTCGAAGTGACCGATGCTGCGGGCCCGGCGAAAGCCCACGGCGTCAGAGCAATACTTCGCGACGCTGCATTGCAAGGTGATCGAGCCCGAGGTCGCTTGCGCAGCGACGACCCCCATGAGGCTTTGGAGATCTGGAAGGCGCTCGTTCGGGGTCGGTGGTCGATGGTCGATTGGTTCGACACGGATGGCCGGCGCTTCGTCCTCGCAGTGCCGAACCCCCCGGACGTTGTCGACCCCCGTGGACTCACGGAGCGCGAGATGCAAGTGGTGGCGTACGCCATCTTTGGCCATAGCAACAAGTTCATCGCGTACCAGCTCGGGATTGCGAAAACGAGTATGTCGCTGTTGCTCTCCTCATCGATGCGCAAGCTCGGTGCGCGAACGCCGGCGCAGCTCGTGGAGAAGATGCGTGGCCTTCGCGACCTTCACGCATGCTCGGGATCGGAATCGGAAGGCTGTTGAAGTCGGCGTATTCAAGAAAGAAGGCGTCCTTCGTATCGCCCGGCAGCTTAGAGGGCCCGATATGCGTCCGCATCCTCGCTGCGCGGACCAAGGCTGAGCGTCGTCAACGAAAGGCTACCCTTCGGAGCGACAAGGCAGGTGTCGGCGTTGTATGCTCCGCTCGCCATGACCACCTTGATCCTGGGAATCGCTCTTTTCATCGGTGTTCACCTCGTCCCTTCGGCTCCGCCGCTGCGCAGCCGGTTGCGGGGGCGTGTCGGCGCCAAAGCATATAGTGGTCTTTTTGCTCTCGTATCGTTAATTGGTTTCGTGTTGCTCGTCGTGGGTATGGGCCGTGCGCCATTCGTGCCGCTGTGGGGTCCGCCCGCATGGGCGCATCGAGTCGCCGTGTTGGGCATGCCTGTCGCACTCACTCTCTTCATTGCAGCGTTCATGCCTACGAACCTGAAGCGCTTCACCCGGCACCCAATGCTTTGGGGCGTGACGATATGGGCAGCGGTGCACCTTCTGGCCAACGGGGATCTCGCCTCTCTGATCCTTTTCGGGAGCTTCGGGGTGTTCTCGCTCTTTGACATGTGGTCTGCGAACCGACGTGGCGCGGAGTTGTCATCGAGGGTGGTCCCGTACTGGCGCGACCTCATCGTGGTCGTCGGGGGAGGCATCGTCTACGTCGCATTGCTTCACGGGCATGCGTGGCTCTTCGGAGTGCCCGTGGTGTAGGAGCCTCAGGTGCTCGGCGTCGACGACGCCACTCATTTTCCGATCATGCGCGCCAGCGTTTTGTCGCTGCGCTCCCCGTAGGGAGGAACCATCCCGGCTAGCCGTTGGAGGTTGAGCCTGCTCTGCCTGTAGACCGCGCGCGCATGGCTGAAGGTCTTGAATCCGTCGAATCCGCGGTACTGGCCGATACCCGACGAGCCGACGCCGCCGAAAGGCAGGCCCTCGATGCTCGCGTGCACCATCACATCGTTGATGCAGACACCTCCAGAGGGGGTCTCGTCGAGCAACCGGCGCTGAGTCGCTTCGTCGTCGCTGAAGATGTAGAGCCCGAGGGGGTGAGGACGCGAATTGATCTGAGCGACGCACTCCTCCAGGGTCTGGTATGCCTTGATCACCAGCACCGGTCCGAAGATCTCTTCCTGCATGATCTTCAGCTCGTCGTCCGGGTTGACGACGAAGGTGAAGGGGATCTTGTAGGCTCCCTCCTGCTCGCTGAAGTCCTCTTCGGCAGGGTTGATCTCTCGCACGTCAGCGTCAGCAGACTCCGCTTCCTCCAGATACGAACGCAGCCGTCGGTAGTGGCGCTCATTGATCACCGAGCAGCAATCCGAGTTGTCGACCACGGTGGGGAACATCCGTCTCGTCCAGTCAGTCGCGTGCCGAATGAAGTCCTCGAGCTGCTCCTCGGCGACCATGATGTAGTCGGGGGCGAGACACGCCTGTCCGGAGTTGAGGGCTTTGCCGGTCATGATACGAACCGCCGCTTCTTCGAGGTTCGCGTCGCGCGCGACGATGACGGGAGACTTGCCGCCGAGCTCGAGCGTGACGGGCGTGAGATTCTCTGCTGCGGCTCGCATCACCTGCTTGCCGATGGCCGCCGAGCCCGTGAAACAGAGGTGATCGAGCGGCAGCGAAGAAAGGGCTGCGCCAACCTCCGGTCCGCCGGAGACGCAGGCGACCTCCGTCTCATCGAAGCTGCTCGCAACGAGGCGCTTCATCAGTGCCGCGGTCGCGGGCGACACTTCCGAGAACTTGAGCATCACCCGGTTCCCCGCGGCAAGCGCGCCAGCCAACGGCGAGAAGACGGTGTTGATTGGGAAGTTCCAGGTGCCGAGGATGCCGACCACGCCCTTGGGTCGATACTCCACTCTCCCCTTGGCGCCGACGAGCGAGAGAGGCATGCCTACTTTTCGTTTCTCGCTCTTCATCCAACGCCGAAGATGTTTCTTGGCGTACTTCAAGCTCTCCATGGTGGCGTACACGTCAGACATCAGCGACTGATGACGGGAGCGATTGCCAAAGTCTCGCTCGAGCGCATCGACGATCTCGTCCTGGTTGTCGTGGATGAGCGAAAGCGCGCGATCCAAACGATCGATGCGCCTCTCGGCGCTGACGAAGCCTTCCGCGACAAAGGCGGCTCTCTGCTTCTCTAGAAGCCCTTTCATCACTGAGGCAGCTCGGGATTCTCGCGTTCCAGGATGTTTCGCGTGCGCGTCCGCAAACGTTCGTCGCTCTTTCCGAGCTTAGAGAGAATCCAGAATCGGCCGTCGCGAATGCCTTCGATCACCATGTTGGCCACCTCTTCCGGCTCGGTGAGTTTGAACTCCACTCCAGAGCTGTCGGCGAGTGCCTTCATATCGATGTAGGCCGCCTGCGCCTGGCCCTCGATGCGGAATGCGTCCGGACGATTGAGGTCGGAGTTCAGGATGTTGGTGTTGACCAGGTGCGGACCGGGGAAGAGCACGTGCGCTTGCAGCTTCGTGCCGTCCATTAAGAACTGATAGTGCAGGACCTCGGTGAGGCTGGTGACGGCGGCCTTGGAGGAGGCATAGACCGGAGTCGTCGGCAGGGAGGTAATCCCGCCGTTGCCTGAGGACGTGTTGATGACGTGCCCCTCTTCTCCGCGTTCGAGCATCGTAGGCACGAACGCGCGTATACCGTTGGTTACGCCCATCACGTTCACAGCGAAGGCCCACTGCCAGTCCTGGTCCGGCAGAGTCCAGATGCGGCGCTTGGCCTCCTTGACACCAACCCCGGCGTTGTTGAAGAGCAGGTGCACGTTGCCATAAGTCGCAAACACGCGTTCCGCGAGAGCGTTCACCGACTCCGCGCGCGTGACGTCGACCTCCATGCCGTCAACCGTGAGCCCTCGGTCCGCGAGCTCGTTCCGAGTCTTGTTGATCGACTCCGCGTTGATGTCTGCGATCACGACCCGCGAACCTTCGCTGGCGAGTTGGGTTACGATGGCGCGTCCGACACCGCTCGCGCCCCCGGTGACGACGGCCACTTTCCCCGAGAAGTCACGCATTTGCAGGCTGCCCCTCCGAGGCGAGTGCGATTTCGATGCCCTCCTGGGGGTCGTCGTATCGTTGCACGAGGAAGGGGCGCAGCCAGTCCCCGGGCACGGAGCGAAGCACCTCGCCGCCCGTCCTCGAAGCCCCTTCGGCGAGCTCCATGCGGATGAGTCGTTTCACCGGCACGTCGACGAGCGGATCGTGGGGAGACTCGCGGAGGATGATCTGGCCGTCCTCGATGCGCGTCAGAGAAGTGTAGTCACGCTCCCAGGTCAGCAACGTCAAGAGCACATCGCCATCAAACCCACCGTTGTTGTCAACGCCGGCGGCCGCCGCGGGCAGCGCCTTGTAGCAGTAGAAGTATTCCGTGAACTGCTTCGCGCCATCCGAGGGGGCGCCGAGTCTTCCCTCGAGCTCGAGAAAGGTCACCCCGTGTCGCGTCACTTTCGCGTTCACACGTTCGCCTTCGATCGAGAAGTCCGTCTCGGCGATCTTCTTCGGTTCGCCGTATTTCTCACGACCTCCGATGACGACGAATTCGCCTTCCATCGGCATCGCGAGCACATAGTAGCCGGGGCGGCCGTCGTAAGAGCAGGCAACGCCGACAGTGGCGGCGCCGATCTCTACGGTCCGCTCCTCGGACAGATGCATCGCGACGTTCGCAAACTGCATGAAGATCTCGGGGGCCGACGCCGGCTTGAGCGGCCGGGGCAAGAGGGCTTTCGCGATCTCCGGTTCCGTTTCGTAGAGTGCACGGAGCGACCGGACCGTGTGGCGGATCTTGGAGGCACCGGACTTCGCAGGGCCATCCTCAGAGCTATTCCTCACGTAGCGTAACCGTGCCATCTTCGGTCCTCCTAACCCACTTGGTCGACGAAGAGACTCTTCTCAGGACCTATGCGGGTTCCGATTTTGTTCAGCGCCGTCGCGTCGAGGTCGTAACAGGCGATGGCGTTCGTTCCAAGCATCTTTGTGAGCTCGCCCTCTGGGATTCCCGTCATGTACTTCAGCATCTTCTCACGGGTGTGCGGCCAACTGCCCTCGGGATGCGGGAAGTCCGTGCCCCACATGATGTTGTCCATCCCGATGTCGTGACGAACCTTGGTGCTCCCCTCATCGAACAGGGCCGAAGCGCTGATCCAGCAGTTCCGATGGAAGTACTCGCTGGGCTTCATGGTTAGGTTGGAACGGAAGTCCCCGAGCTTGCCGCTCGTGTGTTTCACCGACGCACGAACATCCATCATCTCGAGCATGGACGGTACCCAGAATTCGCTCACTTCGGTGAGGCAGTACTTGAGCTTGGGGAACTCCTCGAAGACGCCGCCAAAGATCATGTGCCACAGCGGACGGGCCGCCCACCACGCGAACTCGACTAGGAAGACGCCCATGGCGCCGGGCAGCTCGAAGTTGTAGTCGGGGGACGGTCCCGAATGGTTGTGCACGACCATCCCGCGCTCCTCGCATGCCTTCCAGACCAGGTGGTATTTCGGGTGATTGTACGGGTCGTAGTCACCCATCAGCGCGGGGATCAGGATGCCTTGGAGCCCATTGTCGTGCGCCCATACGATCTCCTTCACGGCCTGCTCGACGTCGTAGAGCATCGGCACGATAGCGAGACCAATCCGGCGTAGTGGCGCCATTTGGCAGAACTCGGCGATCCAGCGGTTGTGGGCCCGCGCGCCTGCCCACTGCAGCTCCGGCTCCACTCCCCAGGGCTTGAGGGTAAGGCCCGCGCCGAATGGCGGCGCGTTTCGTTCGGTGACGCCATCCGGGAACAGGACCTCGGCGGCCACGCCATCTGCGTCGATGACCTCGAGACGAAGGTCGGAGTCCCAGGCAGCCGCGAGCTTGCTCTCGTTCTTGGCTCGCCACTTGTCGTTGTAGTCCTTGATGAGGAAGTCTTTTTCGCGCGCGGCTCGTTGCGCGATCTCCTCCGCGACATGCTCGTCAAAGACCCCTCGGTGCCGGGGATCGACATAGTCCCGGTATTTCTCCGGCAAAAGGCCCGCGTGCCCGTCGGTCGAGACGATCAAATAGCGGTCTTCAGTGGCTTTGGACATGAGCCTCTCTCAACAAGATACGGCGAGAGGCATATCGTACCGCGTTGCCGACCGAATCATAGGCGCGCTTCGCCCCATCGAGTCATTGTGATTGACTATCTATGTATTCGCGCTGTTTATAGTGCAGATGCCCATCCACGAAGCACTGAGCCGCCTCATCATCGAGTTCGACGAGGGCGACCAAGTCGAGGGAGGGGTTCGAGCCCGTGGCCTCATGCACTTTGGCGCGGCGCTCGAGGGGCCTCCGGGACGCCTTCACGGCGGCCATCACGCGTTCGTGCGCACGCTTCCCATTGTGGAACGGGTGACCGTCCACGAGCACGCTCGGACATTTCCCTGCTCGGTTGACGTTTCGATGCAGCAAGGCCTCCGACTCGAAGAGGCCATCCCCTTCGAAGCAAGCTATCGGTCGGAGGGAGGGTCTTGGCAGCTCAGCACGCGGTTCGAGGGCACGGACCGTCTCGTCGCGCACGCCCACTCCATCCCGGACGCCCCGCTCATGGAGGCAGCAGAGCTCGAACGTTGGCGTGAGCTCTACGCCGAGGTCTCTCCGAGCGACGACAGCTTCGAGATGTTCGGCGTTACGATTCACCTTTCGCCGAAGCTCGTTTGGCTCGAGTCCCGCGATCCTCTGCGTACGCTCCCCGACAGCCAGCATGCGGCGCTCGTCGAACCTGGCGGAACGCTCGGTCCTGTGTTCGTCAGCACTCAGCTCGACACGGTGGGTGCCAGCGCGCGCGGTGTCATCATGCGCCACCCGCATTTCACCAAGCATATCGAGATCCAGTTTGCCACCGGTCACATCCCCGCCGAGACGCACCTGCTTTGCCTCGCCGACCGAACCAGGATCGAAGAAGACGCGACATCGAAGACGACGCCCGTGGAGATTCACGGCCAGGTCTACGGTACGGCGCACGTGCCGGTCGCACTCGTGGACGCCGACTTCGAACAGGCATTTGCCACTGGAATTGTCACCGTGCATCCGGTCGACCCTGCGAAGTTCGAGGCGCTCAAGAAGATGCGCCAGCTCCGAAAGGACCGCTAGTGCGCTTCTACACAGCGGTCCAGCCGCCGTCGAGCGCGATGGTCTGGCCGGTCACATAGCTCGATGAATCCGACGCCAGGAAGACGACTGCGCCTGCGAGCTCTTCGACGTCGCCGGGGCGGCCCATGGGGGTCTTCCGCCGGACCCAGGCCATGGAGCGCTCATCGGAGAACATTTCCTCCGTCATTTCGGACTTGAAAAAGCCGGGCGCGATCCCGTTGACGCGTACGCCCCGTCGCGCCCACTGGGCCGCAAGCTCGCGGGTCATGTTGACGACCGCTCCCTTCGAGGCCGAATAAGCGGCTTGGGGAATCGAACCCGAGCCCACCAAACCGAAAATCGACGAGACGTTGATGATGGAGCCCCGGCCCGCCTCGAGCATGACGCGGCCGAATCGTTGAGCGCAGTGGAATACACCGTTGAGATTGACGTCGAGGACTCGCAGGAAGCTCTCTTCGGTTTCTTCCTCTGCGGGAACGATTTCGGTGGCGCCCGCATTGTTGACCAGGATGTCCACTTTCCCGAAGCGTTCGAGGCACGCGTCCTTGAGTGCTTCCACCTGGCTCGCATCCGTTACGTCGCACGCGATCGGGAGGACCTCGGCCCCGGCTTCCCCGAGTTCCACGGCCAGCGCCTCCAGGCGATCAACCCGACGGGCCGCCAGCACCACATGCGCGCCAGCTTGGGCGAGCGCTTGGGCAAATCCAACCCCCAGACCCGATGAGGCACCCGTGACAACCGCGACACGGCCGGTCAGCCCAAACAGTTCTTCGACCCCACTCATCTTCCTTCTCCCTCTCGTTGCTCGGAGCCGAGACTAGCAAGGGGACACGCTGCCCCGCCAAAACTCGGCTAGTTTCAAGCAGTTACACCCCACACCGCGCAAACTGACGCCCCGGGGTCGGCGCAAACCTGACGTCTCGGTTTGCGCGGTATGCCTTGTAAGTCCCCGGAATCGCTTCAATCGCGGGGCGGCTGCGTGTCCCCGAATAGGATGTGGGAGGCTTGGCTGGGGGTGGCGATCGGTCGGCCGGCTTGGTGGGCCAGGGCTGCGGCCTCGCGGACTAGCTCTTCGTTGGTCGGCTTTGTCTCGCCGGAATGTTCTTCGAGTCCGACATGGAGATGGCCGCCGCGTTCGAGGGCGAGGCGTGCGATTGGGGTCTGGATCAGATCCCCGCCCCAGACCGACACGGACCAGGGCAGGTTGGTGTCTTCGATCATGTCGAGGTACGCGTTGAGTGCGTTCTCGGTGGGGGGAAGGCCGAACGTTACGCCGGGCCCTTTGCCGAACATCCCATACTCGCCACCGAAGTAGAACTTGACCATTGCGCCCTGGGGCAGCTTCCCCGCTCGGAAATAGGCGAGGGTGGTCTGCATGAAACCCGGTTCGTAGATCGCCAGGCTAGGACCGAGACCGAGTCGCTCGCAGAAGGCGAAGCTCGTTCGAATGTCGTCGTAGCTGTTGTGGTACACGACTCCGATCGGCAGGCCGTCTTCGTCGGGCCGTCCGATATTCGTGGAACCGGGATCGACGACACCGATACGCAACGGAACCTCGTTCGAGATGATCTCGATGTGCTCGAGGACCTCGTGGATGTCGCGGCCGCCGGATAGCGTCGGATACCACAGAGTGCCGGGACGCTCCTGCAGAATCACTCGCCAGGCCTCGAGGTAGTCGTCTGCCGCGGCCTTCCTCGTGAGTTTATAGTCCGAGTTGTGGGCGTGGATGATCGACGCGCCCGCATCGAGACACCGGAACGTGTCTTCGATGATCTCCTTCGGCTCGCGCGGAACGTTCGGATTTCGCCTCTTGGAGCTCCCTCCGTTGATCGCCACCTCGATGATGACGGGGGTGTCCGTGCTCATTGGGCTTCGCCACCTTCTGGGGCACTGACGCCCATCACACTCTTTGTTTCTAGGAACTCCTCGAGACCCGCGACGCCCAACTCACGGCCGTTGCCGGACCCTTTGTAGCCACCGAACGGGGCCGTGAAGTCGGCGGGTGCGCCGTTGATGTGGACCATGCCGGTGCGGAGCTTCGAGGCGACGGCGAGCGCGCGCTTTGGGCTGCCCGACCAAACGAATCCGGACAGGCCGTACTCGCTGTCGTTGGCGAGCGCGATGGCCTCTTCCTCAGTTGCATAGGGCAGGATCGAGAGCACGGGGCCGAAGATTTCCTCGCGTGCGATCGTCATGTCGTTCGTCACGCTGCCAAAGACGGTCGGCTTGACGTAGTACCCTGTCCCGAGACCTTCGGGCTTACCGGTCCCGCCACACACCAACTCGGCTCCCTCGTCGATCCCCGTCTGGATGAGCCGCTGGATCTTGTCGTATTGCGCCCTCGTCGCGACCGGACCCATTACCGTGTCGGCCGGGTTGGTGGGACGGCCGGGCCGTAGAACGGTGGCCGCCTTTTTCGCGAACTCCAACGCCGCCGCGTGCTGACTCTCGTGCACGAACATGCGACTCGGTGCGTTGCAGGCCTGGCCGCTGTTGCCGAAGCACTTCTGGAGGCCGGCGCTCACGGCCTGTTCCAGATCCGCGTCCTCGAGAATGATGTTGGCCGACTTGCCGCCGAGCTCCTGGGTCACTCGCTTCACCGAGGCGGCGGCGGCCTTGGCGACCTGCGCACCAGCACGTTTGGATCCGGTGATCGACACCATGTCGATGCCGGGGTGTTCCGCAATGGCAGCGCCGACACCCGGCCCGTCTCCGTTGACGAGATTGAAGACGCCGGCAGGCACGCCTGCCTCGTCCATGATCTCGGCGATGATGATGCCACTGAGGGGTGTCACTTCGCTCGGCTTGAGCACGATCGTGCAACCGGCGGCGAGCGCCGGCGCGACCTTGGCCATGATCTGATGGGTCGGCCAGTTCCACGGGGTGATCAACCCGCATACGCCGATGGGCTCCCTGAGGATCAAGGTGGTGCCCAGGGTCCGTTGAAAAGCGTAGGCCTTCAGGACCTGCAAGTTGATGGTGAGCTGGTTCAGCCCCAGGGGCGCCTGGGCGGCGTTGGCGAGCCACATAGGAGCCCCCATCTCCGAAGAGATCGTCTTGGCGAGATCGTCGGAGCGTTTCTGATAGGAGGCGATCACCTTCTCCAAGAGTGCGATGCGCTCGGCCTTCGACGTTTGCGAATAGGTCGCGAAAGCGGTCCTGGCAGCCTTCACTGCTCGGTCTACGTCCGCTGGGCTGCCCAGGCTGACGCGGCCGATCGCTTTCTCGGTGGCGGGATTGATGACCTCGATCGGCTTCGACTCGAGCGGGTCCACCCACTCGCCGTCGATGTAGAACTTCAGGTGCTCATTCATCGAATCGTCCGTGAACACTAACCGAGAGGGGCTGAGCTGGCAGTCGCATCGTCACGATAGCGTTCACGCAGCCGCCACTTGTAGAGCTTTCCGTTTCCATTGCGTGGGAGCTTATCAACGAAATCGATGCTGCGGGGACACTTGAAGTGGGCGAGGCGTGCACGACAGAACGCGACCAGCTCTTCCGCGAGCGCCGCCCTATCGCACTGCTCGCCACCGAGCTCGACGACCCCCTTGACCTCCTCCCCCCATTCCCCGTCCGGAACGCCGATCACGGCCGCGTCATGGACGGCGGGGTGCTGGAGGAGGACCGCCTCGGCCTCGGCCGGATAGATGTTCACGCCGCCGCTGACGATCAGGTCGGCGCTCCGATCAGTCAGGAAGAGGAAGCCATCTTCATCCAAGTACCCCACATCACCGACGGTAAAGTGCGTTCCGCGATGCGCCGATTCCGTCTTGGCGGGGTCGTTGAAGTACTTGAAGTCCGAGCCCTCAAGCACCCTCAGATAGATGGTGCCGGGCTGGTTCGGAGGGCAGGCGATGCCCTCTTCATCCAAGATCTGCACGTGATCGTCGGTGATGGGTTTGCCGACCGTGCCCGGCTTCTGAAGCCACTCCTCGGGACTGACGGAGGTTCCTCCGCCCTCGGTGGCCGCGTAGTACTCCCAGATGATCGGGCCGAACCAATCGATCATCGCCTTCTTGGTGACCGTTGCGCATGGTGCGGCGCCATGGGCGATGTACTGCATCGAAGAGATGTCGGCGCTGCGACGTACCTCTTCGGGAAGGCGCAGCAATTGATGGAACATCGTCGGAACCATGTGCGTATGCGTGATGCGGTGCGTTTCGATCAGCCGAAGGGCCTCCGCGGCTTCCCACTTATCCATCAGCACGGTTCCTACGCCCTGGGAAAGCGGCAGCGTCATGGAGTAGACCAACGGTCCTCCGTGGTGCATGGGCCCGGTGCATAGATTGAGCTGCCCCTTGTCCGGGCCGTAGTTCGGAGCTGAGGTCAGGGCGGTGAGACCCGTTGCGTAGTTCAGTGGGCGAACCACCCCCTTGGGCCTGCCGGTGGTGCCGGACGTGTAGAGCATTCGAAATCCGGCCTCCGGATCAGAGATATCGCTGCCGTCCTGCTCCGCAAGCGCCGCGTCGTAGCTTTCGAAGCCCACGATCTCGCCGCCGATCGCGAGCCGCACCGTGGCGTTCGGGGAGAGATCGGCTGCCTTCGTCATCAACTCCGCGAATCGAGCGTCGCCGATCAGCGCCTTCGCTTGGCAGTCGTCCGCGATGTAGGCCACCTCGTCGGGCGTCAGATGCCAATTGACTGGCGTGTAGCGCAAACCGGCGCGCAGGCAGGCGTGCACCACCTCCGCGAACTCCGGACGGTTGCTACAGACCACCGCGACCGCGTCCCCTTCGCGGAGGCCTCGCACCCGCAGCGCACGCACCAGTCGGTTGCTTCTCGCATTGAGCTCCCTAAAGGTGCGATCTCCCGCTTGCGACTGCACCGCCAGAACTTCGGGTTGGACCCGCGCCCAGAGCGCGAGCCTCATGCCCACCTTGGCCGCCTGCGCGCGCTCTTCTTCGGTCGGGAGTGCCATCCGTGCCTCGCCGGTGCTCCCGATGTCGCCCATCACGCGTGCCCGCCGCGCAAGACCCGACCCGGCAGGTCACCTTCCGCGTCGATTTGATCGTCGCCGCCGAGCCGCAACACCCGGCCATTGACGATCACCGCTTCGACTCCGATGGCGTCCGAGACCAGCCGGTCGGCCCCGCCCGGCAAATCCTGCACACGCCGCAACGGCGAGGCGCCGACCGTCTCGGGGTCGAACACCACCACATCGGCGGGACGACCCCGCGCCAGCCGCCCGCGATCGGTGATCCCCATCAGATCGGCCGGACGCTTGGTCAAGGCATGCACAGCGGCCTCCAGGCTCAACGCCCCTTTGTCACGCACCCAATGGCTCAACAAATGCGTCGAGTAGCAAGCATCACAAAGCTGGCTGGCGTGCGCACCGGCATCCGACAGGGTCACGACGGTGTTGGAGTCGGTGACCAACTCCTCCACTTCCGCTTCGTCATGGTTCAGGAAGGCGAGGCGGAATCGAGCCGTGAGCTCGGTTTCTAGCGACATGTCGAGAACCAGATCCACGGGGTCTACTCCTCGCGCCGCTGCGACAGCCCCGAGGGGCTGCTCCTCTAGCGAGGGATCGGGCGGAAAGTACGAAATCACCGTTCGATCGGCCCAGCCGGCGTTCGCGTTCTTCGCGCCGACGACCGAATCGGCCTTGAACCTCGCGCGAAAATTGGGGTCGACGTAGAGCTGCATCCGGCCTCGCCGATCGGTCTTCATGGTCTCGGCGAACAACGGCAGGAGCTCGAACGGGTACGGCTCGTCGAAGTGGAAGTCGAACATGATCGGGCGGCAGGCGACTTGCGGAACGATCGTTAGGCCTGCGTCACGCTGCTCGGCCGCTTTGTCGAGATAGCGCCGGTGCTTGCCGGGCCCCGTCATCCCCGCAAGCAGCGCCGTCCAGGTCACCGGCACGCCGTGACGGCTGGCCAGGTCCGTAAACTCGTCGTTGAACAAGGTCTTGCCCATCGCCGCCTGCAAGATGCCACGGCCCGATTCGGCCATCGCGCCAACCAATGCGTCGATTTCAGAAAACGCAGCGAGACGGCTCGGCACCGGCTTGCCGCCCGCGCCATGATGGGTCGCCGCCTGCGAGGTGGCGAAGCCAATGGCCCCGGCACGCATGGCTTCGCGCACCAGCGCCTGCATGTCCTCGACCTCTTGTCCGGTCGCCTCGCGCTCGGTCGCGTCCTCGCCCATGACGAAGAGCCTGAGCGGCGTGTGGCCGACATACGCGGCTACGTTGATGGCGCTGCCCAGACGCTCCACCGCGTCGAGGTAGTCGGGAAAGGTGATGAAAGGCCAATCGGTGCCCAGCCCTGCGCTCAACGCGTCGTAGGCCATGCCTTCGACCTTCTCCAAGGTGCGCATGACGATTTCGCGATGTTCGACTCGCATGGGCGCGACGCCGAAGCCGCAGTTGCCGAGGACCGCGGTGGTGACGCCGTGCCACGGCGAAATGCTCAGCATGCGGTCCCACATGATCTGGGCGTCGTAGTGGGTGTGAATATCGACGAAGCCCGGTGACACCGCGCAGCCATCGGCGTCGATGGTTTCCGCCGCCTTCCCGGGTGCGTCGCCGAGGGCAATGACCTTGCCCTCCTTGATGCCGAGATCGCCCCGGTAGCCCTCAGCGCCGGTGCCGTCGACGATGGTGCCACCGGCAATTTTCAGGTCGTAGTCCATATGGATTCCCGCCGCCTCAGCTCGGCGTTGCCGGTTGTTCCGGTGCGTCAAGACCGAACAACTCGACGCAATTGTCCCGTAATATGCGGCGACGTTCGTGCGCATCGAGCTGCGCCGCATGTTCCGCCAGCAGTTCCTGGGACAACGGCCAGGTCGAATCCGAGTGCGGAAAGTCGTTGGCCCACATGATCCGTTCGACGTTGAGATGGTCCTTGACGTGGAACGCGGTCCAGTCGTCCTGGAAGGTAAGCCAGATGTTCTCGAAGAAGTATTCCGACGGCAGCCGCTTCAGTTCCTGTGCCTTGTTCCAGAAGCGATGACGTTTGTAGATATGGTCCATGCGGTAGGCGTAATGCGGGACCCAGCCGGCATCCGACTCGACGCAGACGATCTTCAAGTCTGGATGACGGTCAAAGACACCGGAAAAGATCAACATGCCCAAGATATCCTGGGAGCCACGAATGACATTCAACAGCGCATTGATCTTGGGTCCGCGGTGGCCGCCGTAGGCACGGTTGGTCAGGATGTGGAAGCAAAGCGGTAGATCCATTTCCACCGCGGCGGCCCACAGTCGGTCGTAAGCCGGGTCGTCGTAATCGTTCTCGCCCGGTTGACCCGACATCATGACTGCTTTGAACCCCATCTTCTTGATTTCGACCAGCTCATCGACGGCGTCGACGGGATTCTTGATCGCCGCCTGAGCGGCACCGAACAGTCGATCCGGTGCGTAGTTGCAATACTCTTGCAGCCACCGATTGTAGGCGACCATGCAGGCACGGCGATAGTCCAAGTCCTCATGACCGCAGAGCTGCATGCCGACGGTCGCAAAAAGCACTTCCGCCGCAACGCCGTCGCGCGCCTGATCGGTCAAGCGGTACGCCGGATCCCAGCCCGATCGATGCCAGTCTTCGAAGTTGCGGCCGTTAAAAGTCATCTGGCTCGATTCTTCGCCAGCCGCCGCCACCAGGCCCATGGGGACGGTCATGTTGTCCTGCCCGGGAATGATGTAGAGATCGCCCCGCCGTTCATCCCGCTTGATGAACGGCGCTCGATCTCGGTAGGCCGGGTCGATGAACCGCTGGTAGCAATCCGGCGGCTCGGTGACATGCGAGTCTGCGGAGACGAAGCCGTAGTCGAAGGGCTTCTGACGTGGCCGCGGTTCGTGCATGACAGCGATCATAGGCGTGCTGCGCCTCATCGTGCCATTATGATTGACTATCCAAGTATTCGTGTGGGTTATACTTGACGAACATTCGCCCCAATGGAAGGTCGAGTGGCGAGACGAGGCCGGGCTTCGCCGCGCAAACGAATGGAATTGCACTGATGGCTTTGGTGCCGGTTGCCCACGTTCCGATCAAGTGATTTTCCGCGTAGATTTCGTGGGTCAGCCGGCTGCCCGGTGTCCCCTTGATGTCCACCTCGATCCAGCCCCGTTTGGGACCGTCCGCCAACCACGATTCCCGGACGTATTCGGGTCCGAGCAGGAACCGGAGCTCGACGGTCGCCACAGGAGCGCCGCCACGCGTCGTCGATGCTTTCACCAACAGCCCGGCCATCGTCCCTTTTCGGATGACGATCTTGTCCTCATAGTCTTGGGTTGCGGGTTCATACTCGTACGAGAAGTCGGTCCCGTCGTGGGGCAGGCCGAGCTCTTCGCAGAGCAGGTCGGTGACTTGATGGAGGCTCCTTGCGAAAATCGAGTAAGCGCCGCGCGATCCGCTCGCGAGCTCTTCCTCGGATTTGCCGAATCCGAACATCTCGAGAAAGACTTCACTCAGAGAGGCTTGCGGCTCGCAGGTCTTGATGTAGATGGACTCGACGTCGGTACAAATGGACGAGCCGAGCAGTGCTAGCTCGTAGCTCAAGCCCGGGTTGAGTCCGGTGCCGTATAGCGAGGACTGCCCCGCTTCGCACGCTTCCACAATCTCGGGAAAGCAAGAGCGCTTCTTGGGGTGCCAGCCTGCGATGATGCTGATGACGTTCTTTCCGCTCGCGAGGATGGGAATGATTTCGTCGTACCGTTCCGTCGGTGGGTTGTAGAGCACGCAGTCCGCGTCGAGCGAGAGAATCTCCTCGATGTCGTTGGTCGCTCGCACTCCGAGCGGGTCGATGCCAGCGATTTCTCCGACATCGACACCGTTTTTAGCTTCGTGGTGAACGTACGCGCCGACGAGCTCCATCGATGGGCACGCCGCAACGACACGGATTTGGTGCCTCGCGATTTCGCCCGTGTACCACTGTATGACCCTGATTTTCTTCATCGTTCCCGATGATGGTAACTTCGAAGAGGATGGCTCACGCGACGTCGGCGAAGAATGATCGGTACCACTTTCGGATCTCGCCGATCGGACCGTCGCCATCTACGAGCAGCGGCTTATCGCGCCAGCGTTTATGCTCCCAAATGGCCACGTCTTGGAAGTATCCATCTCGGGCGGCGGCCACGTGCGCGAGGATCACTTTTCGGTGCATTTTCACTTCGCCGGTTCGAAGGATGACGCCGAAGCGCAGCATTAAGTTCTCCTCATCGATGGGGACGTGGGCGTTTATCAGGAACATCTCGTAGGCCCACACGAGGTGGGTGAACTGCACGGCGGGGCCGTGATAGGTGGCCACGGTCTCGACGGGGATCGGCTTTCCGTCGAGTGTGCCGCCCCTGCCGACGGTTCGCTGGGTCGCGCGCGGACCATCGATGATCATCTCGAACTGGTCGATAGTCTGATTGTGAACCGGGCTGAAATGGGCGCGGTCCGCTACGTTTTCGATCACCTCGCGGGGTTGGGTCGCGATCGTGACCTCGCTGCGCTCGAGCGGGGTCCAGGCCGGATCGCTGAGCTGTTCGATCGGGGGAACCTCATAACTCGGCGAAGAGCCTTCGGGGCCGAAATACGCCAAAATCATACTGCTATGCTCGGCCACCGTGTACGCGCCTACGGCTGCCCGTGGTGGTATGCGTGATGCGTATGGTACGTCGACGCATCGCCCCTCTGACGAGAAGCGCCAGCCGTGAAATGGGCAAACGATGTCGTCGCCCTCGACGCATCCGCCGTAACCCAGGTGGGCGCCCAGATGAGGGCAGTGCGCGTCCAGGAGCGTGGGCTTTCCGCTCTCGCCCCGAAAGAGCACAAAATCCTTAGCGAAATAGCGCAAAGGCAGCACGGCGCTGGGTCCGAGGTCGGCGCTCCAGCAGACCATGTACCAGCCTTCAGCGAACTTCCAGCGAGACGATGGCTGAGGGGACCGCGCTTCAAGCATCGCGGCCATTATACGGGCCTCGCGTTTCCAAGACCCATCGCGATTGATCATAGAACCATTCACTGCGATTATGGTTCGGCATGCCGGCGACCCGTCTCAGCAGCATGAATCTCAACGCGCTCGTGGCGCTGGACGCTCTCCTCTCGGAGCGCAACGTCACCCGAGCGGCTCGCCGGGTCGGGATCACCCAGCCGGCGATGAGCCAAACCCTCGCGCGGCTGCGCGACCTATTCGTGGATCCGCTTCTCGTCCGTCGGGGACGGACCATGGTGCTCACCCCCCGCGCCGAAACGATGTTGGGTCCCCTCGCCGACGCGCTCCTCGCGGTCGATCGAGCGGTTCAGTTGGGGATGGGCTTTGATGCGGCGTCGTCGACCCGCATCTTCAAAGTGGCCTTTCCCGATCTGACGGTGACCATGGTCCTGCCATCGCTGCTCCGGCTGATCGCCGAAAGGGCACCTGGCGTCCGAGTGCAGGTCGAGCCGCTTTCCATCAGCGGGCTCTCCGAGCAACTTTCCTCGGGCCAAATCGATCTCGTGCTCGCCGTCCATCTCGGCTCTGCCCAAGGGCTCCGCAAGGAGACGCTTCTCGTCGACGACTACGTTTGCCTCGTCCGGCATGGACATCCGCTCACGCGTCGAAAACGGGTGCGCATCCGCGACTACGCCGCCCACGGTCACCTCGCCTACACGCCGGTCGGCTTCGTTCCTCGCACCATGTCCGAGGCTGTACCCGGCTTCGCCTCGACCTCGGGAATTCGCGCTTCGGTCCCCTATCTCTTGGCGTTTCCCGAGGTGGTGAGAGGTACAGATCTCGTGGCGACCGTGCCCCGACGTCTACTCGCGGCGCCCATCGATCTCGGTGGCGTAGTCACGCTCGAGGCGCCGCGGGAGCTCCCACCCGTGGTCCACTCGCTCTGGTGGCATCCCCGTTTCGATTCAGACCCGGCCCACCAATGGCTCCGGGCACAACTACACGAGGCTCTCGAGTAGATCGTTTTGGCGCGTCGCGCGTCAGAACCCATATGCCAACAGATCCCAAGTTTCAGCTTCGTATTGCAAGCCCATGTAGGGCGCCGTGGGAGAACATGGACGGCGATCACCGCGTTCGGTTCTGTCGGGAGTGCAATCGGAACGTGTACAACCTGTCCGTGATGACGGAAAGCGAGGCGCTAGGAGTTATCGCCGAGCGGGAAGGGCGCCTATGCGTCCGCTTTTACGAACGGCGCGACGGCACGGTGCTCACTTCAGACTGCCCCGTCGGCCGAAAGCGGTCGTTTCTCTTGGCAGGAGCCGGCGCTGCAGTAGCCATGGCAGGCGTCGCCGCGGGGCTCACGACGCTCTCCGCATGCAACTCCGTCGAGGACGAACCGATACGAATGGGGGAACCGCTCATGGGCAGGCCGCCAGTCAACAGCGATTGGGACGCCGGAACCGGGGACGACGACGAACTGGAACACCCTGACGAATTCATCATGGGCAGCATCGCGATGCCACCCGACCGGCCTTTGATGGGAAAGATCGCCCCGCCAACCAAGGGCGAATAGCAAACGGCCTCGCCGTCGAGGACGACTAGGGCGCTTGGCGTCGGCGCCAGGCCAGCATGGCCACCAGCCAGGTCATCACTAGTAAGAGAGCCGCGCCGTCGCTCTGGGATCCGATGCTGCATCCGGACGAGCTCCCGCCTCCCGAAGCGCCTGAGCCTCCGCCGGAGCCTCCCGAGCTCCCTCCGCCCCCGCCGCTTCCGCCCGTACCGGGGTTGGAGCTCGGGGTGGAGGTCTTGAATGCTTCGTCCAGTGCCCAGCCCGGGTTGCCGTCGGCCGAGAACGCATAGGCTCCCACGTCGGCGACGCCTTCTCGGGGCATGCCATTGAAATCATCGACCGTGACGTGTGCGGCGCTTCCGGACGCCGCCAAGGTGCCTTCGGCCGCCGGGAAGAGATCCATCGGCGGCTGACCGCCAAAGCTCGCATCGACGAAGTCCGCGCCCAGGTTGCCCGAAAGCATGCTGAGCGAACCGTCGGTGACGCCCCCGACGCCCGCGTTCCCCTCGAACACGAGGCCCAAGGTGCCGCCGTTCACGAAGAAGGCACTCCCGTTCTGTGCATACAGGGCGTTGTTGGCAACGACGACCGACCCGGAGATGCCGCGCACACTGATCGCATCGCCGGTGGCCTCGAGGACCGTGTTGTGCACGACCACCAAGTTGGATGGGCTTCCCGACTGATGCGGTTGCATCGCGATCCCGTCCGCGTTCGCGCTCAAGATGATGTTGTTGCGGATCACGGCGTCTGCGGCAGACTGGATCGCATGGTCGCCACAGTTCCACATCACGTTCCGTTCGATGATGTTGGGGGAACCGTTCGTAGCGTAGGTGAGAATGCAGGGGTAGTTGGTGTCGTGGATCACGTTGTCTCGGATCACGTTGTCGAAGCTTCCCTCTTTGAGCTCGATGCCATCACCTTGGCTCACCGACGGCTGGTTCGTGTGGTGGACGTAGTTTCCTTCGATGAGGCTCCTGACGACTTCGCAGCCGCCGTTGTTGCAACCGAGGTACATGCCCTCGCCGGTGTTATTGGTGTGGTGGATGTGGTTGCGGAGGATTCGGAGCGACTCGTAGGTGACGCCTGAGTCGTTCGCCCTCACGGCGACATCACCGGTGTCATGTACTTCACACTCTTCGATGGTGAGGAAGCGCGCGCCGCTGATTCGAATACCGGCCGACCCGCCCGAGAATTCGATGCCTCGAATCGTGACGTACTCGGCGTTGTCGATGTCGATGATGTTCTGGTTGGCGTTCGGACGGTGCAGGTGCGGCGTTTGACCATCCTGGGCCCGGATCACGATCGGGGCGTTCTCGGTACCCGCGATCGCGAACGAAAACCGCTCGGTCAACATGTACATGCCGCCCGAGAGCACGAGCTCGTCGCCCGGCTGAAGCCCGTTGATCATCGCTTCGATGTCATCGCTCGGCCCACCATTTAGGACTTCCGCGCCCGCACCCGACGGCAGCGTGAGCCCCGTCCACACGGCCATCGCCCCAGCCGCGACGATGCCTCTCCAAACCCCAAAAGACATAGCTTCACGTTAGCGGGCCGCCCAGCCTTCAGCAAAATCGGCCGCCCGGATCTACGCGAATCAACGTGCCAGCGCTCGAACAGAGCGGATCGTAAGAGCGACGGGGACCCAGATCCACAACGAAGCGATCATTCGGTCTAGATTCGAGAAGAGAATGTGTGGGCTGTGGCCGAGGATGATGTTCGGCATGTAGTAGGCCACCGTCCCCGCAACGTAGAGGCCGCTCAGGAAAGCCTCGACCAGTGGACGAGCCTTCGCTCGCTTGAGGTAGAGCACGTACACGAGCAATGCGAGAGGGGCCTCGACGAGGAGCTCAAACCAGTAGATTGTGTCGATGACAATGCGGTCGGGGTGATGCATCGGGAGGTTGTGCACATCGTTCAGCGCCACGTAGGCCTCGGTGAAGTTCGGCATGACCTGGAAGAGTCCAGAGAGCACATCGCATCCAAGGTGAAACCAGGTAGCATTGAGAAGAAACCAAAGTGTCGCCATTTGGTCGGTGGCTGTGAAGCCGGATTGGGTCCGCCACGCACGTCGGGCAACGATGATCCCGGCAATGCTAGGGAGCGCACACATCCAGAACACGGGTGATCCCAGCGTCGCCAGGACACGCGCGAGGCTCCACGAGAACGGAAACACGGTTTCGATTTTCGTGGGATCGTACAGCCAGCCGATGATGATGGTGCCGGCGAACAAGAGAACGGTCCAGTACACGTACAGAGCGCGGAAGAACTTCATCTCAGGCACCTTGCTGCGATAGTGAGCGGCCCGGTCTCCGTTACACCTCCACCACTACGTTGCCTTCCTCTACAACCGTGGGGTAGGTCTTGAGCGCCTTTTCGCTACGCACGATGTTGAGCACCTGGATGCCGGGCGGAAAGTTAGCCCACTTGTGGACCTCGCCTGTCCGAATATCGAACTCTGCGCGGTGAAACGGACACCGAACGCGGCATCCGTCGACGATCTTGCCGCGTCCGAGCGGCGCGAAGGTGTGCGTGCAGTTCGTTTGCGTAGCGTGAAAACCGTCCTCTAGGTGGTAGACGAGGACGTTTGTGACGCCGATCTTGAAGGGCTTCATCTTGCCGACCGGCAACTCCGATTCCTTGCATACGACTTGCCGCGCCATGGGGTGCCTCCTCCTCTTCGAGCTCTAGAGAGGCAACTCTATACCCCTGATAGCAGATCCGAAAGGGGTAACGAACGGTGAACGCTTCCGACTAAACCCCATATCCGATGACGAGGTCGTAGGTGAGCTTGGTCGCCCTGGCTCAGTTCGCGATCTTTTGGGTGCTGGCATCCGTCGCGCGTCTGCTCTGCGCTTCGGTTGCGGCCTTGAGTTGCTCCGTGCGTTTCTTCGCTTCGGCAACGATTTGCGTGGCGCGCTTGTCGGCTTCCTTGCTGAGTTGGTCGGCGCGCTTGTCGGTTTCCCTTCGGATCTGCTTGGCGCCTTCCTTTGCAGCGATCTGTTTGAGGGGGTTGTTGCCCGCCTCGGCTACTAGCTGGTCGGCGCGCTTGTATCCTTCTTTTCGAACCTTCTCGGCGGCGTTCCGGCCTTCTTTTCGGACCTGTGCCGCGCGCTTCACGGCCTCGGCCATGATCTTTAGGTTCTCGGCGGCAACGGCTGCAAGCGCCTTTTGTCGTTGTGCCTCGAGCTCCGCGGAAATCGTGTCGGCGACGGCACCGCGTAGCGCATCGGTATCAACATCGACCGAGACGCGCGGATCATTGAGGGAACCCGTCACCTTGGCCAGAACCGCGACGCTGCTCGCTTTCGATAAGTCCAGGCCGAGGCCTTTCACCTTCTTCGCAAGGCTTCCGGTTACCTTGTCGATCGGGAGATCGGCGCTCACCCGGTAGCTCATCTCTTGATCGAGGCCATGGCTTCCGCTCACCATCATCTCGAGACCCTTGGTCTTTACCGGGAAGGGCTTCACCTGGACTGCCCCGTCTTCGATGTTGAACCGTGCTCTGAGTGAGCTCAGGTCGAGCGGTTTCGGAATCGCGGGCACCGCCTTGCTCAGCACCGCGAGTGGCTTGAAATCGCTCCCGAGTTTGCTTTGCAGCGTCATCACCAGGCCGTCGGCGTCGATCGAGGACAACTTCGGCCCGCCGTCCTCCCCGAGCTGCCCGCTCGCTTTGAGGTCCGTCGAGAAGCGACCGTCCAAGAACCGCGCGATCGGCGCGTAGGCCCGCATCGAGGGCAGGGCCTCGAAGGCCTCGGCGAAGCTCACCTTGTCGACCTTGTAACTCATGTCGAAGGTGGCGGGCTTCCCGACCGGCGTGGCGACCGTCCCTGAAAGCTTCATCGACCCCCCGAGGGTATCGGCTTTCACATTGCTCAATGTGAGCTTCCGGCGCCGAACCCGAGCCGTGCCCTGGAAGTTCGAGAGCACGAGCTCGCCATACGTCAATTTCTTCACATCGACTGCGAGCTTGGCGTCGATCTGGTCGGGGAGCAGGAACGGCGTCGTTTCCTGAGCGGCCTGTTCGTCCTCTTCCTCCGATAGGAAATCGTCGACGTAAATCGCCCGGGACTTCAGCTGCAGATTCCCCACGATGGTTTGGCCATCGTCCAGAAAGGCCGTGAACGGCGAGAGCGAGCCACTAAGCGCAACATCGCTGCGCCCCAAGGTTGCGCGGAACGTCTTCACTTTCGTCGCCTTGGGCGAGAGCACCACGTGCGCGTCATTGATCTGCACGGGCGGCGCGTCCTTGGCCCGATACACGATGTCCGTCACCCGGATGTTCCCATTCAGAACCTTGATATTTTCGCCCTTGGCGGCAAGGTCGATGGTCGCGGCGATCACACCTCGTAGATCCTCGACGTCCGGGATCGGGTAGGCCTTGGCGATCTCGGCCACGTCGAAGCGACCGTCGAGGATGAGCGCCACGTCGGGCTCAGAGATCGGTGTCGTGACGGCCAGGCGGCCAGATACGTGGCTCTGTCCGGCGCGTGCCGCGTACTTCGCGACGTCGATCCGCATCTTGTCGAGGTTCCCGCCAGGGTGCGTCGCCTTTGCATCGAGCGCCACATTGGTGAGTGGCAACGGGAGATCCGGGTATTTGAGCGTGCTGTCTTGAACGAGAAGGTGTACCAAGAACGAGGGGATGTCGTCATCGTCGGGACCAAGCTGACCTTTCACGTTCGCGCCGATCGAGAATCCCCCGCTCGCCTGTAGTCCGGCGAAGTCCGCCGCGTATGCGTTCGGGATGGCCGATACGAGCGCCTTGATCGATTGCCCCTTGGCTGACGCCACCTCCACGTCGAGATCAAGGGTGTCGTCGGTCCATCCGATCTCGCCCGAACCCCCGATCGACAGTTCGTTTACAGCGATTGTGAGCTCGTCGAGGTCTACGTGTTGGTCGTCGGTCCGCAGGGTCGCCTCGATGTCGACTCCGACCTTCGCCTTCTTCAAGTAAGTGACGCGTCCGAGCTTGACCGACAACGCATCGACGGTCGTCTTCGACGCGAAGCTCTGCATGGCGCCACTGATCGTCGCCGACCCATCATGGTTGAGCCCCTCGATCGACACGTGGGTGCCGGGAGCGTCATAGGTGATGGCCCCGTCGACGATCCGGTAGCGGCGAAGCTCGAAAGCAATGTTATCGGAGTCCTCCTCTTCCGGCTGCGCTTCTTCAGGTTCCTCGGAGCTCTCGTTCACGATGTCGTAGTTCGCGACCCCCTCCTCGGTCACCAAGACGTGGATCTCTGGATGGTCGATCGTGATCGACTCGACGACGAGTTGCTCGTCTCTGACCAAGCCGAACAAATCCACGCCGGCCCCGAATGACCGGACCGAGAGGAGCGTCTTTCCCTCGAACACGCCCTTTCCAGTGATTTCGAGATCGACGACTTCGGCCGTGAGCGTCGGGAACGTCGACAGCAAGGAGAGATCGATGGTCTTGAAGTCGACCGTTGCGTCGAGTCGTTCGTTGGCCTCGTTGTGTACGAGCTCAACAACTCGATCCTTCAAGACGATTGGAACGATTGCGAGGGAGACGATCATCAGCCCGACGAATGCCGCAATGGTGATGAGCGTAGTCTTGACCGGCTTTTTCACGACTCCCTTCGATGGCGCGCTTCGCTGCGCCCCTCTCGGGGATGTCTAGGCTGTTCTTCGACGCTTGACCAGTAGGCCGAGGAGAGCCAATCCGATCCACAACACGGTATCCGGACGACCGTGGGCAAGGGTGCATCCGCCACTACCGGCGACCGCCCATCCGTTGGGCGTAGGGACCGTCGCGTTGTGTTCGTCCAATGCCTCGTCGATCGCATCGCTGTTGTCGGTGACGATCGTGCCAGGGCCGCTCGTCGAGAGCTGGGCCACAATCGCGTTTGCAGGCGGAGCGTCCGCGTTACCCGGAGTAAAGGGCCAAGGGCTGTTCGGCAGCAAACGAACGACCCGGCCGTCTTCGAGCTCGATGCGCGATGGAGCCTCCCACTGGTAGATCGTCGGATTGCATTCGATGACTCGGCGTGCGTTGTGAAGGTTCGACGCGTCCTGGAGGTCAGGGTTGAAGTCGAACAGCGGATCGAGATCCATCTCAGGTGCCGATAAGGTGGTGTAGAGGCGCGTGACATAGGGTCGTGAGGTGAGTAGCTCTTGGGTTGCGATCATGGGATCCACGACTTCGAGGCCGAGCGCATCGATGAGAGTCTGCTTGTTGATCGGCACCAAGGCGTGGCCGCATCGAGGGCATGCAAGGAAATCATCGACATCGACAGACTCTGGAAGAAAACGCTCGACCATGCTTCGATACCCGTCCCAAGCGCCGAACGTTTCGGCGCTCAAGATCAGCAGCTCCTCTGGCGACAGCCTGTCAGCGTTCGCGCGGATCGTGTCCCAGCCTCGTTGCTCGGAGTCTAGAAGAACCACATTGTCGTAGTCCTCGCTCTGTCCGGCGCGCTCGGTGACGAAGCCCTGACCGCCGGCCTCATCTGCGGCCGCGACGACGACTTGGTTGTAGTTGCTTCCCGCGGTCGTCCAGTCGATGAGCGCCTCGTTGAGCTCGAGCGACCTATAGTTGACCGGTACGGCCCTGCTTTCGCCGAGCACCCAGACCATCACGCCCATGTCGTCGTTCGCGGCGACCGCCGTGGGTCGAATCGGAATCATGGGTTGCGACGAGGCATAGGTGATCCGAATCGGGCGGATGGTCCCTGCGTCGTTGCCCTTGGTGAGCCGGAATGCGAGCAGGTTCATGCCGTCTTGAAGATAAGTGCCGAGCAGCTCCGAAATGTCGTTGGGGTCGCCGCCCGGAGGCACCACGTCGTAGCCCTCGTCGATCAGCCAATCTACAACCACGTCACCTACCTCTTCAAAGGAGGCATCCGGCTGGATCACGACGTAGTCATAGGGGCCGACGGTTCCCGAGGCGAGCACGTTGACACCCTCGTTGCCCCCGGCGCCCCCGGTGCCGCCGCCGTCATTGAAGCTCGGCGGGATGGCTGAGGCGTTGTCAAGCACGTCTTGACGGCAATCGCCCTCGACCTCGGTTGTCAGGATGTATTGCGGATTACTGGCCTGTTGTAGCCGGGTGAACGCCAAGTCCGAGGATACGTTGACGTCCGGGATCCCTGGCACCGGGAGGACCCAGGCAAACTCCTCCGAGGGGCCGGAGTATTGGATCTGAACGACGGCCGTGACGGTCCCATCTTCGTTCTTCGAGAAGATGATCCGCTCGGCCGCTTGATTGATCGGAGCCGTGGCGGAGCAGAAGAACCCGCCGCAAGCGCTGGCGGACTGAGGCTGCAGGGCGAGGGCGAGGATCAGCGTGGATCCGAGCCCGATGGTGTAAAGCCAAAAGCGATTTCCGGACATTGGTGTCATCCTTTCCGAGCGTAGGCACAGACTGGCACAACGGATTGGTGTTCCTCCAATAAGTGAAGCAAGATTCGAACCAATGCTCAGCGCTGGCGCAAGGCGGAGTGGGCGGCGCTCAGGCGGGCGATGGGAATTCGGTACGGGGAACAACTGACGTAGTCGAGACCGAGGCGGTCGCAAATGGCGATCGAGGCGGGGTCACCGCCGTGCTCGCCACACACTCCGGTTTCGATGTCGGGGCGGGTCTTCCGGGCTTCGGTGATCGCGAGAGCCATGAGCTTGCCTACGCCGTCTTCGTCGAGAGTGGCGAATGGGTTTGCTGGAAGAATTCCATCGGCCAAGTAGCGGTTGAGGAAGCTGGACTCCGCGTCGTCGCGACTCATGGCGAAGGTGGTTTGAGTGAGGTCGTTGGTTCCAAAGGATAGGAACTCGGCGCACTCGGCGATTTGATCTGCGGTCAGCGCCGCTCGGGGCACCTCGACCATCGTGCCGAATTGGTACTTCACCTCGACGCCTTGCTCTTCCATGACCGCGCGAGCCTCCACCTCGAGCACGGAGCGCTGTCGACGAAGCTCGTTCACGTGACTCGTGAGCGGAATCATGATCTCCGGCATCGCGGTGACGCCGTCTCGGGCAACCTCGCAGGCGGCCTCGAAGATCGCCCTCACCTGCATCCTGGTGAGCTCAGGGATCAAGATGCCGAGCCGCACTCCGCGAAGCCCGAGCATGGGGTTGCTCTCCCGCAGCGAGCCGACTTGCTCCAGCATGGTCTGAGTGTCGGAGAGCTTCGCCGTGAGCTCCTCGACTTCGTCGAGGCTTCGGGCGTTGGTGATCCGTATCTGAAAGTCAGCGAGCTCTCGCGTGAGGCTCTCGAAGCTCGGTAAGAACTCGT
The DNA here is from genome assembly GCA_964194675.1 of uncultured Coxiellaceae bacterium. Taxonomy (GTDB): domain Bacteria; phylum Myxococcota_A; class Polyangia; order Polyangiales; family Houyiibacteriaceae; genus SG8-38. The sequence continues at coordinate 1,876 of CAXMND010000153.1, read as the reverse complement.
GCAGCGGCGGGTCGATGAGACGGATGATCACGGGAAGGCCGTCCATGGCTTTGAACAAACCCGCAAAATCGGCCCTCTGAAATGGCAACAGAGCGTCCACGGCTTCTCGTCGTTCTGCCGGTGATTTGGTCGTGATCATGCGCTGCACCGTCGGCAATCGCTCCGGCTCGAAGAACATGTGCTCGGTTCGGCAGAGGCCAATGCCTTCCGCCCCGTAGCGTCGAGCACGTTCTGCGTCTTCCGGATAGTCGGCGTTGGCACGCACGCCCAGACGCCGAAACTCGTCGGCCCACGCCATCAACTTCGAAAGCCATGGGTCCTCCATGTCGGGGATGACGGTCTCGAGTTGTCCGACGAAAACATCCCCCGTCGTCCCGTCCACGGAAAGCCACTCGCCTTCTCGCACTTCGACGTCACCCGCCTCCATGCTGCGCGCACGAAGATCGATACTGATCTCTGAGGCCCCCACCACGGCTGGTTTGCCGAACTGGCGTGCGACGAGCGCAGCATGGCTAGTGCGGCCTCCGCTCGAGGTCAGGACGCCCTGCGCAGCGAGCAACCCGTGCACATCATCTGGCTTGGTTTCGGGGCGGACCAGCAAGACCTGACGCTTGTCGTCCTTGGCCCAGCGCTCGGCCAGGTCGGGGTCGAATGCGACGATGCCGGTCGCAGCGCCGGGCGACACGTTCAAGCCATGCGCGATGACGTCGTGCCCAGCCTTCGCTTCCAGTGAGAACTGTGGATGCAAGAAGAAATCGACTTGTGCCGGCTCGACCCGCAAGACCGCCTCTTCGCGACTCAGGAGACCCTCCTCCGCCATCTCGACCGCGATGCGGACCGCTGCCTGGGCCGTCCGCTTCCCGGTTCGTGTCTGCAGGATCCAAAGCTCGCCGCGCTCCACGGTGAACTCCATGTCTTGCATGTCACGGTAGTGACGCTCGAGTCGACGCGCGATTGCCTCGAACTTCGCGTACACCGCGGGCATTTCAGTGGAGAGCTCCTGGAGTGGCTTCGTCGGTCGAGTCCCCGCTACGACATCTTCGCCTTGCGCGTCGGTGAGATAGTCTCCTTCGAGGGCATTTTCGCCGGTTGTGGCGTTCCGAGACATCGCTACTCCGGCCGCCGACCCTTTGCCGAGGTTTCCGTAGACCATCGTGACGACGTTCACGCCGGTTCCGAGGTCGTGCGCAATGTTGGTGGCGTTGCGATAGTCTCGCGCCCGTTTGCCGTTCCAGCTGTCGAACACGGCTAGGGTGGCCATGCGGAGTTGATCTTCTGCGTTGGTCGGGAACTCGATACGCGCGTGCCTTCGGACGATGTCTTTGAAGTCGTCTACGATGGCCCGGAAGTCGTCTCCCGTGAGATCGCCGTCGCTCTTTGCTCCGCGGCGTTCACGGCGGCCGCCAAGCACGTCCTCGAAGGGCTCGTCTCGTACACCCAGGACGACGGTGCCGAACATCTGGATCAAGCGCCGGTATGAATCGAAGGCGAAGCGCTCGTTACCGGTGAGCCGGATCATCCCCTCGGTCACCTCGTCGTTGAGGCCGAGATCGAGAACCGTGTCCATCATGCCGGGCATCGAGAACTTCGCTCCCGAGCGACAGGACACCAACAGAGGGCTTTCGGGGTCGCCAAAGCGCTTGCCGGTCTTCTGTTCCATCGTGCGAAGCGCGGCCAAGGTTTGCTCCCACAGCCCATCGGGGAGCTCACCGCCAGCGGCGAGGTACGCATTGCAGGCCTCGGTCGTGATCGTGAAGCCTGGAGGTACCGGCACCCCGAGCCGCGACATCTCTGCGAGATTCGCCCCCTTTCCTCCGAGCAAACCGCGGACCCGCTCCCAATCGCCGCCGACACGCGCTTCGGCCTGGTCGAGCTC
>CAXMND010000152.1:0-4538 GCA_964194675.1 uncultured Coxiellaceae bacterium | reverse complement strand
CGAGATGATCGCGCCGGGCATCACGACCGACGACATCAATCGTTTCGTCCACGACTACACCTTGTCCCACGACGCGCTTCCCTCACCGCTCGACTACAAGGGCTTCCCGAAGAGCGTCTGCACCAGCGTCAACGACTGCGTGTGCCACGGCATCCCGGGGCCCCATGTCCTGAAGGACGGCGACATCATCAATGTCGATGTCACGACCTATCTACCGAAAGAGCACGGTTACCATGGCGACACGAGCGTCACCTTCTACGTGGGCCAGCCAAGCGACGAAGCGATTCACGTCGTCGAGACGGCCCGTCGTTGCCTCGAGCTCGGAATCGCGGAGGTGAAGCACGGCAAACGCATCGGCGATATCGGTGCCGCGATTCAGGAGTACGCCGAGGGCCGGGGTTGCTCGGTGGTGCGCGACTATGTCGGACACGGGGTGGGTCGCGAGTTCCACATGCCACCGCAGATCCCGCACTTCGGGAGACGCGGCAAAGACAAGCGCATCAAGGCTGGAATGGTGTTCACCATCGAGCCGATGATCAATGTCGGTGGCTACCAGACCGAGGTGATGGACGACGATTGGACGGTGCTGACGCTCGACCGATCCCTGTCGGCCCAGTTCGAGCACACGGTGTTGGTTACCCGCGAAGGCGTCGAAGTGCTCACCGCACGCCGGAACATCGTTCGGCAGAGCGAGGACAAGCCCTGGTCCGACATCGGCCCGCTTTCGTCCCCGGCCGCCTGGAGCGCGAAAGAAGAAAAGACCGCCTGAGCCGCGCGTCGTCCCGTTGTCAGCGCGAGTCGACGGACACGTAGAGGTCTCCGTCCTGCTCCCGGCAAGACAGGCGGTCCAGAGCCAATCCTTCGCAGGGGCCTTCGACGCAGTAGCCGTCGGTGAGCCGATACGTGGCGCCGTGGGTCCCGCAGATGAGGTGCGCTCCGTCGTCGCTCAAGAGCTCCCCGGTTCCCCCGTCGAGCGGAACCGGGAGGTGCCTGCAGAGGTTTCGATACGCTCGGACGACCCCGCCCTCGTCTCGAACCACGAGCGCCATGATCGGAAGGCCACTTTCGTCGTGACCGAGGTGTGCCGACCGAACGATTCCCGCCGTCAGCTCGTGTGCCGCGCATACCCGAATCTCCGCCACGCTAACTCTCCCCTGGCTCGGCCCAAGTCGCCCGCGCAGGCACCGAAACCAGGTCGCGGTCAGGTAGCCACACCCCGGTCAGCCAGCCCCCGTAGACACACCCGGTGTCGAGACCGAACGCGTGCGGGTGACGCTGAAGTCCTCGGATGGCATCGTGCCCAAACAGGACCAGGCGCGGCCCCGGCCAAAACGACGCCCAGGGCTTGCCTTCCTCGTACCAACTCGACGCGGTGCCATCGTCGAGAATACTTCGCATGTTCATCAGGTCGTGGGGGTCCTGGTCTTCGAGCGGCAAGTCTGGGAGTAGCCCGGCATGGACCACCAAGGCGTCGTGCTCGGGCAGCTCGAGCCACAGGGGGCGGCCGGCGAGCCAGATCCAATCCTCCTCTTCGAGCTCGTTCGCGACCTGTTGGTGGGCATCGCGGAGCTCTGGCAGGGGCTCTCGGTTTTGCTTGGCATTCCACCATTCGAGGCAATGCTGGTCGTGGTTGCCCCGCACCGCCTCGGCCCCGAGCTCGCGCGCCAACCGAACAACCCCAAGCGAATCCGGTCCCTTGGCGACTAAATCTCCAACGAAGACCAGCTGATCTCCCTCCTCCCAGCCAGACTCTCGTAGGAGATCGTCGAGCTCCTCTCGGCAACCGTGCACGTCGCCCACGACGAGGGTCCGGGTGGTCATGACTCGATCTTGGTCCCGCCGCTCACAGAAACCAAGTTCGTGCCGCCCCCGACGCGTTGACACCTCACGCAAACCGGCGATAGAGGGCTCCTCATGATCCGAGAAGGCCGTAAGGCGCCCGCGTTCAGTCTCGAGTCCTCCGACGGCGGCAAGGTCGCCCTCAAAGACCTGGCTGGGAAATACGTGATCCTCTACTTCTACCCTCGCGACAACACGCCGGGATGCACGACCGAAGCCAATGACTTCAACAAAGTGCTGAGAAAGATCAAGGGCCGAGACGCGGTGGTGGTCGGGGTCAGCAAAGACTCGATCGCGTCGCATTGTAAGTTCGCTGACAAGTACAAACTGAAGTTCCCGCTCCTGAGCGACCCCGACGGCAAGATGCTCGAGAAGTATGACGCCTGGGGCGAGAAAAACATGTACGGCAAGAAGTCGATGGGGATCATTCGCTCCACCGTGCTGATCGGACCGAATGGAAAGGTGATCAAGCACTTCCCCAAAGTGAAGGTGAACGGACACGTCGAGGAGGTGCTCGAAGCCCTCGACGAGGCCCGCAGCAATTGACACCTAGGAGCCTTCGAGCGCATGGTTCCACTGCGATGAACGAGTCCAGTCCCATGCCGGCTACCTCGGAGGATCAGAACGCGCCGGAGGTTTTGGACCCCAACTTCCGGATCGCGCTGCCCAACTTCGAGGGGCCACTCGACTTGCTTTTGCATCTGATCCGCAAGCATGAGCTCGACATCCTCGATCTGCCGATCGCCTTCATCACCGATAAGTACCTGGAATACCTGGGGTTGATGGACCAACTCAACCTCGATGTCGCCTCGGAATACCTCCTGATGGCGGCCACCTTGGCGCACATCAAGAGCAAGATGCTCTTGCCCAGGCCGCCCGAGGATCAGGACGACGAGGATATCGACGAGATCGACCCACGGGGCGAGCTGATCCGGCGCCTGCTCGAGTACCAGAAGTACAAGAGGGTCGCCGAAGATCTGGGCGCACGCGCGATCACAGGGCGTGATGTGTTTTTCCGTGGGTCGCCCGCGCCGACTTCCGACGCTGCACAACCGCTGGCCCAGTTCAGCGTCTTCAAGCTCATCGACGCGCTCAAGAGCGTCGCCAAGCGCATCAATGCAGAGATCTCACTCGAGGTCGATGCCGAACGCATGACGATCCAGGAACGAATCGGCAGCTTGGTCGAACTGCTTCGGGAGCGCCGTCGATGTCGCTTCGACGAGCTCTTCGAAGACGTCAGTACCTCGTACGAGCTCGTGGTTACCTTCCTCGCGCTGCTCGAGATGGCGAAAATGCGTCTCGCGAGCATCTATCAAACCGACCACGAAGAACCGATCTACCTCGAGTACACCTTGCTCGACGAAGGCGGTGAGCCGCTGGTGCCCGAAGATGTAGCGCGAACGCTTTCCGGATACGAAGCGCCCGCCATGGAAGAAGAACACCTGGAGCGACGCGAGTCTGTCATCGTGCCAGCCGGCTCTGTAGACGCGTATGGATGGATCGAGGATGAGCTGAAGTCATGACCCAAACCACCGGACAAACCGAAGCGGCCATCGAGGAAAACGGCGCCTCCGCGCATGTCCCGCAGACCTCCTCGGTGCTGAAGAACGTCCTCGAGAGCCTGATCTTCGTGTCCGACAGGCCCGTTTCCGCCAAGCGGCTCGCGCGGACGGCACACGCCACCATCGCGGAAGTCCAGCCGCTGCTCGATCAGCTAGTCTCCGACTACCAGCAGCGGGGCGTTCGTCTCTACTTCATCGCGGGGGGGTACCAGTTCCGTTCGGCCGCGGACAGCTCCGAGTTCGTGAAGAGCTTCGTGGCCCCGAAGCCTCTGCGCCTGACCCGGGCACAGCTCGAGACCCTGGCTATCGTCGCCTACCGCCAGCCGATCACCCGACCCGAAGTGGACGACGTACGTGGCGTGGATTCCGGCTCGGCGCTCCGAATGCTAGCCGAGCGGAGCCTCGTGAAGATTCTCGGTCGCAAAGACGAGCCCGGTCGACCTCTGGTGTACGGGACCACGGGGCGCTTCTTGGAGTTCTTTGGGCTGAGCACCCTTCAAGACCTTCCTACGCTTCAAGAGTTCAGTGACCTGACGGACGAGCACAAGGCGCTCTTCGAGCTTAAAACCGGCGAGTCGATCGACGTAGCGGCCGCAGAGCTGGCCGCGGCCGAAGCGCTCGAAGCCGCCGAACGCGAGATCCTCGAGCAAGAAGAAGCAGCCCGCCTAGCCGCCGAACAAGAGGCCTACGCAGACGACGACCACGACGACGACCACGACGACGACACTGACGCTGAGGAGTGGGGGTGACTTTTCAGGAGCTCATTCTTGCGCTCGAGCGTTTCTGGGCCGAGCGCGGATGCTTGATCGTCCAGCCCTACAATTCCGAGGTCGGCGCGGGGACCTTCAACCCACATACGTTCCTTCGCGCCATTGGCCCTGAGCCCTGGAACGTTGCGTACGTCGAGCCCAGCCGGCGCCCGACCGACGGGCGCTACGGCGAGAACCCGAACCGACTTCAGCAATTCCATCAGTACCAGGTGATCCTCAAGCCTTCGCCGATCGACATTCAAGACCTCTACCTCGAGTCCCTTCGCATGCTCGGGACGGATCCAAGCCGTCACGACATTCGTTTCATCGAGGACGATTGGGAATCACCGACACTCGGTGCGTGGGGTCTCGGCTGGCAGGTGTGGCT
>CAXMND010000151.1:0-12464 GCA_964194675.1 uncultured Coxiellaceae bacterium | reverse complement strand
TGGCCCAGCAACACCTTCGGACGTTCTCGGCGCGCCTGAAAGACTATCCTCTTCGCGTCGAGGTGCTTTCGCGCTTCGTTTCCCGACCGAAGCAGATAAAAACCTTGGCTGGGCTCAAAGACGGCACCGTCGACGTCGTCGTGGGCACACACCGGCTCTTGTCTAAGGACGTCCACTTCGCGCACCTTGGGTTGCTCGTCGTCGACGAAGAGCAGCGATTCGGCGTCACGCACAAGGAACGCATCAAGAAGCTCCGCACGAACGTCGATGTCGTGACACTGACCGCAACCCCCATACCCCGTACCCTTCAGCTCGCCGTCGGCGGCATGCGCAACCTCTCATTGATCACTACCGCACCTCAGGATCGTCGCGCAGTCCGCACGTTCGTCTGTCGCTGGGACGAGCATCTAATCAAGGAAGCGGTCGAGCGAGAACTGAGTCGTGGCGGACAAGTGTTCTTCGTGTACAACCGCATCGACGGGCTCTACGAACGTGCTCAGCGGCTTCAAGATTTAGTTCCCAGCGCGCGAATCGCGATTGTGCACGGCCAGATGAAACCCGTATTGCTGGACCGGACGATGACCGACTTCGTCGAGGGCGCCTACGATGTTTTGTGTTCCACCGCGATCATCGAGAGTGGCCTCGACATTCCGCGGGCCAATACAATCGTGATCGACCGCGCCGACGCGCTTGGCCTGGCGCAGCTCTACCAACTGCGAGGCCGGGTTGGCCGGTCGGACCAACGCGCCTATTGTTATTTGATTACGCCGCCACCCAGCCAGATGTCCGAGGAATCACGCGTTCGCATCGAGGCGCTCGAGCGTTTCTCGGGGCTCGGCGCTGGTTTTCGCATCGCTACGCTCGACATGGAGCTTCGTGGCGCGGGAAACCTCTTGGGGTCCGAACAGAGCGGCAACGCTTCGCTGGTTGGTTTCGACATGTTCGTCCAGATGCTCGACGAAGCCGTGTCCGAGCTCCGCGGAGACCCTATCCAGCAAGAGGTCGACCCCGAGCTTTCCGTGGAAGTCGCACACTACCTTCCCGAGGACTACATCGACGACATCGGTTTGCGGTTGTCGCTCTACCGTCGCTTCGCGACAGCCGCGGACGAACGGGCGGTCGATGACCTCGCGAGCGAGATGGAAGAAAGGTTCGGCGCGCCGCCCCAGCCCGCGCGAGATTTCGTTCGGGTGATGTCGCTCAAGCCGTTGCTTCGGGATCTGCGCGCGCTCGGGTGCGAGGCTGATTCAGGTCGCGTCACCTTGCACCTTCGAGAGGATACCCCACTCAACCCAGCGGAACTGATGCCTTTGGTCGCGACTTCGGGCACGGGGTGGAGCCTTTCGCCTGACATGAAGCTCACACGGCGCTATCGAGACGATGAACCCCTCGATGCCGTGGACCGAGTACGATCCCTCCTTCGAGAGCTCCAGCCGCTGCGCGCTGCAGCGGAGAAGGGCTGAGGCAACCATGTCATTTTCGGACGAGTTACGACAGATATTCGCGGCGGATCGCGCGATACGCACAGCTGAGACAGTGCTGCTCCGCAAGCGGGGCTCCGAGGAACTGATCGCGCTTCTCGAAAGCGAGACCGAGAAGGCACTGCAAATAGATGACCGAGACGAAGCCACCATGCGTTTGGAAAGGCTGGCCGACCTCTGCGCGCAAGTGCCGGGCCCTCGAATGACCGATGCGTTGATCACGATCCTCAACTACACCGAGCCACGTGTACGAGTGGCGGCCGGAGAGGCATTGCGCGATCTCGGATTCGAACGCTATGCGGAGGTGGCCCGCGGCATCGAACGCGCACTCGACGCCGACGCACACGGCCCAGCCATGCTCGAGCTCCCTTGGGTGCTGGCAGAAATCGCCGAGCCGAGCGCCCTCCCCCTGATTCGTCGGTTCTTGGAGCACCCAAATCCCAATGTGGCAGCGGCCGCGATCGAGGCCCTCGCCACGCTTCAAGATCCGGAAGCCGTGAGCGATTTGGAACGCTTCACCGGCGACGCGCGCGAAGTGTTCCTCGAGGACTTCGAAGACGAAGAGAAGACGACGATCGGAGAACTTGCCCGGGACGCGCTCGCCATGCTGGGTTACGAGCCCCCTGGCTCGTCGTAGTCGCAACAGCCCTCCTAAAGCGTCTCGCGCGTCCACACCGCGCGCCGCTTGGCTGCTCGTGTTCTCGTCTGGTCTTTCTTGAACAGGGTCAGGTAGTCTTCCTTGGTCCTGTCAACCTCGACTTCCTCGGGGAGCTCGGGCCGCGCCTCTTCCATGGTGCTTGCGAGTGCCCGGAGCGGCCCTGAGGCTTGTCCGAACGTCGCAGGCACGATCGTATCCGCGCTCCTGGAGATCCGATCCACCACCCGCTTGCTCAAGTATCCTCGGTGCCGAAGGTCGTCGAAGCTCGCGGCGAGAACCTCTGGATTGAACGTATGGGCGACGAGCAAGTCCGCTCCAACCCGCAGGACGGCAGCCGCATCAAGCGCGCCGTCGTCGAGCAAGACCAGCGCAGGCTGAAAATAGTTGTAGAAGGGGCATACGCGGTGCCCGAAGTCACTGAAGCCCACCGTCGACGAGACCCGCTCGAGGTGAATGAAGATACGCCGAACGGCGTCCCGCCGAGGAGCGCGCGCCGCGATGCGTACGATCTCAGGAATGTCATCCGGGTGCACATGCGCCGCCTCTGCAACTTGCATGAGAACCTCTTGGCTCACGCGGCCTGCCGTGATGTCCGCGTAGAGCGAGTAGATGAAAGCATCGCCCTCGGCGTCGTCGCCGAATAGGATCTCATCGGTCATTGGGTCGACGTTCGTGCGCGAGCGCAATAGCGCGGTGAGCTTGTAGCTCAGCTGATCCCGGAGGAACCGAAATCGACCTCGCACCAGATTCCGCAGGCTCGGTTTGAGCGTGAAGCCATCCCACCGAATCCCGTCGAGCCTCAACTTCGCCTCGAGCACGCTCCGCATCTGTTCCGGGCTTCCGGATAGTATAAATATCGCTGCTGGTTCGGTAGAGCGAATCTCGCGCAGAAGCGTGCTGGCGCCGGGGTACGTGCGCTTGTGGGATGCAGGCTCGAACGCCGTGCGGACGAGGTCGCGAAGTGTGTCGAACTCGGTTCGCAGGTACGTCTTGTCGAGGTCCCATCGATATACGATCTGGTCTCTCCGCTCGGTGAGCTCCAAAGTCATCCACGGACCATAGCAGCCGGCGCCCGGAAGATGCAGGCCGAGGCGAAACTGATATGTTCCCATCATGTCCTTTGACGCAGTGGTCATCGACGAGCGAACTCTATCGCGCGGCTCCGATGCGCAACACATCGAGTGGAACGCCAACATCGGACAGCTCCTGGCGAAGACCAAAGACGCGGTCGACTACGACGCCACGCTAAACATCTCCGTGACTGAGCAACACTTCGTCCTGGAGGCGAAGGGCCCAGGGGGAGAAATCTTCGAGAGCAAGACGATCCCCCACGAGGCGCTATCGGAGCACATCACCGAGTATGTCGACATCGTGCGCCAAATCGGGAGCGCACAGGGAATCAATCAGATGGAGGCGCTCGACATGGCTAAGAAGGTGACCCACGACCGAGCCGGCAGAATGCTCAGGCGAGCGCTTCGCAACTTCGGGTTTGATCACGAAAGCTCGCGAAAATTGTTCACCCTGCTCTTGTCCCTCCGGGTCGACACAACGAAGCTGGTTGGCATCCACAGTCACCGCCCGGTTCGTTAGTTGCCGCTTCGCCGAACATCGGCCATACGCCCGTCATGGGGAGACTCCAAGAGCTGTTGAGCACGGGCACGATCGACATCGCTGCCGTGGAGGCGTTCCTCGACAGTCTGGATTCGGAACACCGCATCTCCGAAATTCGCACGCTCGGTGGCAAACACCATGCGCGTTTGTTCGAGACGGCCTGCGGCCACAGGCCGATTTCGTTGAACGACATCGTGGACCCCACACATCCACCAATGGAAGAAGTCATCCACTACGGAAAGAACTCGCTCCCCGCTTTCTCACACTTTGCGAAGGTGTTCGTGAGGCCCGACGAGGCGGAAAATGACGAGCTCTGGGGGTACAATCGAAGCGGTGGCTTCGTCGAGACGGTCGTTGGCCCCGGATACTTCGTCGCCTACCCCTACGAGAAAGAAGGCGAGGTCCTGGTCGACTATCTGCGTGTCCCCCCAAGGCGACCCGCCGAGTGGCCCGAGATTCTTCCGAACTCGTCCCGACTTTCCGCCTTCGTCTACAACGGCACCCAGGATGTCCTTCGCGGCGTCTCGGAGCACGTCACCATCGGTCGCGCGTTCAAAATGGGCAAACCCATGTCCGCATGGTTCGTCTTGTGTCGGGGTGGATGATTCCCGAGGCAACGGTGAACAACTGTGCGGGTCGGGCGGAGCAGCCGACCGAAATTCTTCGGTTTCGACGTCTGGCAAGCGCCAATTGTGTCAGGGGGTCGACCTTTGACTTCATTTGTTGAACACTAATACAGGGGTTGATGAGCGCGTCGCTGAAAGAGTCGGTGCCACCGCCTGCGGGCGACCTGCATTTCCAGGAGGAAACCGCGGGATATTCGAAGCGTGACGAGGAGTTCGTCGACCTGCTGAACGCGGCTGGTCTGGCCTCCGAGCTTGACCCTCGGCAGCTCGAGACAATCGCGTCTAACGTCAACGAAGAACGAATCGACTCTCGGCGAATGGATATTCTCGAGCTGTACTATCGTGGTAACGAAGACCCATCCGTCGCGTCACGACGCCGCACCAGCGACCGTTTCTTCGTCCATCACGATCACTTCTCCGTGACGGCCCATCAAGTCGCCTCGACCCTGGCAAGCCTCAATTCCGAGATCGCGCCAGTCAAGTTGCAGAGAATCGGGACCGACGATGGGCCACTCGTGCTGCGGGCCGGTGAGCACTTCAGCGCGGTGACTGACGAAGAGGATGACACCGGGGAAAGCGGCACGGTTGCGGTCCGCGCACTCGTCCGCGCGCTGAATGCCTTGCTGGCAAAGGCCGGTGTCGATGAGCGGCTCGTGCCGCTCGTACCGGACGACCTGCGGGAGCTCTACGTAGGGGTTACTGAAGAGGGTGCGATGACCCTCCTCCAAGGTGGGTGCACCGAGATCTCCGTGGTGCAGGCCCTTCGTGAATTCGCAAGCTGGTAACAAACCGGTCCCTAAGCCATACCTGAGCCCTAGATTATGACGCAGTATGATTACGACCTGATCGTCGTCGGAGCAGGGTCCGGGGGTGTGAGAGCCGCTCGGATCGCAAGCGAACTGGGCGCGCATGTCGCGATCTGCGAGATGGATCGCCTTGGGGGCACCTGTGTCAACGTCGGATGCGTGCCGAAGAAGCTTTTCGTGTACGGGTCGCACTTCGCGTACGACCTGGACGACGCGCGGGGTTACGGCTGGTCCGGCGAGCCTTCATTTGAATGGCGCGCGCTCCTCGAGAACAAGAACCGAGAGATCACAAGATTGAACGGGATCTACCTCGAGCTCCTCGAGCGAGCAGGAGTCGATCTGTTTCGAGGCCGTGCGGAACTGGTCGACCGACATGCTGTTCACATCGAAGGCACCGAACGAACGGCAACGCGGATCTTGATCGCGACCGGGGGCCGTCCCCTCGCACCGGACATTCCAGGAGCCGAGCTAGCACTGACTTCCGACGCCGTGTTTTCTCTTCCAGCGCTGCCAAAGCGGATGCTGGTGGTCGGCGCCGGCTATGTCGCTCTCGAGTTCAGCTCGGTGTTTTGTGCGTTGGGAGTCGACGTCACCATAGTCCACCGGGGCGAAGAGATTCTCAGGGGATTCGATCGTGATCTGCGCTGCCATCTTCATGATGAGCTAGAGGCCAAGGGTGTCCGGATCCTTCTCGACACGCAGGTAAAGGAGCTTCGCAAAAGCGACTCCAGCATCGAAGCCAGGCTCGACAACGGGGAGACGTTGGAGACCGACTTTCCATTGTTTGCGATCGGCCGTGCGCCCAACACCGACGGTCTCGGCCTCGAAGCTCTCGGAGTCGAGCTTGGTCAGCGGGAAGGCATCATCGTTGACGACGATTACACGAGTTCGGTGCCGTCTGTCCACGCGGTAGGTGACGTCACCGACCGCCTGCAGCTCACCCCCGTCGCCATTGCAGAAGGAATGCACTTCGCCCATCGTTTCTTCGGTAAGGACGACTTCAAGATCGACTATCTCAACATTCCGACCGCGGTCTTCTGCCAGCCGGAGCTCGCCACCGTCGGCCTCACCGAAGAGGAAGCCTGGCGCCGTTGTCCGGACGTGCGCGTCTATCAGTCGGTATTCACGCCGCTCAAGCTGACGATGAGCGAGCGTAAAGAACGGACCATCATCAAGCTCGTGGTGAACGCAGAGGATGACAGAGTCGTCGGGTGCCACATGGCCGGGCACGGTGCAGCCGAGATCATTCAAGGCCTGGCGGTGGCGATGAAGGCCGGAGCAACCAAGGCGATCTTTGACGCAACCATTGGGATTCATCCGACTTCGGCCGAGGAATTCGTCACCCTCCGATAATTGTCGATTTAAATAGTCAAGAATATGATGCTGGTGGTGGTCAAAAATGCTCTGTAATTGGCGTCCGATGTGATTAGATGCCTCGCGAAGCCCTCGACGCATTGCAAAACCGCACCAGACTTGTCAAGTTACTTCGGATCACCATGGAAGCCGCCCGCATCGCCAGCATTGACTCCGACTTGGATCGAGAGAATCGAGCCCTCGAGGCCTCTACGCCTGAGGAGCTGATCGCGTGGGCGCACGAGCGCTATGGCGACCGACTGATCGCGTCCACCAGCTTCGGCGCCACATCCGCCGTGATGTTGCACCTGATCCAACGCGTTGCGCCTCGCACACTCATCGTGTGCGTCGACACCGGGTACTTCTTCGAGGAGACGTACCAGTTCGCGAAAGACCTAATCAAACGCCTCGATCTCGATATGCGGTTCTATTCGGCCCCGATGTCGGCGGCGCGCCAAGAAGCGCTCTACGGCAAGCTGTGGGAGCAAGGCGAGGACGGCGTTCAGCGATACTTGCAGATCAACAAGGTCGAGCCCATGCAGCGAGCATTGCAAGACTTGGGCGCCGAAGCTTGGATGGCTGGCCTTCGAGCAGAGCAAACCGAGCACCGCGCCGGTTTGCGTCGCATCGACCGACAGGACGGAAGGATCAAGATCCACCCCATCCTCCGGTGGACCTCCGAAGACATCGAGAACTACATGGTGCAGCACGATCTGCCGTACCATCCACTCGTAGAGCAGGGGTACCGGTCGATCGGTGACCACCACTCCACCATTCCGACGACCGAGGACATGGATCCCCGCGACGGGCGCATCCTGGGCAAAAAGCCAGAATGCGGCCTGCACCTGCCGCTGACCGAAGAAGAGAATCAGAGCTTGAAGTCGAGCGGTTTGTAAGAAGCTGGCCCGCCGGCGCGCTTCGCGTTACCCCATCACGGGGGTAGCTTGCGGTGAAGCTCTACCGGATCGTGCTCAGTGACCTGCATCTGGGAACGGGGACCCGACGCGGACAACTGAACCCGCTCGAGGACTTCATCCATGACGATCGCTTCGTCGAGCTTCTCGAACACTACGATCACTTGGCGGGGCAGGACGGCAGCGTCGAGCTCATTCTGAACGGCGACATCTTCGACCTGCTGAAAGTCAAGGTCGCGGGCCAGTGGCCGACCGAAGTGACCGAAGAGATCGGGGTGGCCAAGCTCCAGCAATGCCTCGACGGCCATCCCAAGTTCGTGTTGGCGATCAAAGAGTTTCTGCAGCAGCCAAACAATCGCGTGACATACCTACCCGGAAATCACGATCTCGAGTTCTGGTTTCCCGGAGTCCAAGAGCTCTTTTGCCGATACGTCGCACCCGGCGGGGCTTCGGACCGCGTGAGTTTCGTGACCTCGTCGGACACGTACTACCTCCCCGAGGGGATTCAGATCAGGCACGGCCACCAGTTCGAGCGCATCCACCGGGTCGACTACTCGCAAATGACGCGCACACGCCGCGACGGCGCGGAGGTGCTCGCGTTCCCCTGGGGAAGCTTGTGGATCTTGGAAGTGATGAATCCACTCAAAGAAGTCCGAAGTCACGTGGATCGTATTCAGCCTCTTCGGCGCTTCCTTTGGTCCTCTCTCTTGCTCGACCCGCGTTTTTTCGTGAGCTTCATTTGGCGCTCAACCGTGTATTTTCTCCGCCACCGCATTTTCACGATCCAAGCCTGGCGCCACCGCATCCTGAATTTTCCCCGGCTGCTGCGCGAAGAGGTCTTCGAGGTGACGAGCGGGGGCTACGACGAACAAGCGATTCGTGCCCTCAACAAGGTTCGTGGGGTGCATACCCTCATCGTCGGCCATAGCCACGGCCCACGATACCTGCAGCTCCCCAACGATCGGATCCTCGTCAACACCGGTACTTGGGTGAAGATGATCAACCTCGACCTTCAGTACCTCGGCCAAGACAGCGGCCTCACGTACGCACTCATCAGCTACGACGAAGAAGGCAAGCCGCAAACCATGCTGATGCGCTGGCACGGCGCCCACGAACCTTGTGAAGCCATCCCCTACGCCGATTAAGCAGCGTCAGTGCCAGCGTCAGTGCCAGTGCCAGCGTCAGCGTTCAGCGCCAGCGACAGCGTTCAGCGTCAGCGTTCAGCGCCAGCGAGTCTCTTGCGCTTTGCGGCTCGTAGCTGTACTTTTGTTCAGTGCCACGACATCGCAAGAATCCGCCGAACCGCTTCGAGGAGGCTCATGTGGAGTGGGAGGGACTGCCCCCGCCGGCTGACCTGCGTGTCCACGAAGAGCACGCCAAGACTGCGCTCTCGCAGAACAAGAGCCCCGACGTGGACTTTCGTTGGAGCGTGAATCCGTACCGCGGCTGCTTTCACGGGTGCGCGTACTGCTATGCGCGCCCTACCCATCCCTATCTCGGCTTTGGGGCTGGCACGGACTTCGAGCGACAGATCATCGTGAAGGTGAACATCGTCGAGCGGCTGCGCGCCACGTTCAAGAAGAAATCTTGGCGGGGCGAGGTGGTGGCCTTCTCGGGCAATACCGATTGCTACCAGCCGCTCGAGGCGCACTACGAGTTGACGCGTGGCTGCCTCGAAGCATGCGTCGACTACGCTAATCCAGTGACGATCATCACCAAGGGAAAGCTCGTCCGTCGCGATGTCGACGTGTTGCAAGAGCTGCAAGAAAGGGCCCCGTGCCGCATCGCACTGAGCATCCCGTTTGCCAGCGATGAAGACGCGCGCGCCATTGAACCCTTCGCCAGCTCCCCGAGCAAACGATTCGAGACGCTTCGGCTACTGTCGGATGCCGGTCTCGATACGGCCGTGGGAATCGCCCCGATCATCCCAGGGCTGAACGACGATCAGATTCCGGAAATTCTAACGCGTGCGCGCGACGCCGGTGTCAAGCACGCGTTCAAGATCCTTTTGCGCCTCCCACTCGAAGTCGGCCCGATCTTCGAGGAGCGCTTGATCGACGCCTTCCCGCTGCGGCACCAACGCGTGATGAACGCGATCCGCGACGTCCGGGGCGGTCGCACCAGTCACAGTCACTTCGGTTCCCGAATGGTCGGCGAGGGCGCTAGGTGGGACGCCATCGAGCAGCTGTTCGCCATGCACTGTGCTCGGCTCGGGCTCAACCACGAGCTTCGAGAAGCTCCGGAGGTCGCCCCTAGGCCAATGGAGCCTTCCTATCCTCAGCTTCCGTTGTTGTTCTGAGCTGGCCCGTGGATTGCAAGTTGCTCTGAGGTGCGCGCCCTTTCCCCTAGCGCCTTAGCCAATAATATCAGTAATTACATTGAGTTATCTAGCTATGAAAAGCATGGACGACTTGTCATTTCCTGACATTGTGTCAATACTAGCTGCCAGAGAGTCTCACATGACCGATTCAAACGAAATCTCCGTGCTCGTAGTCGACGACGAGGCACCCAACATCGAATCGCTCCGAAGGATCTTCGAGCGAGAGGGCTTCGTCGTTCTCACCGCCACAAGCGGACAAAAGGCGCTCGACGTGTGTCGCCGACAGGCGGTCCACGTGGTCGTCAGTGACCTCATGATGCCGGGCATGAATGGCATCGAGCTGGTGAAAGCCTTGAAAACCGTGGTCCCCGATGCCGAGGTCGTGTTGATGACCGCATTCGGGACGGTCGAAAAGGCCGTCGACGCCATGCGTGCTGGAGCCTACGATTTCGTCGAGAAGCCTCTCAAGCGAATGCATATGGTGAAGACGGTTCGCAAGGCTGCTGAGCGTCACCAACTCGTCGTCGAAAACAAAGACCTCCGCCAACAACTGTCGCAGTTGAGCGATCGAGGCATCATCGGGTCGGCACCGGCGCTCCGACACGCCCTCGAGATCGCCACACAGGCGGCACCGTCGTCGGCGAACGTATTGATTCTCGGCGAAAGCGGGACTGGTAAGGAGCTGCTGGCACGCTTTATCCATGACCGCAGCGGACGTGGGAGGTTCGTGGGTGTGAATCTCTCTGCACTCCCCGAAACGATCGTCGAGTCGGAGCTTTTCGGTCACGAAAAAGGCGCGTTCACGGGTGCTATCGCGCGTCGTGATGGGCGCGTCGCGGAGGCCGAAGGCGGCACCCTATTCCTCGACGAGATCGGTGAGCTGTCGCCCGCCGTGCAAGTGAAGCTGCTCCGCGTCCTGCAAGAGGGCGAGTACCAGCCAGTCGGCGGTCAAACCAAGAAGGCCGACTTCCGGCTCATTGCGGCGACGAATCGGGACCTGCATGCAGCGGTTGAAGCAGGCGAGTTCCGCGAAGATCTTTACTACCGGCTGAACGTCATCGCACTCACGAGCCCACCGCTCCGAGCACGCCGTGACGATATCCCATTGCTCACGGAGCACTTCGTCGAGACGTACTGCACCAAGAATCAAAAAGCGCCGCTCGCCGTCGATGGGGACGCGCTCGAGCAGCTCATCGCATACGACTGGCCCGGCAATGTGCGAGAGCTTCAAAACGTCATCGAGCGAGCGGTGGTTCTCAACACCAGCGGAGTCATCAAGCTCGACGACCTCCCCGACCCGGTGGCGCGCGCCGAACGTCAAGTCGATGCGTTCACGTTTTCAGTCGGTACACCGCTCAGCGAGGTAGAACGGCGCGTGATTCACGGCACGCTTCAGCACACGGCAGGCGATAAACAACTGGCGGCGCAACTGCTCGGAATCTCCGCGCGAACGATCTATCGCAAGCTCGGCGCCGAAAAGGGAGACGAGGCAGCCTGAGCTCCCTGTCAGGCCCAAATGTCAGTTTGTCAATTGCGCCCTGCAACGCCCGCCACGTTGTCGCGGACACGAAGCCACTAGCGTGTCCCAGGCTACGAGATCATTGGATTTTTCAAGGATCAAACTCGGCACGGGCGTTGCTCTAGTACAAACCGGTGGCGAATCCGCGCGAACGACGATTTTCGATTGCGATTATTCTCGCAACGCTGGCCCTCTGCGCTTTCTTCCTGGCGCAGGGCACGACCCGCGTTCTTGCGGCGGAGCTCCTCGACAAAGGCGCGGACGAGAAAGCGCAGACGAGGAGCAGAATCGCGGCCACGAATCCAGAGTTTCTGCGCAAGCGAGACCCAGGTGTGATTCTGAAGCGCAACATCTTCGACTCGTCCCGCGGTGACCTAACGCTCGAACCCGTCACGGCAACCACCCCGAGCGCGGCACCTGGGGGCGAGTGGGATCCGACACAGCCACCACCGCAATGCAACGGCAAGCTGCGGCTCGTCGGTACGGTCGTGAGCCCTAACGATCCCGAATGGTCGTTCGCCGCGATCGCAGGCAACGAAGGCAAGACGATGCTCTACCGTAGGGGTTCCAGCGTGGACGGCTCGTTCGTCTTAGCCGTGCGAGCGTCGACCGTGGTCGTGCAAGCTTCCGGTGGGGGTGCGTGCGAGCTCTCGATGTTTAGCGAAGAAGAAGCCGTCGCGAAGTCCCTACCCGCACCGGTCAAGAGCGAGACTCGAGCCAGCAGCGCTAGGAACGATCGGAAGGCGGGGCTCACCGACGAGGAGCTCGACGAAGGGATCGAAAAGATCAGCGACACGAAGTACAACATTCAGCGGAGCATCGTCGACAAGGTGCTCGCGAATCAGGGAAGTATCATGAAAACGGCCCGCGTCATCCCACATGAAGAGGATGGGCGCGTCGTGGGCCTGAAGCTCTACGGCATTCGTCGAACCAGCTTGCTCGGTAAACTCGGAATTCGTAACGGCGATATGCTTCGAACGATCAACGGCTTCGACATGACCAGCCCCGACACGGCTCTCGAGGCCTACTCGCGGTTGCGTACGGCCGACGCCCTCACCCTAGCGGTGAAGAGGCAGAACAAAGAAATGACCATCGAATACAGCATTCAATGAGGCGGTTGCAGAGAATCCGAGGCGGGAAATCATCGTGAAGTTACGAAAACAGCTTGTGTGCTTG
>CAXMND010000150.1:0-3996 GCA_964194675.1 uncultured Coxiellaceae bacterium | reverse complement strand
CGTCTACCAAGTCGAAAACTTCCAATGGGATGAGCCCGAGACCCTCACCTACGATCCCCCCTTCCAGCTCCCCCCCGGCGGCGGCTTCAACATCACGTGCGACTGGAACAACACCAGCGACAAAACCGTCGAGTTCGGCTTCGGCGTCGACGACGAAATGTGCTTCTTCTGGGCCTACTACTACCCAAGCCAAGGCTCAGTAGTCTGCGTCGATGAGGTCTTTGGCTACAGCTTCTGCTGCCCGGGCAGTCCGGAATGCAGCTTCTTGTGAGCTGAGTACGGTTGACGCCCCGCGATGGTTCGTCTCGAGAGATGCCCACCCCAACCAAGCCCCCGAATCCCTTCGCCGCAACGTCCCAAACTTCGACCCAACCGCCGCGCGCGCGTTCCAAGGGAATCGACGTCGATGCGGCGTGGGATCACCCCGTCGTAAGCATCCCCGGCTCGCCCGTCGGCGAATCCGTGGAGTCGCGACTCCCCATATAGAGATTCCTCAAATGCACCAGCAGGCAGCCCATTCCGAAGATGTGCACGAGGAAGCTCAGGCCTGGGCCAACCAGGGGGATCTCCACGACGAAGAAGATGACCAGCAGGCTCAGCGCCGTCCATAGGATGAGACGACGGTTGCCCTCCGCGGGGAATCGCTGCGCCACGAAGTAGGCGACAACGAGGGTCGATGCGTACAGCAGCAGGGCGTACACCGTCCCGAGCACGATGGAGACCGGGATTCCGATCACGGTGAGCGCAATGAGGAGCATGACCACGGGGGTTGCGACGAGCGCGACGAAGCCGATTGCCATGTCGCGTAGCACCTCTTTGCTCGACTCGGGTGCGGGCGGCCGGAGAGAAGGGAACAGCGTGATGAGAACGAGCCCGATCAGCAGCAGTGCCAGGGTCTTCGCCAGCACCCGGAAGTAGAATCCGGGGTACAGAAAAGCCCGTCGCTCTTTCTCTTCGTGGATATCGATGACGGTCTCCCCGTTCACGGTCGCACCGTCGTCGATCTCGGCGGCATCCTCGTCGGGTACCGTCACGTGGAGGTCGCCCCCCACCGAGCCGCTCGAGCTCACGGTGACTTGCCGGCCGTAACCGCGCACCGCCCGCTCGACGTTTCCGCTGAGCTCCATCTTCTCCGCGCCAAAGTACAAATCACGGCCAACTCGCCCTTTGGCCCGCACCGACTCGCCTGCGAGGAAGCCTCCGCGCGCGAGCTCGCTGCCTTCGGTCAGGATGACGTTCTGGCCTGCCAAGAAACCCGAGCCGCCGACCTTGGTGTCCAGCTCGACGTTCTTGCCGGCGGCGTGCACGTTGCCACCGACCTCGCCGCCAATCGTGACCGACTCACCGGCGGCATAGAGATTGCCACGCACCGTTCCCGTGACCTCGACCCGCTCGGCAGCGGCGAAGACATCACCGTCCACCACACCGGCCACGATGGCCGTCTTGCCGCCGAGAAAAACCGTGTCGTCGATCGATTCGTCGGCATCGACTTTAACGGTGCCCTCTTTCTCGTAACGGAATTCTGCCGCGTGGGCCTGACTCGGCGGGGCAAGCCCTACGAGCAGCGCCAACGCGACGCCTGCGCCCACGAGCAAATGGTGCCGAAGCGTCACCACGCCCAACGCCCCAATGACGACAAACAGCGTTGCAACAAAACCAAACGACAAAACCACCATGTCCTGACCTCCTACGATGAGCGACGCAAGGCCGCTCGAGAGCGAATAGACCCCACCGATCCCGCCAAAGTTGCCGAGCCAACCAAGGCCCGCGGGTAGGGACGGAGTCGCTTGCCACACCCAATCGAGCATGACGGGTGCCAATGCCGCGGCCGCGATGGCGCCCCACACCCAGCTCGACGCCGAAGTGCTAGGAGACGGCGCAGCAAGACCCACACCCACCACTTCCTCCTCGCCCAGCACCTCCATCAACACCGCGTTCTCTTGCTCGAGCGCCGCAAACAACGCCCTGCAGTCCGCGCAGCCTTCGAGGTGATCGACGACGCGATGCGCCTCCTCCGCGGGTAGCTCGCCGTCCGCGTAAATCGACAAGGTAAGCTCGTTTGGGCAGCTCATGATTCGTCCTTTTGCAAAGTGCCGATGCCGCCGCGGAGCTCGCGCTTGGCTCGATGCAGCAGCACGGCGACGTTATTACGCGTGGTCCCGAGATGCTCAGCGATCTCGTCGTAGGAGAGGTCGCCGTAGTATTTGAGGATCAGCGGCAGTCGATAGTTTTCGGGGAGGGCGTCGATCGCCACGAGCAACGCCCGTCGCTGCTCCTGGTTCTCGCACGCGGCGAGAGGCGAGGACGATGCCGGCGCAGCAGCCAGCTCGAGCGGCTCGTCATGAAACAACCGTTTCTCGACGCGCTCTCTGCGCAAGCGATTGAGGCAATGCCGACTTGCAATGGTGAGAATCCAGCGGTCGAAAGGGCGCTCGCGGTCGTATTGGTCGAGGGCGCGATACGCCCGCTCGAACACTTCGCTGGTCGCATCTTCGGCCGCGGCGTGCGACCCCAACATCTTGCGACAAAGCCCGAAGACCCGGCCGGAAAACTCTCCGTAGACTCGCCCGAACGCGACACTGCTGCCCATCTGGGCTTCTTTGAGCACGGCTTCCAATTCCGTTTCGTCCATTGAGGTGTCCGGTGCGTCCATCGAGGTCTACACGCGGGTCCCGTAGAGTCTACACACGGGCCCCTCAGAAGATTACGAGGTGGCGGCCGATGGCGGAGTTCCTGAACCGGGGCTAGCCGAAACACGGCAAAAAAGAACCAGCCGCGCGGAAATTCCCCGATCGAACTAGCCCCATCAAGGACAGCCGCTTCTGCCGCAGATGGAGACGTTCTCTCCACAGTCGGTGATCTCGCCCTCGCAGCGCTCGAAGCGGCATTCTGCGCCCTCGTCTTCGTTGATGCACCTCATCAGGCAGTCACCGCTGCCGGGGCATTCGACCACGCAGTCCCCGGCGCACGTGATGTCGCAGTCGCCTCGGCCAGCGGAGGCGCAACTGGCTCTCCCGAGAGGTCGTCCGTGTCCTTCCGCACAGACGAAGGCGCCTTGGTCCTCGGGATGTCATACCCAAGCCAGTCGGGTGCCTCTTGAAGCTCGCGCTCTAAACAGCTAGCGCCATTCGTACAACTTCGCGCTCGTGTTCCCTTCCGCGTCCACGGCGTACTCGTATACGCACGCGATGGTGTTGAGTCGCTTAAATCTCTCCGATCCACTTTGATAGTAGATGGCACCGCGATAGCTGATGGCGCCATTTTCTCCGAAGATACCAACGCCCTGGCCCTTCCACGTGGCGATGTCGCCATCTTTGCCCATGACGACGCCTTCGCCTTCGCCGTACAGCGTTCCGTCCGGACGAAGCTGGCTCTGATACGTAACGATGTTCTTCGTCGCTACACCGAGAAGACTGCCCTCGGTTTCGGTCGAGACCTCGACCCTTGCCGGATCTGTCGAGAGCACCCGTCGTGCCGTAACCCGACCCTTCTCCTCTCCAATTTGCTCACCTAGCATCGTGTTGCCTTTCTCCCAGCCAACGGCTGGATGCTCGAGGGGAGATCGCGGATGGTCGCGCCGCTGCCTGGCTCGTGTCAACCGCCACCAGACGGCCGCGCGGCCTCATCAAACCTGATACCCCCCGGAACCACACGCTGCGACTCTGGAGAACTACTCGTATCTTCCGTAGTTCAGTGCCGACAGTGTGTGAAAGAAAATCGCATACGGCACGAGGAACAACGGAATCATGCCTGTAGGAAAAACCACAACAGTGTTGGGTACCGCAGGGAAGAACAGCTGCACAGGTGTTTCCGATGAAGTGAAGCCGAAGAAGAACGCACTCGAGAAGTCCAAGACGCCCACACCAATCACGAGGAATACAGCACCACCTGTGATGCGTTCCCTACGTCGGAATATGAGAAGCACTGTCATCGCGATAAGTGCAACACCAATGTCTCCAATGCCGGCAGGATAGGCGAACACCCCAGGGATGTTGC